>NZ_JBEPQI010000010.1:0-319434 GCF_040547725.1 Bradyrhizobium sp. LA2.1
CTATCATCGACTTGGCGAGCGGAAAAAGTGTCGGCTATGTCCCCGAACACCCGTCGGTCATGTCCCCGGGCTGAACATCAAGCCGGGCGATGACAGCGAGGGTGTGGCGCGACCGTCGCTCCACACGCCAAAGTGCCGACCACATTTCCGTGGTATGCATAGTGTTTCGTTCGCCCCTTTGGTGCCCCGTGAATCCCCCCACGACACCCTCCGCCACCAACCTGCGCGATCTCCTCTCCCGCGAAGTCAAAACCGGCGAGCTCCTGCGCGCGCTGATCGTCATCGGCCCGATGGTCGCCGCCTATTTCATCACGCGCGAGACGGCGCTGCTGAACCTGGGGCCCGTCGCGGTCTCGCTGCTCATTCCAGCGCTCAGGCAGCACTTTCCGCCAAAAGTCGTCGCGTGGCATTATCTCGCCATCCTCGTCACCTTTGCCGCGCTTTTCCTTGCTGCTCCGGTCAAGCCGCTATTCGTGGTGCTGACGGCGCTCGCCGGCTTCCTTGCGGTGGCGGGGACGCGCTACGGCGAACATTTCCGCACACTCGGCAATTGGGTGTTCATCCCCGCCGTCTATCTCGCCTGCGAGGTGCGGGAGGGCGTGAGCGCCTCGGAAGCGATGCGTCATGCCGGCGTGATCATCGCCTCCTCTCCGATCGCGCTGGCGCTCGTCTGCGCGATCCAGGTTTACGACCAGCGGCAGCCCGGCAATGCCGCGACCTCGTTCGGACCGCCCGCGACCGACTGGTTTCTGCCCGCAGCGGCAACCGCCATGGCGGTCTTTGCCGCAGCCGCCCTGGTCGAGATCTTCAACCTCGCGCAGGGGCAATGGGTGATGTGGTCGGCCGCAAGCGTCGTGGTCGGCGACCTCACAGCGTCCACCGGCAAGCTGAAGCAGCGGGCGATCGGCGCCTTCGTCGGCGCGCCGCTCGGCTTTCTCGCGGGCCTTGCACTGCCGCAAAGCCGCGTCGGCTACGCCATCGCGATTCTCGCGGCCACCCTCACCCTGATCTCGTTCTCCCGCTACATCGTCGGCTTCGGCCTGCGCTGCTGCTTCATCGCGCTCGCCGCATCCTTTGCCGGCGGCGCCAGCGGCATCGCCGAGGAGCGCATCGTCAACGTGCTGATCGGCGGCACGTTCGGCCTGATTGCGGTGGCCCTGACCGAGATCGTCTGGCTGCGGGTGATGCGGAAGACCCGATCGCCCGGATGACACGCAAATGGGCACCGCGCGGCCTTGTCGAATGCGCCAATCTGTCTCGCCTGCCACCCCAGCCTGATGCAGTAGGGTCGGCAAAAATCAGGAGGGAATCATGCCCGCAAAATTCGATCGCCGCCACTTCATCGCCGCCGGTACCAGTGCACTCGCGATGCCCTTCGTCGCGCGCGGCGCCTCGGCGCAAGGTAGCTGGCCGTCGCGGCAGATCCGCATGATTTGCAGCTATCCCGCCGGCGGACAGACCGATTTGCTCGCGCGCGCCTATGGCGAATTCATCTCCAAGCAGATCGGCAAGACCGTCGTGGTCGAGAACAAGCCCGGCGCCTCCGGCGCGATCGGCACGGCAGAGGTCGCCCGCGCCGAGCCCGACGGCCACACCATCCTGTGCTCGATCTCGACCACCTACATCATGAACCGGGTCGTGATGAAGAATCCCGGCTACGACATGGACAAGGATCTGACGCTGGTCAGCGTCATTCCGGGCGCCGGCCTGTTGCTGGTCGCGAACCCCAAGACCGGGGTCAAGACGCTGGAGGATTTCGTCGCCTTCTCCCGCAAGAGCGGCAAGGTCAACTTCGGCACCTATAGCGCGGGCTCGGCCCCGCACATGACGATCAACGAGCTCAACAAGCAGTACGGTCTTTCCATCGAGCCGGTTCACTACCGCGGCGAAGCGCCGATGTGGACGGGGATGCTGGAAGGCACGCTCGATGCCGCAATGGGCAGCTACACGGCGGCGCAGTCCGTTCTGCAAAGCGATCGCGGCACTGTATTCGCCGTGCATTCGAAGAAGGTCGACGCGATCCCCGCCATCAAGACCCTCCCGGAGCAGGGCGCAACGTCGAAATTCTTCACCGTGAGCGGCTTCTCCGGCTGGGCCGTGCCGAAGGCGACGCCGCAGCCGGTGGTCGACCGCCTGGCGGCGCTCTGCGTCGCCGCCAACAGCGATCCGAAGGTGAAGGAGGTTCTCGCGACCTTCGTGCTCGAGCCGGCCATCGGCTTCAAGGAGACCAATGCCCTGTATCAGCACGAGTTGCCGATCTGGATCGAGAGCGCGCGGTCGCTCGGCCTCGAGCCGGCCTGAACCTTGCGCGGCGCGCGGGGCTGTCCCATCGGAGCCCGGCATCCGACCAAAGCCTAGTGTCGGAAGCGCATTTTCCCGCTATGATTGTGTGCCGGTGCCGTCCCCCTCACCGGCGGACAAGAAAGGCCGATCGCATGACACCGGATGGCGTCGCCGTTGCCGTCATGATCATCCTGCTCTTTCCGATGGGCTATTTCACGCTGGCCTCGCCCGCCTTCCTGCTGGTGAAGCTCGATATCCAGCCCGTCGCCCAGCTATTGCGTGGGATGTTCAACGCCCATTTTCTGGTGATGCGCGTCGCCGGCGTGATCGGGGCGCTGGCTTTCCTGCTCGACGGTCGCCTGGTCGCCGCGATGGGCGTTGGCCTGATTGCAGCCTTGGCCATCTACGGGCGCCGCTGGTTCATGCAACGGATCGACGACCAGCTCCGCGCGAGGGACGCAGGCGATGCTGAAGCCCCGCGCCGCCTGCGCCGGCTGCATTGGAGCGGCATGCTGGGCAACGCGGTGCTGCTCGTCGCTCTCGTGACCAGCATTCCCTACATCGCCATATCGGCCTGAGAGATATCGCCGGCGCGGCCGGCGTCGGCTGCGGCGCTCGCCTAATGCTCGCCCGAGGCCGCGGCGCCCTGCTGGGCCTTGTGGATCGAGGACGGCACCACGCCAAAATATTTCCGGAACACGCGGCTGAAATGCGATGAGCTGGAGAAGCCCCAGGAGAAGGCGACGTCGGTGATGGTCTTGCCGCCGTGCGCCTCGAGTTCCTGGCGGCAATTCTGCAAGCGCGCCTGCCAGATGTAGTCGCTCACCGTGGTGCCGCGCTCGGAGAACAGCATGTGCAGATAGCGCTTGGAGCAGCCGAGCTCGGCGGAGATCTGGTCGATGCACAGATCCGGATCGCGCAGGTGCTCGCGGATGAAGAATTGTGCGCGCACGTACATTGCCTCGGGCCCGACGCGGTCGAACATCGTGTCCGCTTCGCGCAACGGCAGCAGCAAGAGGTCGATCAGCGAATCGGCGACACCGACCGCGCTGTTCGCCGACAGCTTGGCCGCCTCGTCGAAGGTGGCATGGACGAAATCATGGGCGATCCTCCCCGTCCCGGTCTTCGCCGACAATTTGCAGGCCGGCATCCGCTGCGACGGGAATCCACGGTCGCGCAGCAAGGCCTTCGGCACGATCACCACGTCGTGGCGGGTGAAGGCGGGGCTGATGATGGAATGCGGACACGAGACGTCATAGGCGATGATGTCGCCCGGGTTCAGCTCGATGTGGCGGCCTTCCTGCTCGAAATAGGACACGCCGTAGGTCTGGAAGTGGATCTTGATGTACGGGTGTTCATTGGCTTTGGCGCGCGCCAGCGTGTGCGCGATGCGATGCTGGCTGACCTCGATCTGGCAGAGCTTCAGGCGCGAGACGCTCGTGTAGTCGATGCGGCCCTCGAGCGAGGACGCCTCAAGCGGATCGACGTCGAAATGCCCACACAGGCTTGTCAGCCCGTCGATCCAGCTCTGGATCTGCCGCTTCGGCGTCAGGCCGGTCGTCGAGAGCGTGTGAATGGTGTCGGACATTAATCCAGCCGCTGGTTTCATCTGCAGATTCGACGCGAATCGCAACCAGCGCTGCTGGAGCCCTCAGCTATGATTGCGTGACGTTTACCTCGAATTTGAGCGGTCTTTTGCAACGAGCGCGATCGTTCCATTGCCACCCTTGACGGTTAATCCTCCGCCTTAGTTGCAGCGCCGTCAAGGGGAACCTGAGCGCCGAAGGCGCCGCGAAGGCGCGCGGAAGCCGCTGAATTCGCTACTGCAAAATCAAAAACTTTGCGTCCGTGCGCTGTCAAGCAAACCGGCTTCCCTCTTGGGCAAGTTTCCCGATGACGAAGTCGTTAGGGATTGCGGCAGGAACAACAAAAACGGGCCTCTCCTGCACGTGGACCCGTAGCTCTCATCCGGAGGAGGAAACAGCACAGCATCGTTTCTGGTCCCAAACGTGACCGCCCTGCACGAGCAGACGCCGGACGAGAAGCCCGGTGATTAAGCAATGCTTCGGAAACAATAAACGAGACCAACGGAGGAATGACTATGCGCAAGGTGCTAATGGCGACCTATCTTGGCTCCGCGGCGATGCTCGCCGTCGGCAGCGCGTCAGCCAATGACGAGCTGATCAAGATGTCGCAGAATCCCAAAGACTGGGTCATGCCGGCGGGCGACTACGCCAATACCCGCTATTCCAAGCTGAACCAGATCAACGCACAAAACGTAGGCAAGCTCCAGGTCGCCTGGACCTTCTCGACCGGCGTGCTGCGCGGCCACGAAGGCGGCCCGCTGATCATCGGCAACGTGATGTACGTCCATACACCGTTCCCGAACAAGGTCTATGCTCTTGACCTTTCCAACGAGAACAAGATCATCTGGAAGTACGAGCCGAAGCAGGATCCGAACGTCATCCCGGTGATGTGCTGCGACACGGTCAACCGCGGCCTGTCTTACGGCGACGGCAAGATCATCCTGCATCAGGCTGACACCACACTGGTTGCGCTCGACGCCAAGACCGGCCAGGTCGCCTGGTCTGTGAAGAACGGCGATCCCACTAAGGGCGAGACCGGAACCTCTGCGGCGCTCGTCGTCAAGGACAAGGTCCTGGTTGGCATTTCCGGTGGCGAGTTTGGCGTCCAGGCTCACATGACGGCTTACGATCTCAAAACGGGCAAGTTGGCTTGGCGCGGTTACTCGGGAGGGCCTGATGATCAAATCTTGGTCGATGCCGAGAAGACCACCGCTCTCGGCAAGCCGGTCGGCAAGGACTCCAGCCTCAAGACCTGGCAGGGCGATCAGTGGAAGATTGGCGGCGGCGCCACCTGGGGCTGGATCTCCTTTGATCCTGAGCTGAACCTGATCTATTACGGATCAGGCAATCCCTCGACCTGGAACCCGAAGCAACGTCCAGGCGACAACAAATGGTCGATGACGATCTGGGCCCGCAATGCCGACACCGGCGTGGCCAAGTGGGTCTACCAGATGACGCCGCACGATGAGTGGGATTATGACGGCGTCAACGAAATGATCCTCTCGGATCAGTCGATCAACGGCCAACCGCGCAAGCTGCTGACCCATTTCGACCGCAACGGCCTCGCCTACACGATGGATCGTGTCACCGGCGAACTGCTGGTCGCCGAGAAATACGACCCGAAGGTGAACTGGACCTCCGGCGTCGACATGGACAAGAACTCACCGACCTATGGCCGCCCGAAGGTTCTCGACGCGGCCTCGACTGAAAAGGGCGGCGAGGATCACAACACCAAGGGCATCTGCCCGGCCGCGCTCGGTACCAAGGACGAGCAGCCGGCAGCCTACTCGCCGGACACGCAGCTGTTCTACGTTCCGACCAACCACGTCTGCATGGACTACGAGCCGTTCAAGGTGAGCTACACCGCGGGCCAGCCCTATGTGGGTGCGACGCTCTCGATGTATCCGCCGCAGGGTGAAACCCATATGGGTAATTTCATCGCCTGGGACGGCAAGACCGGCAAGATCGTCTGGTCGAACAAGGAGCAGTTCTCGGTCTGGTCGGGTGCGCTCGCAACCGCCGGCGGCGTGGTGTTCTACGGCACGCTCGAAGGCTACCTGAAGGCGGTCGACGCCAAGACCGGTAAGGAGCTCTACAAGTTCAAGACTCCCTCCGGCATCATCGGCAACGTCACCACCTATGAGAACGGCGGCAAGCAGTATGTCGCAGTGCTCTCCGGCGTGGGCGGCTGGGCCGGTATCGGTCTGGCAGCTGGTCTGACCGATCCGACCGCCGGTCTCGGCGCAGTCGGTGGCTACGCGGCTCTCAGCAACTACACGGCACTCGGCGGTACGCTGACCGTGTTCTCGCTGCCAGCGGCGAACTAGCCTCACCTTCGTGTCGCTCCGGCGCGTGGATCAACTCCACGCGCCGGCTCGTCTCCACCGAACGCCTTCGAGGATCATCTCTTGCGTAAAATCTGCTTTGTCATCGCTGCGACCATCTTCGTGACCTCGGGGGGAATTGCCGTTGCGGACGGTCCGGGCGACCCGACCGCCCTCAAGAAGGAAGACGACGGAAAGTGGCTCGATAAGGAAGGAAACCCGACCTACAAGATTTCGGCCGACGGCACCGTGGACTGGTTCACCTATTCCGGATATCGCCGCTATCACTCCGACTGCCACGTCTGCCATGGCCCCGACGGCATGGGATCCACCTACGCACCGGCGTTGAAGGATTCGGTCAAGACCATGAGCTACGGCGACTTCCTCGGCGTCGTCGCCTCCGGTCGCAAGAACATCTCGACCGCGCAGGAGAACGTCATGCCTGCCTTCGGCGACAACCCGAACGTCGCCTGCTACATGGACGATCTCTACGTCTATCTGCGCGCCCGCTCCGACGAGGCGTGGGGCCGTCAACGTCCCTCCAAGAAGGATGAGAAGAACGAGACCTACACCAAGGCGGAAGACGCCTGCATGGGCAAGAAATGAAGGTTACCAGGACCGATACCACCTCGTGGCGTCCTGCGAGAATTTGAGGAGTTTACGATGAAGACACGTGCCGCCGTTGCTTTCGAAGCCAAGAAACCACTCGAGATCGTCGAAGTCGATCTGGAAGGACCGAAGGCCGGCGAAGTCCTGGTCGAGATCAAGGCGACGGGCATCTGCCATACCGACGCCTACACGCTCGACGGCTTCGACAGCGAAGGAATCTTCCCGTCGATCCTGGGTCATGAGGGCGCCGGTATCATCCGCGAGATCGGACCGGGCGTGACCTCGGTGAAACCGGGCGACCACGTCATCCCGCTCTACACGCCGGAGTGCCGGCAGTGCAAAAGCTGCCTGAGCCAGAAGACCAATCTCTGCACCGCGATTCGCGCGACGCAGGGCAAGGGCGTGATGCCTGATGGCACCAGCCGCTTCTCCTACAAGGGCAAGCCGGTCTACCACTACATGGGCTGCTCGACCTTCTCGAACTTCACCGTGCTGCCGGAGATCGCCGTCGCCAAGATCCGCGAGGACGCGCCGTTCGACAAGAGCTGCTACATCGGCTGCGGCGTCACCACCGGCGTCGGCGCCGTCGTCAACACCGCCAAGGTCACGCCGGGCTCCAACGTGGTCGTGTTCGGCCTCGGCGGCATCGGCCTCAACGTGATCCAGGGCGCCAAGATGGCCGGCGCCGACAAGATCATCGGCGTCGACATCAACGACTCCAAGGAGGATTGGGGCCGCCGGTTCGGCATGACCGAGTTCGTCAACCCCAAGAAGATCACCGGCGACATCGTCGCGCATCTGGTCAACCTAACCGACGGTGGTGCCGACTACACCTTCGATTGCACCGGCAACACCACCGTGATGCGCCAGGCGCTGGAAGCCTGCCATCGCGGCTGGGGCACCTCGATCATCATCGGCGTTGCCGAATCCGGCAAGGAGATCGCCACCCGCCCGTTCCAGCTCGTCACCGGGCGCAACTGGCGCGGCACGGCCTTCGGCGGCGCGCGCGGCCGCACCGACGTGCCCAAGATCGTCGACTGGTACATGAACGGAAAGATCCAGATCGATCCGATGATCACCCACGTGCTCAAGCTCGAGGAGATCAACAAGGGTTTTGACCTCATGCATGAGGGCAAATCCATCCGTTCAGTCGTCGTGTTCTAGCTCGAAAGCGTCACACCCAAGGAGGATCGACCCATGACTGTTGCACTCCATCCCTCGATCGATAACGGCGTCAAACAGGGCAGCGGCAGCTTTGCCGGCGGCACGCTGGTCTGCAAATGCACGGACCACCCGGTCAAGGTCGCCGTGAAGGGCGACGTCGCCCACAACCACGCCTGCGGCTGCACCAAGTGCTGGAAGCCGCAAGGCGCGAATTTCTCGGTGGTCGCCGTGGTGCCGCGCCAGAACGTCAGCGTGACCGAGAACGGCGACAAGCTCCAGATCGTCGATCCCTCGGCGGTGATCCAGCGCCACGCCTGCAAGGCCTGCGGCACCCACATGTACGGCCGCATCGAGAACAAGGGCCACCCGTTCTACGGCCTCGACTTCATCCATCCCGAGCTGTTCCAGGAGCAGGGCTCGCAGGCGCCGCAATTCGCCGCCTTCGTCTCCTCCGTGATCGAATCCGGCGTGAAGCCGGAACAGATGGCAGGCATCCGCTCGCGGCTGAAGGAAATCGGGCTCGAGCCCTATGACTGCCTGTCGCCGGCGCTGATGGACGCGATCGCGACCCACGTGGCGAAAGCCAAGGCTGCCTGACAAGGCTGCCTGACAAGGCCGCCTGAACAAGGCCGTCAGACCTTCGCCGTGCCCGTCCGCTCGCTGGCCCCGACCATCGCCAGCGAGCCGGACGGTCCGGCCCTCGACCAAATCGCTGCGATGCCGCCGCATCGCACGAGGCAGACGCGAGCGCCATGAGCTCCTCAGATGAGCTCCTCAGTCCTGGTCTCTGAATGACTGCGCAGTGCCGCCCACTTCCCCCTCGAAGTCCGCGCCGCTGCGTTCTCCCTCCCTCGACTGAGGCATCCTGCTTCGTCCGCGCAGTCTCCGCCGGACGAAGCTTTTTTCGTCGTGCACATTTCGCAGGCGCAGGGGTGTGATGCCGCGCCCTGCTTTTGACAAACCTTCGTTGCAACTTTTCCCTTCAACAACACCCGGCTGTGAACGCCGGGCCGGCGCGGTCTCTGCTACGATCGCGTCGTCACGATGCCGCGCGAATTCAATCAATCAAGAATAAGACGGGAGGTATCGAGCACATCCGGACATCACGATTCGCATTCCTGCTTGCTGCCGGGATCTGCCCGCGCAGGAGAACAGGCCGGGATGCGACGACACGACGAAACGGGCAGTGCGCCGACCTGTGTCGGCAATGTTCAATCGACAAGCTTATGAAGAGCGAGGGACCATCATGATCAAGGTGAAGATCAACGGCCAGGAACAGAGCTGGGACGGCGACCCGGATCTCCCGCTACTCTGGTTCCTGCGTGACGAGGCCGGCCTGACCGGCACCAAGTTCGGCTGCGGCCAGGCCCTGTGCGGCGCCTGCACCGTCATCGTCGACAAGGAGGCCGTGCGCGCCTGCATCACGTCGATCAACGACGTCGCCGGGCGCGAGGTGACCACCATCGAAGGGCTGCATCCGAACGGCGACCACCCCGTCCAGAAGGCCTGGCGCCAGGTCAACGTGCCCCAATGCGGCTTCTGCCAGGCTGGCCAGATCATGCAGGCCGCAGCGCTGCTGATGGAGAATCCCAAGCCGTCACACGACCAGATCCGCGAAGCGATGGCCGGCAACATCTGCCGCTGCGGCTGCTACCAGCGCATCGAGAACGCAGTCCATCTCGCATCGACGGGAGTGTGACATGAATTTCATCGACAAACCCGGGAAGCTTCGTGGCTTCGAGAAGAAC
Source organism: Bradyrhizobium sp. LA2.1 (assembly GCF_040547725.1). Lineage (NCBI taxonomy): Bacteria > Pseudomonadati > Pseudomonadota > Alphaproteobacteria > Hyphomicrobiales > Nitrobacteraceae > Bradyrhizobium > Bradyrhizobium sp. LA2.1. The sequence continues at coordinate 9,715 of NZ_JBEPQI010000010.1, forward strand.
ATTCGGGTCGAGAAGGTCTCGCGCCGAAGCATCCTGAAGGGGCTCGGCGTCACCGGCGGCTTCGTGCTCGCCGCCCCCGTGATGTCGCGCCAGGCGTTTGCCTATGAGACCGGCGCCGGCAAGATGCCGCACGGCGTCGTGGTCGATCCGCGCGTCTTCGTTGCCGTTGCTCCCGACGGCACCGTCACCATCCTCGCCCATCGTGCCGAAATGGGCACCGGCGTGCGCACCAGCCTTCCGCTGATCGTCGCCGAGGAGATGGAGGCTGACTGGTCCAGGGTCAAAGTGCAGCAGGCCCATGGCGACGAGGTCAAGTTCGGCAACCAGGACACCGATGGCTCCCGCAGCACGCGGCATTATCTGATCCCGATGCGCCAGATCGGTGCCTCCGCCCGCACCATGCTGGAGCAGGCCGCGGCCAAGCGCTGGGGCGTGCCGGCGACCGAGGTCAAGGCCGTCAACCACGAGGTCGTCCACAGCGCCAGCGGCCGCAAGCTCGGCTTCGGCGAACTCGCCGCGGACGCAGCCAAAGAATCGGTGCCGAGCATCGAAGGCCTCAAGCTGAAGGACCCCAAGGACTTCCGTTATCTCGGCAAGGGCCAGATCAGCATCGTCGATCTCCACGACATCACCACCGGCAAGGCGCGCTACGGCGCCGACGTACGCCTGCCAGGCATGAAATATGCGGTCATCGCACGCCCGCCGGTGACCGGCGGCAAGCTGGTCTCGTTCGATCCGGACGCGGCGCTGAAGGTCCCCGGCGTCGAGAAGGTGATGCAGGTGCGCGGCTGGCCGTGGCCGTCGAAATTCCAGCCGCTCGGCGGCGTCGCGGTGATCGCGCGCAACACCGGCGCGGCGATCAAGGGCCGCGACGCGCTGAAGCTGACCTGGGACGACGGCGCCAACGGCAAATACGACTCGGTCGCCTATCGCAAGGAGCTCGAGGAAGCCTCGCGCAAACCGGGCCTCGTCGTACGCCAGGAGGGTGACGCAGACGCTGCGCTGAAGAGCGCCGACAAGGTCGTCGTCGGCGAATACTATCTGCCGCACCTCGCCCATGTCAGCATGGAGCCGCCGGTGGCGGTCGCCGACGTCAAGGGTGACAAAGCGGAGATCTGGGCGCCGGTGCAGAGTCCCGGCGGCACCCGCGAGGACGTCGCCAAGACGCTCGGCATTCCCGAGGACAACGTCACGGTGAATGTCACGCTGCTCGGCGGCGGTTTCGGCCGCAAGTCGAAATGCGACTTCGCGCTCGAGGCCGCGCTGCTGTCGAAGGAGCTCGGCGCGCCGGTGAAGGTGCAATGGACGCGCGAGGACGACGTCCGTCACGACTTCCTGCACACCGTCTCGGTCGAGCGGATCGAGGCAGGGCTCGACAAGAACGGCAAGGTGATCGCCTGGCGCCACCGCAGCGTGGCCCCGAGCATCGCCTCGACCTTCGCCGCGGGTGCAAACCACCAGGCACCCTTCGAGCTCGGCATGGGCCTCGTCGACATGCCGTTCGAGATCGCCAACATCTCCTGCGAGAACCCGGAAGCCGCGGCGTTCACCCGCATCGGCTGGTTCCGTTCGGTCTCGAACATCCCGCGGGCCTTTGCGGTGCAGTCGATGGTCGGCGAGATCGCGCAGGCGACCGGGCGCGACCAGAAGGAGACGTTGCTCGCGCTGATCGGCAGTCCCCGCATCGTCAAGCCGGCGGTGAAGGACATGTGGAACTACGGCGAGCCCTATGACAGCTACCCGATCGACACCGCGCGTCTCCGCAAGGTGGTCGAGCTGGTCGCCGAGAAGGGCGAATGGGGCCGTCAGGTACCGAAAGGCCATGGCCTCGGCATTGCCGTGCACCGTAGCTTCGTCAGCTACATCGCGACCATCGTCGAGGTGGCCGTCGACGAGAAGGGCAAGCTGACGGTGCCGCGGGTCGACACCGCGATCGACTGCGGCACCTATGTCAATCCCGAGCGCATCGCCTCGCAGATGGAGGGCGCGGCGATCATGGGGCTGAGCGTCGCCAAATACGGCGCGATCACCTTCAAGGACGGCAAGGTGGAGCAGAAGAACTTCGACGACTTCCAGGTCCTCAGGATGGATGAATCTCCTCTTGTCACCAACGTCTACATCGTCCCGCCCGGACCCGACACGCCGCCGAGCGGCGTCGGCGAGCCCGGTGTTCCGCCGTTCGCGCCCGCGCTGATGAACGCGATCTTCGCCGCGACCGGAAAGCGTATCCGCAGCCTTCCGCTCGGCAAGCAATTGGAGGCCTAAAGCGGAACATTGAGCGGCCTCGCGCCGTTTCCATCGATCTGACAGGAGCAGATCGATGACCAACATCTCAAAGGCGCTCGCAGTCTCGTTGCTGTCGGGCGCCTTTTTCATGACGACCACGGCTGCGTTCGCTCAAAGCAACACCACCCCGCCGACCACCGCCACGCGCCCCACCGCGCCGGAGCAGAACTCGCTTCCCAACGTCGGCGCCCCGCCGCCTTCGACCACGCAGACCACCGGGCAGACCAGCTCCGATCCGAAGGTTCAGGAGATGAACCAGAAGGAAAAGGACAAGGTTGATCGGCAGGGGAAGTAACTTGGCGCTCGCAGACGTTTTCCCATCGTCATGGCGGGGCTTGCTCCGGCCATGACGAGTTTGTGGCGCGGGTAACCATCCCATCTCATGGCAAAATGCGGCGGATGTTGGCATCCGCCGCATTGCCCCCTCACCGCTCCGCTTCCTTCGATTCGCCCGCGGAGCTTATTTCTTCAGCGCGAACACCCAGATGACGCCGCCCTGCGGCACATTGGCTTCGATGCCGATATTGTTGGTCGCGAGCGCATCCTGGATGCGTTGCGCGTCCACGCCCCACCCCGACTGGATCGAGATGTATTGCGTGCCGTCGATCTCATAGGACACCGGCATGCCCATGATGCCGGAGTTGGTCTTCTGCTCCCACAAGAGTTCGCCGGTCTTGGCGTGGAAGGCGCGGAAGTTGCGGTCGTTGGTGCCGCCGACGAAGACGAGATCGCCTGCCGTCGCCGTTACCGAACCGAACAACTGCGATTTCGGGAAATTGTGCTGCCACACCTTCTTGCCGGTGGCGGGATCCCAAGCCTGGAGTTCGCCGAAATGATCGGCGCCGGGCTTCGTCGTTAGGCCGATGTCCTCCGGCTTGGTGCCGAGCCAGAGTTCGCCCGCCTTGAGCGGAACCTTCTCTCCGGTGAAGCCGCCGCAGAAATTCTCGTTGGCGGGCACGTAGACGAGGCCGGTCCTCTGGCTGTAGGCCGCCGACGGCCAGTCCTTGCCACCCCACAGCGACGGACAGAACTCGACCCGCTTGCCGATGACCGGCTTGTGCGCAGGATCGACGATCGGCTTGCCGCTCTCGGCATCGATGCCCTTCCAGACATCGGTCGCGACGAAGGGCCAGCCTGCGACGTAGTTGATCTTGGTCGGGGTGCGCTCGAGCACCCAGAAGATCGCGTCGCGGCCCGGATGGATCAGGCTCTTGATGGTGCGACCGTCGCGTTGCAGGTCGACCAGGATCGGTGCTTCGACCTCGTCCCAGTCCCAGGAATCGTTCTGGTGGTACTGGTGGTAGGTCTTGATCTTCCCATTGCTGGGATCGAGCGCGAGCACCGAGGAGGTGTAGAGATTGTCGCCGGGATGCGTCTCGCCAGGCCATGGCGCGGCGTTACCGACGCCCCAGTAGATCGTCTTGGTGTCCTTGTCGTAATTGCCGGTCATCCAGGCGGAGCCACCGCCGGTCTTCCAGTCGTCGCCCTGCCAGGTATCGTGACCGGGCTCGCCCTCGCCGGGGATGGTGAAGGTGCGCCACAACTCCTTGCCGTCCTTGGCATCGTATGCGGCGACGTAACCGCGCACGCCGAGTTCACCGCCGGAGCCTCCGACGATGACCTTGCCCTCGACGACCAGCGGCATCAGGGTCATGTACTGGCCCTTCTTGTAGTCCTGCACCTTGGTGTCCCACACCACCTTGCCGGTCTTGGCGTCGAGCGCGACGACATGGTCGTCGGTGGTGGCGAGATAAAGCTTGTCCTCCCAGAGACCGACGCCGCGGTTGGTCGGATGCAGCTGAAAGAGGTCGTCGGGAAGCTGCCGCTTGTAGCGCCAATATTCGTCGCCGGTCTTCGCGTTCAGCGCGATCACCTGCCCCATCGGGGTCGTTACGAACATCACGCCATTGTTGACGATCGGCGGCGCCTCGTGGCCTTCGACCACGCCGGTGGCAAAGGTCCAGACCGGTGTGAGATTCTTGACGTTCGAGGTGTTGATCTGGTCGAGCGGGCTGTAGCCCTGTCCGTCATAGGTGCGCCGATAGAGCATCCAGTTGCCGGGTTCCGGATTTTCCAGCCGCTGCTGGGTGACCGGGGCGTAGTTCTCGATCGGGCCGGCGACGGCGACGGTCGAGACAAGGCACGTGAAGGCGACGAAGCCGGACAGTAACCATTGCTTCCTGGTCATGAACGTTCCCCTTTTTCATCCGTTTGAATTCTTGTTTTGAATTCTTGTCGTTCGTCCCGTCGTCCGCCCATCGGCGGATGCGGCCTCTCGTGACGCGGGCACAACCCGCACCGTCCGTCATCCTGGCTGCACGCCACCTACCTTTCCGATGAAGTTGCCGGCGACGCTGAGCGAACCGTCAGCGAGCGCGAGCGGCAGCGCGGCAAGCCGCCGCGGCGCCGGTCCGAACACGACCTGCGCGCCCTCGCGGGGATCGTATTCGGAGTTGTGACACATGCACTTGAACACGTCCTTGTCGCCGACATCGCTCTTGACCCAGGCGGTGACGGGACAGCCTGCATGCGAGCAGATCGCCGAATAGGCCAGGATGCCATCGACGGCCCGTGCGCGGGTCTTCTCGTCGAGCTCGGCGGGATCGAGCCGGATGATCAGGATTTCGTTGAGGCGCGATGCGCTGCGCACCACCGATGTGTTGGGATCCTTCGGCCACGCATGGACCGGCGGTCCACCGGCCGGGAGATCGGCCGCAGTGATGAGCTTTCCCTCCTGGTCGCCTTCGGAGAAGACGAGCAGATCACCCTTCTGCGGACGTTCGTCGGAGCCTGGCGGATCCTCGCCCGCGCGCGCCTGCGTGGAACAACCAAGGCAGGCGGTCGTGGCGAGCGCGCCAAGCAGCAGCGTTCGCCGCGTCTGTTCTATGCCCGCGTCGACTTCAGGTTCCGCGGTGCTCTCGGATGATGAGGGAGTGGTGTTGAACGATGCGCGCGACATGCACGTTAGCAGGCGCTGGAACTCTGCCGAAAAAAAGGCGGAGAGTTGGTGCCGCAGCGCATCAATATGTCTTTGCTCGCTTTGGTTGAACGCAAATGAAGGCGTTCCAGCGCATATTTGCAATTGCAACGTCGCATCGCGCGATCGGCATGATGATTTTGCAGATCAGACCGATGATGCCGGAATTGGTGCAACGCGTTATTGGCCGCGCAGCACAACCTCGAAGCGATACAACTGCACGTTTTACAGGCAGAGTTGCTGTCGTCAGGACCGGAGCACGTGACGCGGCGCAGCGATACGGCCGGCGATGGTCGCCGACGCCATCTCAAAACTGTCGGCGATGCGTCGCGCCTTGTCGATGAAGAGCGCGGCCGCCGGCGGCGGACAGACCTCGCGCGCGGTCTGCTCGAACAGATCGAGCCAGCGATCGAAATGATCGCCGACCAGGCTGAGCGGCACATGCGCCCGCATCGGTGAACCATGATAGCGGCCGCTCATCAACACGACCGACGACCAGAAATCCTTGAGTTTGGCGAGATGCTCGTCCCAATTCTGCACGATCGCAAAGACCGGCCCCAGCAGCGCATCCTCGCGCACGCGTCCGTAGAAGCGGGTGACGAGCTCCCCGATCATCTCCTCGGTGATCCCGGTGCGCTCGATCGCATCCTGGGTCAGCAGGTTCCGCCGCGCGGCCGCCGCCTCGCGCTCGGCCTTCAGTCGATCCGACATGTCCTTCGTTATCCGTTCATTTGTTCCCGCAGGCCGCCCGTTCGACATTGTCGGGCCAATTGCGCGCGGCGTCTTTGTCACAGCGCAAATTGCGGGGATCGGGCGGCGGATGCCGGGCACCCGCCGCCGGCGCCATCAGGCACCGTAAGTGTAGAAGCCTTGGCCGGTCTTGCGGCCGAGATGGCCGGCATCGACCATTTCCTTGAGCAAGGGGGCCGGACGGTATTTGGGGTCGTTGAAGCCCTTATAGAAGACCTCCATCACCGAGAGCATGGTGTCGAGCCCGACGAGATCGGCGAGCGCCAGCGGCCCGATCGGATGGTTGCAGCCGAGCTTCATGCCGGCATCGATCTCCTCAGCGGTTGCGATCCCTTCCTGGAGCGCAAAGATCGCCTCGTTGATCATCGGGCACAGGATGCGGTTGACGGCGAAGCCGGGGCTGTTCTTGGCCGTGATCGCCACCTTGCCGACCCGCTTGGCGAAATCCAGCGCCTTGGCATGAGTGTCGTCGGAGGTCTGCAAGCCGCGGATGAGTTCCAGCAGCGCCATCACCGGCACCGGGTTGAAGAAGTGCATGCCGATGAAGCGATCGGGACGATCGGTTGCGGCGGCAAGCTTCGTGATCGAGATCGAGGAGGTATTGGTCGCGAGCAGCGTGCGCGGCGACAGCGTGGCGCAGAGGTCCTTCAGGATCTTGACCTTGAGCTCCTCGTTCTCGGTCGCGGCCTCGATGACGAGGTCGCAATCGGCGAGCTTCGCGCGGTCGGTGGTGCCAGTGATGCGCTTGAGAGCCGCGTCGCGATCGGCCGCCGACATCTTCTCCTTCTTGACCAGGCGCTCGAGGCTGCCGCCGACGGTCGACAGCCCGCGGTTCACCGCCGCATCGGAGATGTCGACCATCACGACCGAGAGCCCGGCCGCGGCACAAATCTGCGCGATGCCGTTCCCCATGGTCCCTGCCCCGATGATGCCAACGGTGTTGATCATTGCCTCGTATCCTTCATCCTTGCGGGCGTGCCAGACGGCCCCGCCCCATTGTTTCTGCATCAGGGTCTAGCACCGCCGCCGGGCGGGTGCGACCTGATCCTGCCCCCTCCTTAAAGCATCCCGGGCGGGAATAAAGCCGCTCTTCCGCCGCGGAGAGGTGCGATTTGATGCCCCGGCGGGCTGATTTCTGCGCATTTTGCCCGGCCGCTGCAGGGGGTGCCGAGGGCGCGCCAGCGAGCACCGGGCCAGGACTTTGTGACACAGGCCACATCTGCTTCGCGCCCGGCCTGCTAGCCTCGGCCCTATGATGAAGCATCTCACTCTCCCCGTCCTCTTCACCGCTCTGCTCGTCGCCACGCAAAGCCTGGCGGCCGAGACCAAGGGAGCCGGCTCAACCTTCGTTTCGCCCGTGATGGCGAAATGGATCGACGCATACAAGATGAAGACCGGCAACACCGTCAGCTATCAAGCGGTCGGCTCGAGCATCGGCGTCGGCCTGATCAAGAAAGAGGCCGTCGACTTCGGCGCAAGCGACATGCCGCTCGATCCCAGGGAGCTGGACAGGCTCGGCATGATGCAATTCCCGATCGTGATCGGGGGCGTCGTGCCGGTCGTCAATATCGATGGAGTGAAGCCCGGCCAGATCCGCTTCACCGGCCAGATGCTCGCCGACATCTATCTCGGCAAGCTGAAATCATGGAACGATCCGGTCATTCGCGCGATCAACCCCGACATCAGGCTGCCGAACACTGCGATCACGGTGGTTCATCGCATCGACGGATCCGGCACGACGTTCAACTGGTCGAACTACCTCTCGAAGGTCAGCCCGCAGTGGAAGGCGAGCGTGGGCGAAGGCACCTCGGTCGAGTGGCCACTTGGTCTCGGCGGCAAGGGCAATGACGGCGTCGCCTCGCTCGTCAGCCTCGTGCCCGGTTCGATCGGCTATCTCGAATACACTTACGCGCTGCAACGGCTAGACAGAATCTCATTTGGCGTCGTGCAGAACAGCGCCGGCAATTTCGTCGTCCCCGACGCCGCATCGTTCCAGGCCGCGGCCTCGAGCGCGGACTGGAAGGCGGAGAAGGATTTCCACCTCGTGCTCACCAACGCGCCCGGCGAAGACGCCTACCCGATCACGGCCACGACCTTCGTGCTGATGCCGAAAGCGCCGAAATCCGAGGACCGATCGGCAGCGGCCATCGACTTCATGCGCTGGTCGCTGGAGAACGGAAAGACGCAGGCCGAGACGCTGAACTACGTTCCGCTTCCGCCTGCCCTGGTCGACCAGATCGAACGCTATTGGCAGCAGAGCATCGAGACAAACCCCACGGTCTCGGCCTCGGCTAACGTCAAGCGCTGAAGCCTGGAAACGAGCGGCCGTCATGCCCGGGCCTGTCCCGGGCATCCACGTTCCCAGTGCCAGCCACGCGACCGCGATCCTTCTGGAAATCTCGCCGTGAATCGTGATCTAGTCCCGCGAAAGGCCTGTTGCCGGCTCGCAGCGGCGAGAACGCGCGAAGGTCCAAGCCCGGGGACTTTCGAATGGTCGTGATCATCTACCACAATCCCGACTGCGGCACGTCGCGCAGCGCGCTTGCCACGATCAGGAGTGCCGGCATCGAGCCGCACGTGGTCGAATATTTGAAGACGCCACCCTCGCGAGCCCCGTTGCAACAGTCCATCGCGCGCATGGGGATTTCGGTGCGCGAGACGGTCCGCGAAAAGGCGGCGCCCTATCCGGAGCCCGGGCTCGACAACCCGGCACAGACGGATGACCAGCGGCTCGAAGCGATGATGATACATCCGATCCTGATCAACAGGCCGATCGCGGTGACCCCGAACGACGTCAGGCTTTGCCGCCCTTCGGATCTGGTGCTTGATCTCCTGCCGGCGCAACAGCGTTCGGCCGGATGAACGATTTCGCGCGATCCATCGGCGCCGCGCTCACGCTGATCGGCGAGGCCGACGCCGAACTGCTCGGCATCGTCGCGCTGTCGGTTCGTGTCAGCCTGACCGCCGGCATCGTCGCGCTGCTGATCGGCGCGCCCTTCGGGGCCTTGCTCGCAATCACCCGATTCCGCGGGCGACAGATCGTCATCGTGTTGACCAATGCGCTGCTCGGCCTGCCGCCTGTCGTGGTCGGGCTTGCGCTCTATCTTCTGCTGTCGCGGTCCGGCCCGCTTGGGGCAGCCGGACTGTTGTTCACGCCGACCGCCATGGTGATCGCGCAGACCCTGCTCGCGACCCCGATCGTGGTTGCGCTGGTGCACCGGCCGGCGAGCCTGCTCTGGGCCGAGTATGGCGACCTCGCGCGGATCGACGGACTATCGACGCTGCGCAGCATCGGCTTGCTGTTCGCGCTCGGCCGAACCTCGCTGCTGACGGCCTTTCTCGCAGCGTTCGGACGCGCGATCGCCGAGGTCGGCGCCATCATCATCGTCGGCGGCAACATCCGCGGCTTCACGCGCACGATGACGACGGCGATCGCACTGGAGACCAGCAAGGGCGACATGCCGCTGGCACTCGGGCTCGGGCTGATCCTGCTCGCGCTCAGCGTGGCGGTGTCGACCGTCGCCTTCCTGCTAGTGGGACGCGTTGGGGAAAAATAGCTGCTCGCCGCCGACCTTGTAGCCAGCGATCGCATCCTGCCCCTTCGGCGAAACCAGCCAGTCGATGAAGGCCTGTCCGTCCTTCGCCTTCACATTCGCATGCGTCGCCGGATTCACCAGCATGACGCCATACTGGTTGAACAGCCGCTTGTCGCCCTCAGTCAGGACGGCAAGCTCGCCGCGGTTCTTGAACGACAGCCAGGTGCCACGGTCTGACAGAACATAGGCGTTCGACGACGAGGCCATGTTCAGCGCCGGACCCATGCCCTGCCCGATCTCGCGATACCAGCTGTCCTTGCCGGCACCGATATCGACACCCGCCTCCTTCCACAATCTCAGCTCCGCCGCGTGGGTGCCGGACTTGTCGCCGCGCGAGATGAAGGTTGCCTTTGTCGCCGCGATCTTGCGCAGCGCATCAGTGACGTCCTTGCCGCCGGCGATCTTTGCGGGATCGCTCTTCGGACCGACGATGATGAAGTCATTGTACATGACATCGAAGCGCTTCACGCCCTGCCCTTCCGACATGAACTTGTCCTCGGCCGGCCTGTCATGCACGAACACCACGTCGGCGTCGCCGCGCCGCCCGATGTCGAGCGCCTGGCCGGTGCCCACGGCAACGACCTTCACCTCGATGCCCTCCGCCTTCGAGAACAACGGCAGCAGGTAACCGAACAGGCCCGACTGTTCCGTCGACGTCGTCGAGGCCACGGTGATGGTGCGATCCTGCGCGAATGCGCATGTCGACCAAACCAGAACCGCTGCGATGGCGGCAAGCTTTCTCATTGCGTTGTCCTCACTCCCCAGACGTTTGAGCTTAGGCGGGAAGGATGACGCAGGGAAGTCCGACGTTCGGCGCAGGATCAGCGGCCGGGGCAGTACCGCATGACGCTGCGGTAGCCCTGCGGGTCCGGCTCCTTCATCCACCGTTCTTGCCAGGCAACCCAAAGCTTGTCGCCGGAGCTTCAGGACGACCGCAGCTTGTCGATGATGGCCGTCACCTCGTTCAGCTGGGCTTTGACCGTGGCCAGCAGATCGAGCAGATCGCGCGCCGACTGGGCTGATCCGCCAGCGGCGGCCTGATCGATCACGCTCAAGCCGTCGGTGAGACGCGAGATGATTTGCACGAGTTCATCGCGGCGCGCCTCGAGGTCGGCAAGCGTTGCGTCAAAGCGCGCGTCGAGCCGGGCGCCTTGCAACGAGCGGATCGGAACGATCCTGTCGTCGGGAGGATCGGACATGCGCGTGCTTTGCGTTGCTGTCCCGCCCATCCTAGGCGCGACCGCCCGCGACCCGGCGGTGGTGCATTGTCGCATCCGACACGGCAGTTGCGTTGCCCTTTCCCGCGCGGTGGACGTACGGATGTTCTGCAATTGGTCCCACCTACATTGACATCGATGTGACGGCCGGGGCAGTTTTTTGCATTGCTGGCGAATCAGCGATTGCTTCACGCCGGGTACCTCTTGGACAACTCCCTGTGCTTTCGAGACTGATATCGTTGCTGCGCCGCATTCCCGCGGTGAAATGGGCGTTCACCCGGCTTAGGCCCTTGCCTCACGGCGGCAGCATCGATGTCGCGCCGATCACGCCAAGCGATTCGCCCGCAATCGTTGCCGACATCGCAGAAGCTGTTCCGGCTCCCGACGGCATCAGCACCAACCCGCTGCCCAATGACACCGAGATCGCCGTTGCGGCTCCGGTCGCCGAAGATGGCGCCGCTATCTCTGTCATCCCGGAGAGCTCGTCCGCGGCGCCAACTGATATCAGCGTCGCAGATGATTCATCCTTGGAAGCGCCGACAGAGGTCGAGTCGATCGTCGTCGAAGAGGTTTCGGTCTCATCAGTCGAGGTGGAGAGCGAGACCGTTGATGCTCATGAGCTCGTCAGCAGCGATCCGCCTGCGGAGCTTGAGACTAGCGTCGCACCCGTCGTCGTAGAAGAGACACCGGTCCCGGTTGTCGAGATCGAGAGCGAGCCGGTCGATGCACCCGAGCTCGTCAGCAGCGCCCCACCTGTGGAACTTCCGGAGATCGCTGAACCCGTCATCGTTGAAGAGGCGCTGCTGTCGCCTGTCGAGGCCGAGAGCCGGCAGGCCAACGTTTCCGAGCCCGTCATCGGCAGTGATGCATCTCCCGAACTCGCGACCGAGGTGGAGCTTGTCGTCGCAGAGGAGGCGCTGGTCTCCTCTATCGACATCGAGATCGCTCCGGTTGATGCCCCCGTTCTCGCCGTCAACGACGATACCTCCTCTGACGTCGCTGATGTGGAGCCGGCTGTCGTGGAGGACCCGTGCGTCGCGCTTGCGGACAGCGACGTCTCGGCGGAGGAGGTCTCCGAGAGCAGCATCGACAGCGCGGCCTTCCCGATCGTCGCAATGGAGATCGAGCCGATCCCGGCCAACGATCCCGCCCCGATCGCAGCGATCGCCGCGCCGGGTTCCTCTGCCGACACAGCGAGCGTCGTCACGCATGTCGCGCCGGAGCCGGTCCTCGAGTCTCCTGCGCCGGTGATCCCCAGCGCGCCGAAGACGCGCACAAAGGTCGTGGAACCCGTCGACCGCGCCACGTTGATCCGGCAGCGCTGGACGGAGACCGGGATCAGGATGTGGAATCCGCGGCTTCACGGCGCCGGCGACGCCACGCTGAACATCCAGGGCCGCGTCGAGCTGCTGCCGCCCGCGCCCGGCGAGACCATGCCACGCTACGACAAGCTCGAATTCAGGATGCTGGACGGGCAGATCGTCTGCGAGGGCGTCGTCGTCGAGGCGCCCGCGTCGGCGGGTCAGCGCAGCTTTACCCGGCTCGCCGAGCCGCGTAACCCCGACCGGCCCCGCGAACCGGTACGGGAGCGCCGGGCCGCTCTCGCCTGACCCTTGTCCTCTGCGACCATGCCCGCCATATGCTAGGCTGACGGCTTGGACATGGGAGGCCGCATGCCCGCAAGATCATTGCGCCTGATCGTGATCGCCGCTCTCTGCATCTCGCAAGGGGCCTTTGCGGCGTCCGGCAAACGCCCGCACCATGCGCCCGCCACCGATCGGGCCGCGCCCTACAAGGCCGACCGGCTCTCGACCTCGCGCGGCGAGACGATCCTCAACACGCCCGGCCAGACCACCGTGCTGACACGTCAGATCCTTGACGACATGAACGCGACGACCCTCCGGGACGCCATGCGCTCGACCGCCGGCGTGACGATTGGGATTGGCCGCTAGATTTCGCGCGACTTCGCGTTCAGGGGATCGGATAGCCCTTCCAGACCCACTCCAGCGCCGACGGCAGCGTTTGCGCGATCGTCGGCCGGTCGACGTGCTTGGCGTTGCGCACGAACAGGAACTGGTAGTGGTAGCCCTTCTCCGCCAGCACTTTCGCCGTCAGCGCGTTCGACAGGGTCCAGTCATGCATGCCGTCGGGAATGGTCGGATTCGGATAGAACAGATCCTGGTCGCCGCCGAAGAACCAGAAGCGGATCGGCTTTACCGGCGCGGCGACGATCAGCGGCACGCCGGGCGGCTCGGCCGGCGTCAGCACGCCCGCCTTGGAGATGAGGTTGGGCGTGGCCGGCCCGGTCCAAGCGCTGTGATATTCCCACGCACCACCACGCAGCGACGGATCGTGCGGCCATTGCTGGTTGACCATGGTCGGCGAGAACGCCAGCACGCGGTGATAGAGATCGGGATAGAACCACGCCATGGTGAAGGCCGCAACACCGCTCGAGCTCAGGCCCATCGTCGCGCGCCCGTCGGGGTTTTTGGTCAACTTGACGTCGGCGTTCTTCTCGACCAGCGGCAGCACCTCGCGCTCGACGAACTGCGCATAGTCGCCTGACACCGCATCGTATTCGCGGCCGCGCTGGCTGCCCTGCGCGTCCTGCCCGCCATTGCCGATCTGGATCGCGATCATCGGTGGCACGCGGCGCTGCGCGATCAGATTATCGAGCGTCGTGGCGAGGTCCTTGTAGGCGTTGGAGCCGCCGTCGCCGACCACGATGAACGGCGCCTCGGTGCCGCGTACATATTGCGCCGGCACGTAGACGTCGATCGTGCGCGACCAGATTCCAGGATGGCTGGTGGTGACGATCATGTGCGACTTGTCATCCGGCGCGGTGACGGTCGTCATGATCGAGGAATTGGTGCAGCCGGCGACGTCGTCGCGGATCAGGCCGGGATTGTAGATCGTGCTCTCCTTCGACGTCAGCGTGAAGGATTTTGTCATGCCGCGTGGTACGCCTTCCTTCGCAATCGTCTCCGGCGCGGGATTGTGGGTGGGCCCGATGATGAAATTGCCCTCGGCGCCGGGCGGCGGCAGCGTTCCGTCGGGCAGCTCCGTCGCGCGCGGATAGTTGGGGTTCGAGGGATCGCGCGTCGGCGGCGCCGTCTTGAAGTCGAGGCCCGTCGTGTCGATGAAGAACGGTGCCGCCTTATCGGTGGTGTTGGCCCCGGGCGGCACAGCCATGTTCTGGGTGACGCAGGCCGGCTGCGACAGTGCAATTGAAGTGAAGGAGACAAGGGAAATCAGCGTCCCCGCGAGGACGGAGAATGAATTGGTCATTTCAGCTCCCGGTGCCGGCAAGTCTTTCTGGCTCGCCTTGACGCAAAGTATGGCGGGCCGCCTGCGCGCGGTCAAACAGCAAGCGGCCGCATTCCAGCGATAGCCGCCATGCTCAAACCGAAAGGCGACCATTATTCCGTGCTTGCTCATGAATTATCGCGGACACGAGGCCGTTGCACCTCGCACGACGTAGCTTGCGCAAGCACGTGCGTCGGCTGATCGCGCGGCCATGCGCCGTCGCCGATGTGAAAGCCAAGGTCTCGCATGGTTAGCGGATCGTAGCTGCGGGTGGCTGCGGGCAAGGCGCGCCTGAGACACGCGCCTCGGCCGCCGGATATCCTTAACACGGCCTCACCAATACACGCGGCTGGAAAATCCCACGGCCGCGCGCAACCTGCGCTGGCTTTTCGTGCAGCCCCACCTAACGCGACCTTTACCCCCGTCGTGCAAGATCGCCGCCGTTTTGAAGGGATCCGGGGCGCGTATTGCAATGCCTGTCGTCAATTTGAAGTCTCAGCTCGCCGCCGCGATGCGGCTGTTTCGCGTGCCGGCCGACAACCCGGACCTGACGCGCGCGCAGTTCGACGCCTTCTCCAAGCAGATCCCGCTGCTCTATTTCATCCTGATGAGCAACACGATCGCCGTCGCCTATACCTATGTCAACGTGGCGCCGGACTGGCTGACGATGATCGTGCCGAGCGTGCTCACCGTGCTCGCGGCGCTGCGCACCTTCTGGTGGCTGCGCCAGCGTCATCTCGTGCGCAGCGATGCCGATATCCTGCGCAATCTGCGCGCCACAAACTGGATGACATTGCCGATCGGCGCCGGCTTCACCGCATGGTCCTTTGCGCTGTACCCTTACGGCGACGCCTTCGCCAAGAGCCAGGTCGCCTTCTACATGGCGGTGACCGTGATCGGCTGCATCTTCTCGCTGATGCATCTGCGTTCCGCGGCGTTGATCGTGACGCTCGTCGTCGACGTTCCCTATGTGCTGTTCTTCTGGGCGACCGGCGAACCGACGCTGAAGGCGATCGCGGTCAACAACCTGCTCGTCTCCGGCGCGATGGTGACGGTGCTGTTCATCTACTACCGCGACTTCGCCGATCTCGTCTCCAGCCGCAAATCGCTGCTGGCGCAGCAGGCGGCAACGCAAGCGCTCTCGGACGAGAACTTCCGCCTCGCCAATCTCGATTCCCTCACCGAGCTGCCCAACCGCCGCCGCTTCTTCGCCGAGCTGTCGAGCGCCTTCACCGACGCCGAGCGCAGGCGCGTTCGCGTCGCGGTGGGGATCATCGACCTCGACGGCTTCAAGCCGATCAACGACAATTACGGCCACTCGGTCGGCGATCGCGTCCTGATCGAAGCCGGGCGCCGCATCCGCGAAGTTTGCGAGGGCTTCGGCCCGCAGCGGGTGGAATTTGCCCGGCTCGGCGGCGACGAGTTCGGCCTCGTGGTGTGCGGCGATCCCGAAGATGACGATTTGATGCGGCTCGGCCAGCGCATCGGCGAACAGGTCAAGCTGCCCTACCAGCTCGACACCGCCCATACCGGGCTGTCCTGCTCGATCGGCTTCGCGCTGTTCCCAAGCTCGGCGACCAGCGCCGAAGCGCTCTATGAATGCGCCGAC
The DNA here is from genome assembly GCF_040547725.1 of Bradyrhizobium sp. LA2.1. Lineage (NCBI taxonomy): Bacteria > Pseudomonadati > Pseudomonadota > Alphaproteobacteria > Hyphomicrobiales > Nitrobacteraceae > Bradyrhizobium > Bradyrhizobium sp. LA2.1. The sequence goes on from NZ_JBEPQI010000010.1 coordinate 25,456, forward strand.
TACTCGCTCTATCACGCCAAGCGCCATCTGCGCGGCCGCACCGTGATCTTCTCGAGCGAGCTCGAGGCCGAGATCCGCAGCCGCGGCGTCATCGAGAACTTGCTCCGCACCGCCGATTTCAGCACCGAGATGGACTTGGTGTTCCAGCCGATCGTGGACGCCATGAGCGAGCACACCGCCGGCTTCGAAGTCCTGGCGCGCTGGCGCAGCTCCCGCCTCGGCCTGGTCTCACCGGCCGACTTCATTCCGGCCGCAGAGCGCATCGGCCTGATCCGGCCGCTGACGCAGGCGCTGCTGGTCCGCGCGCTCGCGACGGCAAGGACCTGGCCCGACCACATCCGCCTGTCGTTCAACCTCTCGGCTCACGATGTCTGCGCCGCCGAGGGCATTTTGCCGCTGATCTCGATCATCGAGAGAAGCGGGTTGCCGCCACACCGGATCGACTTCGAGATCACCGAGACCGCCGTCACCTTCGACTTCGTGCGCGCGCAGCAATCGATCGCGACGCTGAAGGCGATGGGCTGCGGCATTTCACTGGACGATTTCGGCACCGGTTATTCCTCGCTGAGCCACGTGCATCGGCTGCCGCTCGACAAGATCAAGATCGACCGCAGCTTCGTCGCCGACATCAACGAAAATCCGGTGAGTCACAAGATCATCAAGTCTCTCGCCGGCCTGTGCGACGACATGGAGATCGCTTGCGTCGCCGAGGGCGTCGAAACCCGCGCCCAGCTCGACAGCCTGCGCCGCCTGGGATGCGACTTCATCCAGGGCTACTACTTCGCAAAGCCGATGTCGGGCGATGCGATTGGCGATCATCTCGCAAAGGAACGCCAGCGTCTCGGCGCCGCCGGCGCCAAGGTCGTGGCCTGAGAGGCCAGATCTCAATCCGCACGCGTAGCGCTGATAAATTAAATTGCTGCCTGTCAATCGTCCGCTTCACATGCGTCGAAACGCCCCCGACATGCTGGGATGCCGTGTCGGTGCTTGTCAGCGACGTCAAAACGCGCGATACTCAATTTCAAGGGGAAAGATATTTAATATACAACTTTTTGATCTTGGTGGCCTTCAACTGGGCGCGGCGGCAAACACGGTTGTGAGTTGGCAATCGGGAGGCAGGCATGTCGTCCAATGCGTTATTTTCGGCAGGGCGCCACGCCCCGCCGCATTCCCACCTCACCGCTTCGCATGCATCACCGCCGCCCGCCGAGCCGGACGCCGGCGGCCTCATACCCATCAGCCTCTTCATTCTCAGCGACGTGCGCCTGCTCTGCGAAGGCCTCCGTTCCTGCCTGGCCCGGCAGGAATGCTTACGCATCGCCGGACACGGCGATCTTGCGACACTGCCTGAGCAAGTCATCGACAGCGGCGCGCAGGTGCTGCTGGTCGACATAGCGACGCCGCAGGGCTTGCGGCAATCGGCGGCCTGCCGCGCCCTGGCGCCGGCGTTGAAGGTCGTCGCCATCGCGGTCGCCGAAGCCGAGCAGGATATCCTGGCCTGCGCGGAGGCCGGCGTGTCCGGCTTCGTGCTGCGCGAGGGTTCGATCAGCGACGTCGTCGCCGCCGTCCATAACGCGATGCGCGACGAGCTAGTGTGCTCGCCCAGGGTCGCCGCCGCCCTGTTCGGCCGGCTCGCGCTGCTCTCCGCGCGGACCGTCACGCGAGCGCCGGCCGCCGGCGTCGACACGCTGACACCACGCGAGCACGAGATCATTCGCTTCGTCGGCGAAGGGCTGTCGAACAAAGAGATCGCACGAGCCTTGCGGATCCGCAATTCGACGGTGAAGAACCACATGCACAACGTGCTCAGCAAATTGCAGATTCGCCGGCGCGGCGAGATCAGCAAGCATCTGCACGCGAACGGCGCGCCCGCGCCTGCATCGTCGCGGATCCAGACCCGCTAGACCTTTCGGCCTAGATCCTTCGGGCCGGCATCGCGCGCGAAGCCGCCATGTCGCGGTGAATTACGCGCCGTTTGCATCATCGCGGTCTCACCGCCGCGGGCATGGTCCGGACCATCAACTCCATCCTCGCTAGACCTTTTGGCTCAATCGCGCCGTCGCGCCTTGTGCAAGGCTCACCGCAAAGGTGGCCATTGCGACAGAGACGCATCCTCATTGCGGGATTTCCGAGACTGATGACCGATCTTCTCGAGCATGTCGTCGCGAAAGATCCGGCATTGTCCGTAGTCGGGACGAGTGACGACGCAAATCTGGCAACGGAGGCACGCCGCACCCGGGCCGACGTCCTCGTGGTGGCACAGAAGGCCCCGGACGAGCGCGACAGCCTCGCGAGCCTTCTGCACAGCCGGCCGCGGATGAAAGTCGTGACCATCGTCGCAAGCGGCGAAAGCGGCGCGCTCTACGAGCTGCGGCCGCACCGCACGGCCATCACCGAGATCACGACGCAATCCCTGTCGGAAGCCATTCGGGATCCGCCCGGCCCGAGGCGCAGGCCGCGCCAGCGGCGCGCCCGCCGGCCAGGCAAGACCATCGCCGCGGTCTGACCAAGCGAGACGGACCGCCTAATCACAGGAGCCGACATGCCCTCAGCCCTTCTGCAACCCGGCGTCTATATCGAGGAAATCTCCAGCGGCGTGCGCTCGATCTCGGGCGTGGCGACGTCGATCGCGCTGTTCATCGGCTGGGCGCCGCGCGGCCCCGTTGACCGTGCCGTGCGCATCTCGAGCTTTGCCGACTATGAGCGCGCCTATGGCGGGCTCGACCGCCGCGCCAATCTCGGCTACGCCGTGCGCCAATTCTTCGACAACGGCGGCAGCGACGCCTACGTCGTGCGGATCGCGCTGTTCAATTCGGGAACGCCCGCCAACGACGCGAAGACCGCGACCTGCGCGATCAACGATCTCGGTATCGAGGCGAGTTCGCCGGGTCTGTGGGCCAACTCCTACAGTGTCCGACTGACGCTGCGCGCGGACGACAGCACCCGCTTCCGGCTCGATGTCATCGGCCCGTCGCCGAGGACTGACATCGTGGAGACGTTCCAGGACCTGTCGATGAACAAGGCGGATCCGCGCTACGCGCCGAGCGTCGTCAACGGCCGCTCCGCCTTCATGGACAAGCTGACCACGGCGTCAACGACGGTGCCGACCCCGGCCACGAAACCATTTACGGGCGGCGCCGATGGCACGGTCCTCTCCGCTAATGACGGTCCGTTCGTGAGCGCGATCGATCCGCTGTTCGCGACCGGCGGGATCGTCGACCGCATCGACCTGTTCAACCTGGTCTGCGTGCCCGGCCTCACCAATGTCAATTCAACGACCCAGGGCGCACTCGCCAAGCTACAGCAACGCTGCCACGTCCGCCGTGCGTTCCTGATCATCGACAGCCTCCAGAACGAGACGGTCGCCAACATGGGCGGCGCCAACGGCGAGGCCGGCCTGACCGGATCGGACGGCAATTTCTCCGCGCTGTACTACCCGTGGGTGATGCAGGCCGATCCGCTGCAATCCGGTGTCGTGCGCGACTTTCCACCTTGCGGTTTCGTCGCCGGCGTCTACGCCCGGACCGACGCCACGCGCGGGGTCTGGAAGGCGCCGGCCGGCACCGATGCCAGCGTCAACGGCGGCGTCGGCTTCGCGTTGAGCTTGAGCGACGCCGAGAACGGCCAGCTCAATCCGATCGGCGTCAATTGCCTGCGCACGCTGCCGGTCTACGGCAACGTGGTCTGGGGCGCGCGCACGCTGCACGGCCAGAACGACCGCGGCTCGGAATGGAAATACGTTCCGGTACGGCGCATGGCGCTGTTCCTGGAGGAGAGCCTCTACCGTGGCACGCAATGGGTGGTGTTCGAGCCCAATGACGAACCGCTCTGGGCGCAAATCAGGCTCAACATCGGCGCCTTCCTGCAGGGCCTGTTCCGGCAGGGCGCGTTCCAGGGCCGCTCGCCGCGCGAGGCCTATTTCGTCAAATGCGACCGCGAGAGCACGACGCAGGCCGACATCAATCTCGGCATCGTCAACATCATCGTCGGCTTCGCGCCGCTGAAGCCCGCCGAGTTCGTCGTCATCAAGATCCAGCAGATCGCCGGCGACATTCCAACCTGAGGCAAAGACACCTGAGGCAAGCAAATGGCACAGTTCTCGGTCAATCCGCAGCGCTTCGATCCCTACAAGAACTTCAAGTTCCGCGTGAAATGGGACGGCCGCTACGTCGCCGGCATCAGCAAGGTGTCGGCGCTGAAACGCACCACCGAGGTGGTCGAACACCGCGAGGGCGGCGATCCCTCGACGGGACGCAAGTCGCCCGGCCGCAGCAAGTTCGAGGCGATCACGCTCGATCGCGGTGTCACCCACGACACCGAGTTCGAGAAATGGGCCAACAAGGTCTGGCATTTCGGCGCAGGACTTGGCGCCGAGGTCTCGCTGAAGGATTTCCGCAAGGACATCATCCTCGAGGTCTACAACGAGGCCGGGCAGCTCGCGCTCGCCTACAAGCTATTCCGCTGCTGGGTCTCCGAATACCAATCGCTGCCCGATCTCGACGCCAACGCCAATGCGGTGGCGATCCAGCACATCAAGCTGGAGAACGAGGGATGGGAGCGCGACCAGGCGGTCGCCGAGCCGTCCGAGCCCACTTTCACCGATCCAGCCTGAGACCGCTCATGCTCTCCGCCACCGCACAACGCGAGCAGGACATCCTGGCGCTGTGGGACCGGGCCGCCGGCCGTGCGCAGCGCCAGCGCGACGATGCCCTGTTCGCGGCGGCGGGCGCAGCGCCGACAGACTCGATCGGCACAGGCAATGCCGCTCTGCTGGCCTTGCGCACGCGGTTGTTCGGCGCGCCGTGGCGGCTGCGCGCCGCCTGCCCCATTTGTCACACCGACTGCGAGTTCACGGCCGACAGTGCAATGCTCGCGGACGGACTTGCACCACCGGCTGACGCCGTGCCGCCGCGTATCACGAACGGGGGCAGCGAGCTGGCACTCCGACTGCCCACGCTTTCCGATCTTGCAAGCCTCGCCGCGACCTGCGATTCCGCCGCCGCAGCAAACCTGTTGCTCGCGCGCTGCCTCGGTGAGGCGCCACCGGCTGCGCAGGACGTCCTGCACAGGGTCGAGGCCGAGCTCGAACGTTGCGATCCCGGAGCGGTGCTCAGTTTCGCGCTCGACTGCCCCGATTGCGGCCACGCCTGGCAGGCCGTGGTCGACATCGCGCCGGCGCTCTGGACCGAGGTGCAGGCGACGGCCGAGCGCACCCTGCTCGAGGTCGACGCGCTCGCGCGCGAATATGGATGGAACGAAGCCGAGGTGCTGGCATTGCCGCACACCCGCCGCGCCGCCTACCTGCAACTTGCGGGCGCGTCATGACGGGCCTCCTGCAAAATCTCGCGCGCATCGGCCGCGGCGAACCGATTCCCGGCGCAGCACGCGTTGCCCTGCCGCCGCGTTTTGCCGCCCCGCCCCGGAACGACGATGCTCCGGTGCACGAGACGACACAGGATGAAAGGCAGACACCGGCATCCTCGCCGGCGGAATTGCCGAACATGACCGGCGCAGACGATCCTGCCACTGGCGTGCAGGCGCCGCAGCGCAGACAAATGGAGCCGGACAACGAAGGCGCACCGTTACGTCTCGAAGCCAAGGTCGATGCTGCCGCACAGCCGCTTCAATCGACCGACGCGCTGTCAAGATCGCCTGTCGATGCCCCTCTGCCTGCCGCCCCGCGCGATCCGCTACGCGGCACACAGCCGCGTGACACGGTTTTGCGCGAAACGCCCCGCCCCCGAAACGAGGCTGTAACACCGCCGGCGCTTCCGCTCGGCCAGACCGTGCTCGCCGGCCAGGCGCAGCGCCGGCGCGAGACACCGCCGGTGATCAAGGTGACGATCGACCGCATCGACATCCGCTCGCCGGAGCCCCCACGCACGGCACGCACCGTCAAGCCCGCACCAAAGCCGTCGGTGTCGCTATCCGACTATCTGCGCCGCCCTGGACCCGGAGGCCGCGCATGAGTTCGCCGCTCGCGATCGGCGCGGTCAGCGCGGTGCTCCGCAATCTGCTCGACAACGGGCTGATCGAGGCCGGGCCCGCGGTCGGTGGGACGGTGAACGTCAGTGCTGTTGCGCCCGACACGATCGACCTCGCCAGCCCTGAAGAGCAGCCGCGGCTCAATCTGTTCCTGCATCAGGTGACGCCGAACCCCGGCTGGCGCAACCGCTCCCTGCCGTCGCGGTCCTCGACCAGCGGCGAGCGGCTGACCAACGCACCGCTCGCACTCGACCTGCACTATCTGCTGACGGCCTACGCGCGGGTCGACTGCCAGGCCGAGATCCTGCTCGGCTACGGCATGCATCTGTTGCACGAGCGCCCGGTGCTCGATCGCGCCGCCGTGCAGCGCGCGCTCAATCCCAATCCGCTCGACGTCGCGATGCTGCCGCCGGCGTTCCAGGCGCTCGCTGCCGCCGACCTCGCCGATCAGGCCGAGTTGATCAAGATCACGCCGGCCGTGATGGGGCCGGAGGAGATGTCACGACTATGGGCGGCCATCCAGTCGCATTACCGGCCGACGGCCGCCTATGTGGTGTCGGTGGTGCTGATCGAAGCCACGAAGCCCGCAGTCTCGCCGCTGCCGGTGCTGTCGCGCGGGATCATCGATCCCGCCACCAAGCGCGACCGCGGCGTCGTCGTCAATCCCGACACGTTGCCTCCGCTGCCGACGCTGTTTGCGGCGACGCCACAGAAGAAGCAGGCCGGCGCGCGGCTCGGCGAGCCCGTGGTGCTCTCCGGCATTCGCCTCAGCGGCAGCAATTTTCATGTGCGGCTGGCGCACCCGCTATCTCCAGCTCCTTTTGAACTGGTGCCGGGCGCACCCAACGACGACGGCACCGAGCTCACCGTGACGCTGCCGAACGATGCCGCCGCGCAGGCCGCGCTCGCGCCGGGGCAATGGAGCCTCACGCTGCGCTTGCTGCCGACCGGCGAAGCCAATGAGCGCGAGACCAACGCGGTGGCCCTGGTCATCGCCCCAGCACTGGTCATTGCAGCCGATGCCGGACTTTCGCTGCCCGCGGCGACCGTGCTGCGCAAGACTGCGCCGCTGCGCGTCACGGCCACCCTGTTCTCGCGGCCGCAGGTGCAGCCGCGGCAGCGCGCGAGCCTCGTCCTCGGCACGGCGGAAGCCACCGCCAAACCGCGCAGCGCGGCCACCGATCCGCTGGTGTTCGACTTCCCCGCGACGCTTGCTGCCGGGGCCTATCCGGCGCGATTGCGCATCGACGGCGTCGACAGCCTCCTGCTCGATCTCAGCGGCGATGCGCCCGCATTCGATGCCTCGCAAACCCTGAGCGTGCCGCCATGAACATGCACGACAGACCGCAAGTGCAGCCGGGGCTCGATTGGGCCAGCCGCAACCAGCAATGGCTGGCGGCACAGTTCGCTGCGCTGCGCCTGCGCCTCGCACGGCAGTTGCCCGATACATCGGCCAACGCCGAGCCGCCTCCGCCGGAATGCGGCGATGATTTCGAGCCCGCGCTCGAGGCGCTGACAAAGCTGTTCGGCCTGTCAGCGTTCGAGCGCGACGTCGTGCTGCTCGCGGCCGGCGTCGAGCTCGACAGCGCGCTGCGTCGCCTCGTCGGCGTGGCGATGGCGCAAGCGCCCGAAGCCATCGCGAGCACGCAGCCGACGTTCAATTTCGCCATGCAGATGCTGAGCGAACCACATTGGGATGCGCTCTCGCCGCTCCGGCCGTTGCGGCGCTGGCGCCTGATCGTGTGCGAGGGCCGCGAGGCGCCGCTCCGCCGTCCGATCCAGATCGACGAACGCGTGCTGCACTACCTGACCGGCGTCCCCGCGATGGATGCCCGCCTGATCGGGTTCGCTCGCTGCGAGCCCGTCGGATCCATCGAGCCCGATACACCACAGGCGAATACGATCGCGCAGGCGCTCGGCACGGGCGCGGCCGCTCTGGCCGCCCTGGGTCACGCTCGCGGCGAGATCGAGCCGCAGCGCGACCTCGCGCGCGCGGCGCTCGCCTGCCTCGGTGCGAACGGCCTGTGGCTGCACGCCTGCGACCTGCCGCACGATCCGCGCGAGCTTGCCGAGATCGCCCGCCTACTCGACCGCGAGGCCGCCCTCTCGGATGCCATCATCGCGCTCGAGCTCGACCGCCCCATCGAGGCGACGGATGCCGAGGCGCATGCGATGACGCTGCTCTCTCACCTGATGGGACCCGCGATCGTGCTCAACGCGCCGGAGCCGGCCCGCTTGTCGCGATTGCGGCAGCGCCGTATCCTGCGGCTCCAGGTTGCCGATGTCCCGGCCGCCGCGCGGCAGGTCGCCGCCTTGCGGGGGCATTCGCGTGAGCAGGCCGCCACGCTCGCAGCCGCGCTGCGTCCGGCGCTGCGGCAGTTCAACGTGCCCGCCGCCGACCTGCGCCTCGTGGCCACCGAAGCCCTCGCCGAGACACAGGCCGATCCCGCTCTGCTCGGGCCGGCGGTGTGGCGGCTCTGCCGCGCCGCGGTGCGCGGCGGGCTTGACGGGCTGGCGCAGCGGATCGACAGCCGCGTTGGCTTCGACGACCTGGTCGCACCACCGGTGGTGACCGCGCAGCTCCGCGCCATCGCGAATGAATTGCAGCACCGGCCCCGCGTCCATGGCGACTGGGGCTTTGCCGCGCATAACGGCCGCGGGCTCGGAGCCGCCGCGCTGTTCGCCGGCGAATCCGGCACCGGCAAGACTTACGCGGCCGAAGCGATCGCGAGCGCGGCCGCACTTGATCTCTATCGCATCGATCTTGCCAGCGTGGTCAGCAAATATATCGGCGAGACCGAGAAAAATCTGAGCCGGCTGTTCGAGGCCGCGGAGACCAGTGGCGCCATCCTGCTGTTCGACGAGGCCGATGCGCTGTTCGGCAAGCGCAGCGAGGTGCGCGACAGCCATGACCGCTTCGCCAATATCGAGATCGCCTACCTTTTGCAGCGGATCGAGACCTATCGCGGGCTCGTGATCCTCACCACCAACATGAAGAGCGCGCTCGACCGCGCCTTCCTGCGCCGCATCCGCTACGTGGTCCAGTTCCCCTACCCTGACGCCGCTGCGCGCGAAACACTGTGGCGCATGCAATTCCCTGCCGATGCACCGCTCGGCGAGGTGGATTTTGCAGGCCTTGCCAGGCTGCAACTGACCGGCGGCAACATCCGCGCCATCGCGCTTAACGCCGCCTTCCTGTCCGCCGCCGGCGACAGCGGACGGATCGAGCAGGACGCGATCAACGCCGCGGTGCGTGCCGAGTTCTCCAAGCTCGAGCGGCCTTGGCCGGGAGTCGGGCCATGAAACATGCCGGTATCGATATCCGGATTGGACGTCTCGTCGTCGACGCGTCGCGACACTCCGAAGCTGCGGGACTTGCCGACGCAATCGGACAGGCCTTGCAACACCGGCTCACGGGGTCCGCCAACGAGGCGAGCGCCGCCCATGTGGAGGCGCCGCGCGCGGTCGCCGATCGGATCGCGGCACGATTGACCACGATATCCGGCGCCGGCGCTCCGCGAGGCAAGCCATGACCGTGCACGCCGCACCAAAGGCAGTGCCGAAGCCATCCTCGCCGGCCCATGCGCCTTCGCTCGAGCTTCGTCCGGCCCGCGACCGCTTCGAGAGCGAAGCCGAGCATGCGGCCAAAAACGCCCTGCGGCCATCGCAGCCGGCTGGCCCGGCGCCGGCGCTATCGCCGCTTCCACGCTCCACTGGCACGACGGGACCGGCCGCGCCGGCCGCGGTATCAGAGGTGGTCGGATCGACAGGCTCGCCTCTCGGCGCTCCGACGCGCGAGACGATGGAACGTCAGTTCCGTTCCGACTTCAGCCATGTGCGGATCCACACCGACGCGCAGGCCGCAGCCTCAGCCCGCGCGATCCGCGCAACCGCCTACACCGCGGGCGCCCACATCGTGTTCGGCGACGGCGCATACAATCCGCAAAGCCCGCGTGGCCGGCTCATTCTGGCGCACGAGCTCGCCCATGTCGTGCAGCAGCGCGGCGCGACCGTGCCGCCGGCGGCGGTGCAGCGGCTCGCCTGGTACGAATCGATCGCCGTGTTTTTCGGCGCCGAGGGTAATTTCGGCGACAAGGAGCTGCTCGCCTATCTCGACAAGATCGCCAAGTCCGCAGCGATCGAAGGCAGCTTCGACAGCGACAACAAGGCGCGTGCGATCGTCCGTCGGTGGAAAGCCGGCCAGGCCGAGTTCAAGCTCGATCCATTGCAAAAGGCGCTGTTGATCCTGGAGATGCAGGACGGCCCCACACTCGATGACGACGAGAACGCCATCCTCGACCTGCTCGAACTGAGTGACATTGCCGCTCTGCGGATCATGTTCGGTTCAGGCAAACTCAGCGTCACCGAGCTCGAATCCGACATCGACGGCGCCGAGTACAAGAGGTTGAAGCGCTTCTTCGCAACCCGCTTTCGCGGCGGACGCGACGCGCTCGCCAAGGGCGACGTCGAACCGCAGGGCGAACCGGGCAAGGGCGCGCCGACCTTCGCCTACGATACCATGGCCATCAAGATCCGGATTGCGACGGCGACAAATGACGAGGAGATCGCCGCCGTCGCGGCCGAGGTGTTCGCTCTCGATCCGCCCGTGCGAGAGAAGGCGGCACAGGAACTCGGCCGGGAGCGCAGCGATCTGGCTCGTCGGCTCGACGACATCGGCGAGCAGGCCGAAGCCGAAAGCGACCCGGCGAAGAAGGACGCACTGAAGAAGAAGGCCGGAGCCACGAAGAGGATCCTCAAGAATTACGACGTCTTCCTTCAACGTGTTTTCCGCGACGTGACGCTCATCACCGGCGCCGGCGACTTGTCAAAGACGGCCGCTCCGGGTGCCGCGCAGAAAGCCGATATTCCAAAGGCGTTGAAGCCCGACGTCAAGGTGGACTCCGGCGGCGTCGCGCTGCCGTTCGACAACTCCCCCGCAGGAAAGACGGCATATGACAACGCCATCCGCGCCATGATGCCAGATCTGATCCAGCGCTATTGGGACGAGATGGTCAAGGACAAGGGTACCACCGAGCACGGCGACCCGACGAAGGTGCATGCGCTCGCTGAATTCGAACGGATCGGCAAGGCGAGCAAGGACGAAACCGACAAGGTCTTCGGCGCCTACTACGATAAATCGAAACATCCGGAACTGAAGGCCGATACAGCCTTCACACGCGGCAGCATCCATGATCTGTTCGCCGACACCGAAGCTGATCTCGCTGGCATGGACAGCATCGAAAAGAGGAAGATGGCGAAGGCCCTCGTACTCTACTTCTTCCAGTCGGACCGCGACATACGTGCGGCCAACCGGAAATTGAACGCTTCGCCGCAGTTCGATTCCAGCAATAATCCGGTAGGCGATGAGGCGATTATCCTCGACAAGATTGCTGACGACTTCACGAGCACCGACGCGCAGGTCGACAAGCTGAACGAGATAGACCGTGGCTGGGACGCGTCCGCCAGCTTCGGCAACATCAACATCCAGATCTTCAAGAAGGATGATCCTGTCGATGACCGGGACTTCCTGTGGGACATGTTCCAGACATTGATCCACGAATACATTCACACACTGCGGACCACGGAATACGACACGTTCGCCAACACTTTCGGGGATGGTTCCAACGAGAACAACACGCTGATCGAAGGCGTCGATTCGCTGTTCGACGAGATCGTCTGGGAAAATGTCGCGCCGAGGGTCAACGACTCCAGGCTGCGCGAGGCGGTCGAGGGCCCCGCCTATGCAAAGCTGAAGCCAATTACGGTGAAACCAGCCTCGCGCCGACGCTACGCCTCGTATGCCGAGGCCGTGAAGCTCGTCAACATCGTCGGCATCCGCAATCTTTACGCCGCCTATTTCCAGGGCGACGTCGCGAAGATCGGAGGTTGAGCCATGCAGGCCACCCCCACCACGGTACCCGCCCTGTCAGCGCTGCAGTCCTTCGCCCGCCGTGATCTGCGCGCTTTCGCAGGCCTCGTCGAGCAGACCTCCCTCAACGACGTCACCGCCGTGTTCAATGTCGATCGATCCTCGCACGGCCAAGGTCTTCTTGGCAGCGCCAGGCACCAGACCAATTGGTTCAGTGCCGCGGCCGGAGGCTTTGCACGCGGCATGCGGGTATGGGCGGAAGGCGACGTCGTCGTCTTGATCGACGCGACCAATGTCGATCTCCTCGAGCCGCTGTCATCGCTGCTTGGCTGGCTCGGCGAGCCGGAGGCGAAGCTTAACTCGTTCCAGGGAACGTTCGAAGTCGAGAGCAACGAGTATGTCTATGTAAAGCGGGGTCTTACGCTCTACGTCGACCGCGCCATCGAAACGCCGCTTCGGATCGCGGCATTCACGCCATGTGGCCTGGAACGCTATCAGCGCGACCTTCGGCTCGATCTTCGACAGAAGCGGCTGCCGCCATCGCGTGGACCGTCGCAGGACGATTCGCCATGACCGGCCTCACCTCGTCCCCAAAACTGATCAAGGGCGGCCTCGTGGTGCTGGCGCCGGGCGGCGGCACGGTGCGACGGCAGATCGCGCTCCAGTACAATCCGGACACGCTGAGCCGCAGCTACCAGGTGCAGGGCACCGGCGGCGACGGCGCGGCCGGCGGGCGGGCGCAACCGTTCCGGCTGAAAGGGCCCGCGATCGAGACCATCAAGCTCGACGCCGAGATCGACGCGACCGACCAGCTCGCCGATCCCGACGCGCATGCCAATGCGATCGCCTTCGGCATCGCGCCGCAGCTCGCGGTGCTCGAGGCCCTCGTCAATCCGAGCGTCGACGATCTGCTCGGCATCGCAAGCCAGGCCGATCGCGGCACGCTCGAGATCCTGCCGCCGGAGGCGCCACTCACCTTGTTCGTCTGGAGCAAGAACCGGGTCGCGCCGGTGCGCGTCGCCGAGTTCTCCATCGTCGAGGAAGCGTTCGATCCAGCGCTTAACCCGATCCGCGCAAAAGTCTCGCTCGGCCTGCATGTGATGAGCACCGACGATCTCGGCTTCACGCATCGCGGCGGCACCATCTTCCTCAATTACCTGCGCAATCGCGAGACGCTCGCCGGCCTGACCGGCAGCGCCTCGCTGGCCTCGCTTGGTCTTTCCAGCCTGCCCTGACGGAGCACATGATGTCCTCGGATCCCGTCCAGATGCTGATCGATGCCGGAGCGTTTCCGGACAACAGTTTTCCGCCGAACAGCCGCTATCACGGCGCCGCGATCGGGCGGCTCAAGCGCAGCGCGGACGATCCCGGTGTCGCCTATGTGCTGCGCCGCTTCATCCCCCAGGCGCGCGATATCGGCATCGCCGGCGAACACATCGTCAATGCCGGCGAGCGGCCCGACACGCTCGCCTCCACGACGCTCGGCGACCCCGAACTGTATTGGCGGATCGCCGACGCCAATGTCGTGACCGATCCGCTCGAACTCACCGACACGCCCGGTGAGCGCGTGCAGATCCCGCGCCCGAACGGGCTTTAGGGAGACGATTTCCGATGATGCAAGGCGGCGTCCAGCTCTCGCTCCAGATCGGCCCGGCGCCGGTGCCGGCGCCGCGCGAGGTGCTGGAGACGCTGACCCATGCCAAGATCGAGATCGGATCGGGCGATGCGCAGAGTGGATTCGAGCTGACTTTCGACCTGCCGGTGCGCTCGCCGCTGCGCACCATCTTCCTGCTTGCCGGCGGCGGCGCGCTGCCGCCGCTGCTGCGCGTCGTACTGATCGTCACCATCAACGGCACGGCCGAGTCCGTCATCGACGGCATGGTCACCAATGTCGAGACGCAGCCGGGCAGCGGCGGCGTCGGCAAGCTGGTGATCAAGGGCAAGGACATGTCGGCGCTGATGGACATCATCGAGCTGCCCGGCCTGCCCTTCCCGGCGATGCCGCCGTCGGTGCGGGTGCTCGCGATCCTCGCCAAATACGCGGCGCTCGGCGTGATCCCGATGGTGATCCCGAGCGTGCTCGACATCCCGCCGATCCCGGTTCAGCAGATCCCGCAACAGAAGGGCAGCGACTACGCCTACGTCAAGAAGCTCGCGGGCGAAGCCGGCTACGTCTTCTATCTCGAAGCCGGTCCCGCGCCCGGTGCCTCCAAGGCCTATTGGGGACCGGAAATCCGCTTCGGCGCGCCGCAGCCGGCACTCACCACCAACATGGACGCGCTCACCAATGTCGAGGAAATCTCGTTCAACTTCGACAAGGAACGCAAGGTCATGCCGATCGTGTTCTTCCAGGAGGCCAACAGCAAGGCGCCGATCCCGGTGCCGATCCCCGACATCACGCCGATGAGCCCGCCGCTCGGCGTGGTGCCGCCGCTGCCGCCGAAGATCGAGAAGCTCTCCAACACCGCGCATTTGTCCGCGCCGCAGGCGCTGATGGCGGGGCTCGCTTACGCCAGCCAGCACAGCGACAGCGTGTTCGGGAGCGGCAAGCTCGACGTCGCCAGATATGGCCGCGTTCTGAAGTCGCGGCAACTGGTTGGCGTACGCGGCGCAGGCCTCCCGTTCGACGGGCTCTATTACGTCAAGAACGTCACCCACGAGATCGAGCGCGGCTCCTACAAGCAATCATTCTCGCTCGCACGCAACGCGCTGATCTCGACCGTTCCGCAGGTGCCGACATGAGCGATGCGCCACTTTTCGGAAAGTATCGCGCGGTGGTGATCAACAATATCGATCCGCTTCAGATCGGCCGGATCCAGGTGATGGTGCCCGACGTCGGCGCCGTGATACCGACGAGCTGGGCGATGCCTTGCGTGCCGACCGCAGGCATCAATGCCGGTTTCTTCACGGTGCCGATCATCGGCGCCGGGGTCTGGATCGAGTTCGAGCGCGGCGACCCCGACTATCCGATCTGGGTCGGGTGCTACTGGGGCAGTGCCGCGGAGGTGCCGGTACTGGCGCACGCAGTGCCACCCGGCGTCCCCGGCATCACCCTGCAAACCCCCTTGAAGAACGGTCTCACCATCAGCGACGTGCCGGGCCCGACCGGCGGCATCCTGATGCAGACCACGACGGGCGCGATGATCTCGGTCAGCGACGTCGGTATCACCATTTCCAACGGCAAAGGCGCGGTCATCACCATGACCGGACCGACCGTCGACGTGAATCTCGGCGCGCTCACCGTGATCTAGGAGACGCACATGCCCGCTCCCGTCTTGCATCTCGGCGCCACGGTATTGTGCAGCCATGCCGGACAGGCGACGCCGATCGCGCCGTTCCCGCGCGTGATGCTGTCGGGCCAGCCCGCGGTCAATCTCACCAGCCCCTATGCGATCGCGGCCTGCTCGCTCACCGGCTCGGCGCCGCCTTGCGTCACGGCGCAGATGGTAGTGGGCGCCGCACGGGTGATGATCGGCGGCGCACCGGCCGCGACCATGATGGGGCAATCCGTCTGCACGCCGACGGGCACCCCGATGCTGCCCGTCGTGGCGCAGACGCGCGTGCTGGCAACCTGAGGGGAGGACGGCGTGAGCAGCGAACTCGACTTGCCCTATCATTTCGACGACCAGGGTCGCACGGCCACGACCGGCCGCTCCGATCACATTCGCGACCTGATCGAGCAGGTGCTGTTCACGATGCAGGGCGAGCGGGTGATGCGGCCGGATTTCGGCGCAGGACTCCTGGCGCTGGTGTTCGAGCCCAACTCGGTGACGCTCGCCGCGACGACGCAGATGCTGGCACAGGCCGCGCTCCACCAGCACCTGTCGCATCTGATCGCCGTCACCTCGGTCGAGGTGATCAATGACGACGCCGTGCTGCGGGTCGAGATCCGCTACGTGGTGCTGGCCGACCGCACCAGCCACGTCGCGAGCTTTGCGGTTCCGGGAGGCGCGGCATGAAGCAACATTGCTGCGATCCGCGCCGGCTCGAAGTGCTCGAGGCCAAGGGCAGCGCCAACGCCATCGCATTCATTGAGGTGCTCGACCTCGCTTCTCCGCCCGGCGCGCCGCGACAACAGACCCTGCTGGTGCGGCTGCTGCATCCCGGCTTCACGCTCTCGCCGGACAATCTGCGCATCACCGGCGGCGAGCGGATCGCGACCGTCAGCGTGGTCTGGTGTGCGCCGGCCGACGCGCTGCCGGCCGAGGCCGAGCCGGGCCTGGTCGACACCGTCGACGATCTCGCCCGCACACTGGTCGTCCGGACCGACAGCAGCGGGGATTATTCGATCTACAATTTCGGCATCTTTGCCAATTCCGGCTCGGCCCTGCCGCCGGCCGGTTTCGATCCCAAGCTGTCGGCGATCGACTTCACCTTCAAGGTCGAATGTCCCTCGGACTATGACTGCGCGGACACCGCGCCGTGCCCGCCCACGCCGCGCTTGAGGCCGGAGATCGACTATCTCGCGCGCGACTATCAGGGTTTTCGCCGGCTGATGCTAGACAGGCTGAGCCTGCTCGTGCCCGGCTGGCAGGAGCGCTCGGCCGCTGATCTCGGCGTGACCCTGGTCGAGCTGCTCGCTTATGCCGCCGACAACCTCGCCTATCGCCAGGATGCGGTCGCCAACGAAGCCTATCTCGCCACCGCGCGGCAGCGCATTTCGGTGCGGCGCCATGCGAGGCTGGTCGACTATCATTTGCACGAGGGCTGCAGCGCCCGCGCGTTCGTGCATTTCGAAGTCAACGGGCAGAAGATCGCACTGCCCAAGGGGACGCAGTTGCTCACCCGCGTGCCCGGGTTGGACGTGGCGTTGACGCCGGGCTCGCGCGCGCTCGGCGATGCGATCGAAGGCGGCGCCGAGATGTTCGAGGCGGTCGCGCCCGCCGAGCTGGATCAGCAACAGAACAGCCTCACCTTTTATGCCTGGGGCAACAACGGATGCTGCCTGCCGCGCGGCACCACGCGTGCGACGCTGCGCGGCCACATTGATACGCTCGCCATCGGCGATATCCTGATCTTCGAGGAGGTGATCAGCCCAACGACGTTGTCTGCCGCCGATGCCGATCCCGGCCATCGCTGTGCGGTGCGGCTGACCGAGAGGACGCTGACGAGCGATCCGTCCGGCGGGCTGTTCGACGAGCCTCCGGTCGACGGCCCGGTCGACGTCACCGAGATCGCCTGGAGCGAGGCCGACGCGCTGCCCTTCCCGCTTTGCCTGACGGTGGAGGACCGCCCCGAGCTCGCGATCAGTGTTGCGCGCGGCAATATCGTGCTCGTCGATCACGGCCGCACGCTGCCGCCCGAACAGCTCGGCGTGATGCCGCGCGCCAGCTTGAAGCAGGCATCGCGCGCGCCGGGCAATTGCTGCACCTCGTCCCCGGACGTCATGCTGCCGCCGCGCTTCCGCCCGGTGCTGGCAAACAGCCCGTTGACGCAATCCTTCGATCTCGGCGCGCTGCTCGCCGTTCCCGTCAGCAACGACAAGCCGTGGTGGGCGGCCAGCGCATTTTCGCTCTTGTCGCCGCGCGACGCCACGCCTGCCATCGTCGATCTCACGGGACAAGTCGCCGGCATCACCGAGCACTGGCTGCCGCGACGCGACCTCATCGACAGCGCCGGCAACGCGCCGCATGTCGTGGTCGAGATCGACAACCACGGCGAGGCCTTGCTGCGGTTCGGTGACGGCCTGCTCGGCAAGCGCCCGGCCGAAGACACCGCATTCACGGCGACTTACCGGATCGGCAACGGCACATCCGGAAATGTCGGCGCCGAAGCCATCGCCCACATCGTCAGCACCACGGACGGCGTGTTCGAGGCCGTACGCAATCCGCTTCCCGCATCCGGCGGCGTCGAGCCCGAGGACATTGAAGCCGCCCGCCGCGACGCCCCACAGGCGTTCCGTACCCAGGAGCGCGCGGTGACGGCGGCCGATTACGCCGCCGCCATTGAACGACGCGCCGACGTGCAGCGCGCGGCCGCAACGTTCCGCTGGACCGGAAGCTGGCACACCGTGTTCGTGACGCCCGACCGCTTCGGCGGCGGCGTAGTCGACGTGCCCTTCGCTACGCAACTGCGCAACCATCTCGAGCGGTTCAGGATGGCCGGCTACGACCTCGACGTACGACCGCCGCGCTATGTGCCGCTCGACGTCACACTGCATGTCTGCGTCAAGCCGGACTATTTCCGCGCCGATGTCGCGCAGGCCGTGCGGACGGTGCTGTCGAGCGCGGTGCTGCCCGACGGCACGCTCGGCCTGTTCCATCCCGACAATTTCACCTTCGGCGATCCCGTCTATCTCAGCCGCATCATCGCAGCCGCACAAGCGGTCGAGGGCGTCGAGGCGGTTCAGGCGGAAAAATTCCAGCGGCTGATCTCGCCGCTCGCGACCTCGCTGGATGACGAGGTGATCCCGATCGGAAGCCTCGAGATCGCGCAGCTCGCCAACAATCCGAGTTTCCGCGAGCGCGGCCGGCTCATCATCGAGGCGGGAGGCGGCAAGTGACGCTACCGGTTCCAACCATCAAGCCTCATGCCCTGCCTGCCGGCAGCGAGAGCTGCGGCTGCTGCGCTGGCGTCGAAGCCGAGACGCCGCAAGGCATCTCGAACCGCTACGGCCTCTCCGCCATCGCCTACCGCGTCGGCGACTACGCCCAGTTCCGCGACAGCCTGCACGCAGCGCTGTCCTCTGCCGCGTTCGCACCGCTCGGCAAGCTGCAAAGCCGCGCCGATGACGACTTCACCATCGGCCTGATCGATGCCTTCGCCTGCGCTGCCGACGTGCTCACCTTCTACCAGGAACGCATCGCCAACGAATCCTATCTTCGCACCGCGCTGGAACGGGTGTCGCTCCAGGAGATGGGCCGGCTGATCGGCTACCGCCTGCGGCCCGGCGTCGCCGCCGAGACCTGGCTCGCCTTCACGCTGGAAACGCCGCCCGCGCCGCCGCCAAAACTGTCGCCCGAGCCGGGCAGCTTCGTCACCGGCGTGCCCGCTCAGGTGTCGATCGAGATCGGCACGAAAGTGCAGAGCGTACCGGGGCCGGACGAGAAGCCGCAGACCTTCGAAACGGTCGAGCGACTGGACGCCGCACGGCCGGCCTGGAATGCGATCCGACCGTGGCTGGCGGAGACACGCCGACCGGACAAAGGCGACACGGTCATGTACCTCGCCGGCCAGCGCAACAATCTGAAGCCGGGCGATGCGCTGCTGATCGTCGGCGATGCCTTCAATCCCGGTACGAATGACAGCAACTGCGATTTCCGCTTCATCGACAGTGTCGAGCTGCAGTCGGATTTCGATCGCACCAAAATCACCTGGCAGGCCGGCCTCTCCGGGGTCACGGCCGCGCAAGATTCGAAGGTCTATGCGCTGCGCAAGCGGGCAGCACCCTTCGGCCACAACGCGCCGATGTGGAAGTCGATGTCGACGGACTTTCGCAATAACTATCCGAGCGGGAGTGGCGCGCCGGAGTGGCCCGACTACACGATCTCGCCGATGGGCTCGGCCCAGGGCGGCGGTTTCATTGATCTCGATACGGTCTATTCCGAGGTCCGCGCCGGTGGTTACGTCGTGCTTTCGATGGCAGCCAGGGGCTCCATCCAGGTCATCATCAAGGCCTTCGGCAAGTCGGATGTCATCCTCGATCTCGGCCCGCATCTCGACGTCTACCAGATCGCCGATGCGGACGAGACGTCGCGCGCGGAGTTCGCGCTAGCCGGCAAGGTGACGCGGCTGCAATTGCGTGGCTCCCATTACGACCGCTATCAGGACCAAGTTCGTCGCATCACGGCCTTCGTGCAGTCCGAGCAGCTCGCGCTTGCGCCCTACGCCGTCGATGATGCCGCGACCGGCAGCAGCATCCCTGCAGCCGTCAGTGCCGATGGCCTCGTCGCAGGGCGACGGCTGATCGTGCGAGGCAATCGCGTCTCCGACGGCCAGGCCGTTGTTGTGCAGGCCAACCTCGTATTCGCCCAGGCTGTCGACGCCGGCCGCTGCATGCTTCAGATCGATCCGCCGCTCGCCGGCAGCCTCGACCGTGGCAGCGTCGTGGTTCATGGCAATGTGGTGCCGGCCTCGCATGGCGAGACGGTGACTCAGATCCTCGGCTCGGGCGATGCTGCCCAGCCGTTCCAGCAATTCGAGCTGAAACAGGTGCCGCTGACCTATCGCGCCGCCGCCAATGAGAGTGGTGCCGCGAGCGAATTGACGTTGCGGGTCGGCGAGATCGCATGGCACGAGCGCGCGACGCTGTTCGGCACAGCCGCGACCGATCGCGTCTTTGCGCTCGATATTGACGAGCAAGGGCGCAATCTCGTGAAATTCGGCGACGGCGCCAGCGGTGCGCGGCTGCCGAGCGGGCTCAACAACGTCCGCGCCACCTACCGCAAGGGCATCGGGGTCGCCGGCAATGTCCGCGCCGAGACGCTGAGCCAACTGCTGTCGCGCCCGCTCGGCCTCAAGGGCGTGAGCAACCCGTTCGCGGCCGAAGGCGGCAACGATCCGGAGCCGGCGGATGCGGCGCGACGGAGCATGCCGCTCGGCGCCCGCACGCTCGGCCGCGTCGTGTCCGTCCTTGACTATGAGGATTTTGCCCGCGCCTTCACCGGCATTGCCAAGGCGCAGGCGCAGGTGCTGCAACTGCCGCGCGGAAAGACCATCGCCATCACGATCGCGGGGCCACCCGGGGCTCCCGTCAATTCGACAAGCCCGGTATGGACCAATTTGCTCGCTGCGCTGAAAGCCGGCGGCGATCCGCACGTCGCCGTGATGCTGTTGCCCTACCAGCCCGGCACGTTCCGGATCGGATTGAAGGTCAAGCGCGATCCCGATTTCGACGCCAAGGCCGTGCTCACCGCGGTCGAGGCGGCGCTACGCGCGCACTTCGCCTTCGACGCGCGTGAGCTCGGCCAGCCGGTGCAGCAATCCGACGTGATCGCGGCGGCACAATCGGTGCCCGGCGTCGTCGCTGTCGACCTCGTCCAGCTCTATGGCGGCACGGCGCCCTTCGCGCAGACCATTCCCTCGCGCCAGGTCCGCCTGCTCGCCTCGCGGATGCATATCGACCAGGGCGTGGCGAGACCGAGCGAGCTCCTGACATTGAACCCGGCGCCGTTCGACCTCCTGGAGGAGATGGCATGAACAGCCTCACCCCCGAACGGCTCTACAGCCTGCTGCCGACGCTGCACCGGTTGCGCGACGCCGCGCTTGCGGGCGATCCGGTAAAGGCCGGTCCGCTCCAGGCTCTGTTGGCGGCAATTGCGCGCGAGTTCGCCACGCTGGAAGAGTCAATCGACCAGCTCTACGATGACCAGTTCATCGAAACCTGCGCCGAGTGGGTGACGCCCTATATCGGCGACCTCATCGGCTACCGGCCGCTGCGCGGGCTCGGCACCGAGCTGACCTCGCCGCGTGCCGAAGTCGCCGACACCATCGCCTTCCGCCGCCGCAAGGGCACCGCGCTGATGCTGGAAGAGCTCGCGCAGGACGTCACCGGCTGGCCGGCACATGCGGTCGAATTTTTCGAGCAGCTCGCCACCACGCAATACATGAAGCACATCCGACTGCATGCGCCGGCGACCTGCAATCTGCGCGACACGGCGGCGCTGTTCCGGCGCGACGACGCCTTCAACAGCATCGCGCACACCGCCGAGATGCGGCGGCCGGAAACGGGCGCCGGCCGCTACAACATCCCCAATATCGGCATCTTCCTGTGGCGGCTGTTGTCGCTGTCGCTCACGGCGGTGCCGCTGACGCCTGACGCCGGCGACGCGACCGGCCGGAAATTCCGTCTCAACCCGCTCGGCGCGGACATGCGGCTGTTTCGATCCGCGCAGGCTGAGTCCGACATCTCCCATCTCGCCGAGCCGATCAATGCGCCGGAGCCGCTATCGGTGCGGCTGATGGCAATGGCGGTGCGCGCCGCACAGGCAACCGCACAGCCGGACGCACAGCGCGAGGACGATTATGGCGACGGCGAGAGCCTGGTGTTTTTCACGCCGGGCACCCCGCCCATCCCGGTGCCGACGGCCAAGGTGCGGGTCTGCGATCTCCGCGACATTCTCGATGGCGGCGGCAATGTCATCGGCTGGGCCCATGAGGCGCAGGTGACGGCGGGCACGATCGGCTTCGATCCCGAGCGTGGCCGTGTGCTGCTCGGCAATCCCGCCGACGGACCGCTGCTCGCGACATTCCACTACGGCACTGCGCGGCAGATCGGCGGCGGCGAGTATCCGCGCGTACCCGCCGCGGGCGATATCGGCAACGAGCAGACCGTCGATGCCGGAGGCGCGTGGCAGGCCAAGCTCAACCTGATCAGGACCGGTGGCCGCCTCATCATCGGCGACAGCCTGACCTACAAGGAGACGCCGACCTTTGTGGTCGACGACGTAACCGGCGATGCCACGCCGCACCATGTCGTGGTCGCCGCGCATGACCAGACCCGCCCGCTGCTGGCGGCGGGCGGCGAGATCACGCTCGACATCGGCGCGCGCGGTCGCCTCACGCTCGACGGGCTCGTGATATCGGGCGGCGCGTTGCGGCTGGCGGCCTTTGCCGATGTCGAGCCGCGGGAGCTGCTGCTGCGCGATTGCACGCTGGTGCCTGGGCTTACCCTGAATGGGGACGGTAGTCCGGCCTCGCCGGGCGAGCCGAGCCTGATCATCGAGCATCCCTTCGCCAAAGTGACATTGGAGCGCTGCATCGTCGGCCCGATCCGCGCCGTCACTGATGCCGAGGTAACGCTGACCGACTGTATCATCGATGCCGGCGTGCCGGCGAACGTCGCCTTTGCCGCCGATGCCGCGGGCAGCCCCGGCGCCGAACTGACGGTCGCCCAATGCACCGTCATCGGCAAGGTTCACACGAAACTGTTGAAGCTCGCCTCCAACACCATCTTCTTCGCAGAGCTTGGTCCAAAGCCCGCGGAAAAGTGGATCGCGCCGCTCTTGGTCCAGCGTCGCCAGGAAGGTTGCGTCCGCTTCTGTTACGTGCCCGCGGGTTCGATCACGCCGCGGCGCTTCCATTGCGTGCCGAATGACACGGCGCCCACGGCGCTGCCGCTGTTCACCTCGCTGCGTTATGGCGATCCCGCTTACGGGCAGCTGCGCGGCGCCACGAGCCTCACGATCCGCGCCGGCGGCGACAATGACAGCGAGATCGGCGTTCTCAACGCATTATTCCAGCCGCAGCGCGAGGCCAATCTCAGGCTGCGGCTCGATGAATATCTACGTTTCGGGCTGCACGCGGGCCTGTTCTTCGCGAGTTGACCGAATGCATCGGAGGCTATCATGGGTGCCGACTTCTCACGCGTTCGTCTCGACCCGCTGCTCGACTTCGCCGGCGTGGAGCTGAAACAGGGCGCGGTGCTGCTGGACGGCGACGCCAACGAGCTGATGGCGATCCTCGATCGCAGGCTGCGTGCACTCGCCAGCGACATTCTCGACCGCGATACGGTGTCCTCGACGACCCCGGATGCATTCAAGCTCGGCGTTGCCGGCAATACCCTCGAGATCGGCAAGGGGCGGCTCTATGTCGACGGTCTGCTCGCGGAGAACCACGGCCTTGCCGATCCCGGCAAGCGCCTGTTCGACGATCTCATGGCCGAGACTGTTTTCACCGACAAGCTGGCCTATGAGACCCAGCCCTATCTGCCGGCCAAGGTGCGGCCGCCACTGCCGACCGCCGGCCGTCATCTCGTCTATCTCGACGTCTGGAATCGCGAGCTGACCTGGCTCGAGCGGCCGGAACTGGTCGAGATCGCCGTCGGCGTCGAGACCAGCTCGCGGCTCCAGACGGTGTGGCAGGTGCGCGTGCTCGACACTGATGCCGGCGCCAACACCAGCTGCGCGACGCCCGACGAGGACATGCCGGGTTGGACCACAGTGATCGCGCCATCGACCGGCGTGCTCACGACAGGCACGTTCGACGCAGCTCCGGTGACCGACCCCTGCGAGCTGCCGCCGACCGGCGGCTTCCGCGGCCTCGAGAACCAGCTCTACCGGGTCGAGATCCACGACCCCGGCCAGCCCGGCGGCACTGCGACCTTCAAATGGTCGCGCGAAAATGCCAGCGTCGGCTCGCGCGTCGCCAGCATGATCTCGGCCACCGAACTCGAGCTCGACAGTCTCGGGCGCGACGACGTGCTGCGTTTCAACACCGGCGACTGGGTCGAGATCATCGACGACCCCAGAGAGTCCTCGCAGAAGGGCGGCGAGATGCGCCGCATCACCGTCACCGAAGCGACCCGCCGCATCAGCTTCACACCGGCACTGCCGGGCCTGATGCTGCCGTC
This sequence comes from Bradyrhizobium sp. LA2.1, assembly GCF_040547725.1. Taxonomy (NCBI): domain Bacteria; kingdom Pseudomonadati; phylum Pseudomonadota; class Alphaproteobacteria; order Hyphomicrobiales; family Nitrobacteraceae; genus Bradyrhizobium; species Bradyrhizobium sp. LA2.1. Next base: position 49,599 of record NZ_JBEPQI010000010.1, read on the forward strand.
GGGGTTCCCCAACAGCGATTGGCCGAAGCAGACCAATTTGCGGGTGCGCCGCTGGGATCAGAAAGGAAAGGTGTTCCGGACCGACGCCAGCGGCACACCGGTGCAGATCGGCGATCTCGATGCCGCCGGATCGACCGGCGTAATCAAGGTGCCGGCCGCGGGTACGACCGTCCTGCTCGAGGACGGCGTCACCGTGAGCTTCGATTCGACCGGGGCTGCGGGCTGTCGTGCCGGCGACTGGTGGGCCTTCGCCGCGCGCACGGCAGATGCCAGCGTCGAGTTGCTCGACCGCGCCCCGCCGCGCGGCATCCATCACCACTATGCACGGCTCGGCATCTGGGATGTCGATGCCAAGAGCGTCACCGACTGCCGCCACCCGTGGCCGCCGAAAGGCGAAGGCCACGACTGTGCCTGCACGGCCTGCGTCACCGTCGAGCAGCACGAGAGCGGCAGCTTCACCATTCAGGACGCCGTCAACAAGGTGCGCGAGACCGGCGGCACCATCTGCCTCGGCCCCGGCCGCTACGTGCTCAAAGAGGCCGTGGCGATCAACCAGGCGAAATCGGTCCGCATCGCCGGCAAGGGCCCGGCGACGCTGCTGGTGGCGCCGACCGGCACCTTCGCCATCCAGGACTCTTTTGCGATCGCAATCGAGGACCTCGCGATCCTTTCGCTCGCACGCGATCCCACCATCGACGTCTCGACCTGCATCGGCCTCGGCCTGACCCGTCTCGCCATCGCGGCACTCGGCACCGAGAATGCACAGCTCCCGGCGGTGGTGCTGCGCGGCGTGGTTGGCGCTGCAAAGCTCGCCGAGAACGCGATCTTCGCGCCGGTTGGGATTGCGGGCGGCGCGCTCAAGGGCGTGGAGAACGGTGCCGGCTTCCTGCTGACGGCCGCGGTGACCATCGAGGAGAACGTCCTCTTGTGCCAGCGCGGCGCGATCGCCTTCGCCGACGAGGTGCTGCATCTGCTCGCCACGCGAATCGCGCATAACGAGATCATCGGCTGCACCGACACCGCCATCGCCGCGCAGGGCCTTGCGCTTCCCGGCGCCTCGCTGGCGATCGACGGCAACAGTTGCAACGTCACGGCCAACGGTATCGCCTGCGCCGCGGCGGGGCTGTGGATCGAGCGCAACCAGCTGCGCAACTGGTCGCCCGGCGATCACGTCGGCATCGGGCTGATCCCCGGGCTCGACCGCCGCAGCACCGCCACCGCGCATATCCTCGCCAACCAGATCCACGGCTTCGGCACGGCCGGAATCAAGGTGATTGCCGGAGCACAGGACCTGATCATCAAGCTCAACGCGATCGACGCCTGCGGCGCCGGGATCATGCTCGGCGGCGCGACCGACGCCGCAGCCGTCTCGATCGAGAACAACCACATCCGCAACATCGAGCCGGTCACCGAGAGCGAGAACGGCACCGTGGTCGGCATCGAGGTGATCCGCGCCGACAGCGCGACGATTGCGGGCAATCTGGTTCGCGCGATCGGCCTGACGGCGGTCAAGTCGGCACTGCGCGCCGGCGTCGTCACCTTCGGCGTCAACCGCCCGCGCGTGAGCGGCAACGAGATCGTCGAGGTCGCGCCCGCCAAGGGGTTTGTCGGCACCAGCGCCGGCATCATGCTGCGCGCGCCGCAGACCCAGATCGAGGTCAATCACAACAGCGTGCAGCGCGACCTCACGCCGGGCGTGGACAATTCGGACGGCAACTGGTTCGCGCTCACCACGGCGGAGGTCAATCCGAAGGTGCCGTTCGGACAGGCCGGCGACAAGGTCGCGATCCGGCTCGGCGACGGGCGGATCCTCGCGCTTGGCGCCGACTATGCGTTCGTCAGGGCAAGCCTTGCCGCCAACGACACCGAGGGCGCGCGCGCCGGCATCATCGGCAACATGCTGGCCGCGCGCGGGCCAGCACCCGCCGTTCTGGTCGTGGCCGGCCAGGAATGCTTGTTCAACGACAACCGGGTGGAATCCGGCAGCAGAAGCGTCGCCGTTTCGCTGGAGAGCGCGGTCGCCATCATCAGCGCGAACCGGGTGCGCGGCGGCGAAAGCTCGATCCGCCTCACCGGCGCGCGGGCAGTGACCGTGATCGGCAACATCACGACCAGCAACATCATCATCCCCGGCGGCATTGCCAACACGCCGTGGGCGCCACTCAACGTGATCGGCTAATCCGCGGAGATTTCGATGCGCACCTTCATCGTTGGAGACGAGACGAAACTCAAGGCTGTCAGCGAGAAGCTGCTGCATGCCAATCTGAGCCAGGTTCGCAGCGAGGCTGCGCTGAAAGCCTTGCAGCAGGCTAATCCGCATGCCGATCTCAACAGGCTCGCGCGCGGCACCGTGTTGTTCGTGCCGGATACGCCGGGCTTCAAGGTCAGCACCACAAGCTCCGCCACCGAGGGTCCGCTCGCAGCCTTGCACGAACTCCTGGATGAGGCGCTCGGCCTCGCGCTCGAGGAGACCACAGCCGGCAGCAACGCGCGGCTAGCGGATCAGGAGCAGACCGTCAAGGCCTTCGACGACGGTGCGGTGAAGAAAGCGATCGGCGACCCCAACGTGGGCGGCCAGATCCGCGAAAGCGTCAATGCCGCCAGGAAAGGCTTCGAGGCCGATCGCGAGCTCGCCGCGCGCGCGGAGAAGAACATCACCGAGGTCGGCAAGGCCGCGATCGCAAAGCTCAACGAGCTCGGCAAGCTGCTTGGATGACCTGCTCGCGTGCGGCCCTCGGAGCCGTCACACCGCGCAGTAGCGCTCCTGGATGTCCTTGTCCGCCAGCAGCGCCGCGGCGCTGCTTTGATGCACGACCTCGCCCTGGTCGATGATCACCGCCCGGTCGGCCAGCCGCAGGGCCCATTCGACGTTCTGCTCGACCAGCAGCAGTGTCTTGCCCTCGTCGCGCAGGCGGCGGAACAGCACGCCCATCTCCTCGACCAGGACGGGCATGATGCCTTCCGAGGGCTCGTCGAGCAGGATCATCTTGGGCTTTGCGATCAGCGCGCGGGCGATCGCGAGCATCTGTTGCTCGCCGCCCGAAAGCGTGACGCCCTCCTGATCGAGGCGTTCCTTCAGGCGCGGAAAGGTTTCGGCGATCTCGTCGATCGCGGCGCGCTCCTCGATCTCGCTTCCGGCCGCGACCAGGCCGAGGCGGAGATTTTCGCGCACGGAGAGACCGGGAACGATGCGGCGCTCCTCCGGCACATAGGCCAAACCGAGATGGAAGCGCTGATGAGCGCGGAGCGGCAGCAGTTCCTTGCCCGCAAAGCGCACGCGGCCGGTCGCCTTCGGCATCAGACCCATCATGGCCCGCAGCGTGGTGGTCTTGCCGGCGCCGTTGCGGCCGACGAGAGCGACCACCTCGCCCTCCTTCACGTGCAGGGAAATACCGTGCAGGATATGGCTTGCGCCATACCAGGCGTGGAGGTCATCGATTTCGAGCAGCGCGGTCTCAGCCATAGCCCTCACTCTGTCCGAGGTAAACCCGCCGGACTTCCGGGTTGCTCCTGATCTCGTCGGGCGCGCCGTCCGCCAGCAGACGGCCGTGATGCAGCACCACGACACGCTTGGACAGGCCGAGCACCATCTTCATCTTGTGCTCGACCAGCAGCACCGTGCGCTTCTCCGCGAGCCGTTCGAGCAGCGCGACCATGTCCTTGGTCTCTTCCGGACCCATGCCGGCGGTGGGCTCGTCGAGCAGGAGCAACTCGGGCTCCGAGACCAGCGCGATCGCGATCTCCAGCGCGCGCTGCTGGCCGTGCGAGAGGAATTTTGCCAATTCGGCGCGCTTGCCGAGCAGTCCGACCGCCTCGAGCGCCGCGTCGGCGCGCGCATTCAGCTCCGTCAGCCGGGCGCGGTTGCGCCAGATATCGTAGCTCACGGTCAGCGCTTGGGCCGCCACGCGCACATTCTCGTGCACGGACAAGTCCGGAAAGATGTTCGTGATCTGGTAGGAGCGCGAGATGCCCTGATGCACGAAGCGGTGCTGCGGCAGGCCGTTCAGCTCGCGGTCCCTGAAGTGCAGCGTGCCCGACGTCGGGGCCAGCGCGCCGGAGAGGATGTTGAAGAAGGTGCTCTTGCCAGCGCCGTTCGGCCCGATGATCGAGGTGAGCTGTCCCGCCGCAAAGGACACGGTAATGTCTTCGAGCGCGACGAAGCCGCCAAAATGCTTGCCGACCCCCTCGACGCGAAGCAGTTCGCCGCTCATGGCCGCGCCTTTCCGATGCCGAGCGTGTCGAGCAGCGTTCCCCAGATCCCCTTGGGCAGGAACAGCACGAACAGCACGAAGATCGCGCCGACAAAAATCTGCCAATGCGGCGTCCAAAGCGAGATGACATCCTCCAGGATCAGGAAGCTCGCCGCGCCGACGAAGGGCCCGAAGAAGCTGCGCGCGCCGCCGAGCAGCACCATCATCACGATCATGCCCGAGGTCTGGTAGTGCAAAAGATCCAGCGGCACGATCGAAAGGTGCAGCGCCAGCATGCAGCCGCCAAGCGAGGAGATCGCACCCGACAGCATGAACACGATCAGCTTGCTGCGCTCGACGTCATAGCCGCACGCCCGCGCCCGCTGCTCGTTTTCGCGGATCGCCTCGATGACGGCGCCGAACGGCGAGTTCAGGATCCGCGACTGGAACCACATCGCCAGCGCAGCGAAGGCCATCAGCACATAGTATTTGTTGACGGGGTCGAGGAAATTGACGGGGAAGCCGAACAGGCTGATGCGGTCGACGGTGAAACCGCGCAGGCCGTTCTCGCCGCCGGTGAAGGACGAGGCCTGCAGCGCGACGTAATAGACGAGCTGGGCCAGCGCCAGCGTCACCATGGAAAAATAGATGCCGCGGGTACGCGTCGAGACGATGCCGATTGCGGCGGCAAGGCCGGTGCTGAGGAGGACGGCGATCGGCACCGCGGCGAACCAGGGCACGCCATAGCGGCCGATCGCAATACCGGTGAAATAGGCGCCGGCTCCGAAGAACGCCGCCTGCCCGAACGACAGCAGCCCGGTGTAGCCGAACAGCAGATTGTAGCCCATCACCACGACGCCGTAGATCAGGACGTTGACGGCCAGCGCCTGCGACGGCAGCAGCCAGGGCAGCACGGCCAGCACCGCAATCGACAGCAGCACGCGCTGCTCGAGAAGCCAGCCGAGCCCGCGGGACGAGGGCTTGGCGACCGCTTCGCCGCTCGATGGTGACGTCACGCGGTCCTCCCTCTCACGCCGAACAGGCCTTGCGGGCGGATCAACAGCACAATCGCCATCAGCGCGAACATGACGATGGTCGCCATTTCAGGCGCGAACAGCGCCACCAGGCTGATGGAGATGCCGACCATGAGGCCGGCGACGACCGCGCCGACGATCGAGCCGAGCCCGCCGATCACGGTCACGACGAAGGCCTCCGCCAGTACCAGCGAGCCCATCTCCGGATTGACGCTGCGCATCGGACCCGCGAGCACACCGCCCAGCGCGGCAAGTCCGACGCCAAGGCCAAAAATCGCGAGCCAGACCCGGCCGATATCGACGCCGAGCACCTGCATGATGGTGGGATCGCGGGCGCCCGCGCGCACAATGAGGCCGATGCGGGTCTTCTCCAGCGTCAGCCAGAGCACCAGCAGCACCACCGCCACCAGCGCGATGACGAACAGGCGGTAGCGCGGGAAGAAGCCGATGCCGAGATCGAGCACGCCGACGAGCTGCGGCGGGGTCGGAAACGGAATGCCGTCGCTGCCGAACACGATGCGCACGCCCTCGACCAGGATGTAGCTGAGGCCGAAGGTGAGCAGCAGCGGATCGTCGATCGAGCGTCCATAGAGCCTGCGGATCAGGACGAACTCGATCAGCATGCCGAACGCGCCGATCAAAATGGGAGCGAGCAGCAATCCCCACCAGAAGCTGCCGGTGAGCGATGCCAGATACAGCCCCGCATAGGCCCCGATCATGAACAGCGCGCCATGGGCGAAATTGACCACCCCGAGCATGCCGAATACGATGGTCAGTCCAAGCGCAGTGATCACCAGGACCGCCCCAAGGGCGATCCCGGAAAGAAGCTGCATGATGATCAGCGACAGGTCCATCGGTTGAGGCTTACGTCGCGTGGCCGAGCTCGCTGCAACTGCGCAGCATATCGTCGGAACCAGAATCGTTGGCGAGAATCGCAAACAGATCGTTGTCATTCGCCATCGCGGACTTCTTCTTGGACTCCAGCACCAGCACCGACTGCACCGATTGGTGGTCGCATTTGCGGTAATGCTGCGGGCCCTTGGTCAAGTCATATTGCAGCTTCTCGAGGGCATCGACGACCTTGTCGGTGTCGGTACCGCCGGCGGCCTGTATGGCTGCCAGCAGCGATCCGACGCCGGAATAGCCGTAGGCGCCGTAATCGGTCGGAATTGCGCCGGCATTGGCGGCCTTGAACGCCGCGTTGAAAGCGGCCGCCGTCTTGCTCTGAGTCTCCAGGCCCCAGTAATAATTGGCGCCGCCGACCACGCCCTCGAACACGTCGGGGCCGACAGCGAGGCGCTGGTTGTGCAGGATGACGGGTACGACGATCTTCATCTGCTGCTTGACGCCGAAATCCACCGCCTGCTTGATCGCGTTGGCCTGGTCGCGGCCGAAATTGGAGATGCAGAGCACGTCCGGCCGCATCGACATCAGCCGTGGCATGAATGTGGAATAGTCGGCGGCGCCGAACGGATGCAGGATCTCGCCAACGTTATCAGCGCCGATCGCCGCCTGCGCGCGCTTGAAGCCGCGCAGCATCTCATGGCCATACGCATAGTCGGCCACGAGATGGGCGACCTTCATGCCCTTCTTCAGGGTCTGCCGCGCCACGGCGGCGGTCGTCATGTGCGGGTTCAGCGCCTCATGGAAGGTGTATTTGCTGAAATCCTTGGCCTCATTGATCGTGTCGGACTGGCTGATCGAGACGTAGATCACACCGCGGGCGCGGGTGACCTCGTTGACGGCGAGCTGCACCGCGCTGGAAAGCGCGCCCACCACGGCGTGGACCTTGTCCTTCTCGATCAGCTCCAGCGTCCGGGTCGCGGCCTCGCCGGCATTGAGCTTGTCGTCACGCACCAAGAGCTCGACCTTGCGGCCGCCGATGCCGCCCTTGTCGTTGACGAGCTTGACGGCGAGCTCGGCGCATTTGACCTGATCGCGCGCCTCAGCGGCGAACGGTCCGGTCAGCGGCGTCGGGAAGCCAATGCGAATCGTCTCGTCCGCGGCGCGGCCGAGCCGCGGCATGGCGAGCAGGGCGGCGCCGGCGGAGAGGCCAGCGAGCGCGGTGCGGCGGGATATTGTCGAGGTCGAACCGGATTTGGGCATGATTTCCTCCAACTGTCTTTTTTTAGAAACGTTTCAGGGCTTTCAGGACTTTTATGGGCGTGATCGGGATCGAATTGATCGTCGCGCCGAACGGCGTGAGCGCGTCGTTGACGGCGTTGAGCACGCAGGCGGAGGCCGCCGCCGTGCCGGCCTCGCCAACCCCCTTGGCTCCGAGCACGGTGTCGGCGGTCGGCGTCTCGACGTGGGCGATGACGATGTCGGGCATCTCCATCGGCATCGGAACGAGATAGTCGGCGAGCGAGCCGTTCATGAGCTGACCAGTCTCGCTGTAGCGGCATTCCTCGAACAGCGCCGCACCCAGCCCCTGGACGATGCCGCCGCGAAGCTGCTCGTCCACCAGCATCGGATTGATGACGCGGCCGCAATCCTCGACGATGAAGTGCTTCAGCACCTTGATGAAGCCGGTCTCGACATCGACCTCCAGCGAACAGCCCTGGATGCCGTTGGTGAAGGCGAACGGATAGCCCTGCGGCGCGAAATGATGGCTGACGGTGAGCTGCGCCTGTGTGCCGGGCGGCAAGGTGTCGGAGCGGAAATAGGCGATCCGCGCGATCTCGGAGATCGGCAACCGCTGGTTCCGGGTCACGGCGTCGACGACCTCACCATCGATGATGTCGAGTGCCGACGGCTGCTCCTGAAGAATGAGCGCGGCAATCTCCAGAATATTGCGCTTGAGCACGCGCGTGGCCCGCAGCGCGGTCTCGCCGCCGATGCCGGCGCCACGGCAGGCCCAGGTGGCGCCGCCATGCGGCGTCACCTCGGTATCTCCCGTGATGACCTTGACGTGTTCCTGCGCAAGGCCGAGCTGATCGGCCACAATCTGGCTGATGATCGCCTCGGTGCCCTGCCCCTGCTCGGTGACCGAGATCAGGCAGCGGACCTCGCCCGACGGCGTCAGGCTGAGGATCGCGCCGTCCTGCGACGAGATGCGCGCACCGCCGACGCCGTAGAAGGCCGGGCTGGGATTGGTGATCTCGACGAAGGCCGCAATGCCGATGCCGCGATAGCTGCCGCGCTTGCGCAAGTCGGCCTGCTCCGCGCGCAACGCCTCATAACCCATCATCTCGTGCAGGCGCTTCAGGCAGGCCTGGTGCGACAGCGCCTCGAAGCGATAACCGGTCGGCGAGGTCTGCGGATAGGCATCGTCGGCGATCACGTTCCGCGCGCGAATGTCGAAGGGATCGAGGCCGACCTTGGCCGCCGCCATGTCAACCAGCCGTTCGGTGACGGCGCAGGCGATGGGATGGCCGACGGCGCGATACTGGCTGGTCTGCACCTTGTTCTGGAAGATCACCTCCAGTGTGGCGCGATAGTTCTTGAAACGATAGGGCGCGCCGATCAGGCGGATCACCTGGTTGCCCTCGACCACGCTGGTGCGCGGATAGGTCGAGAACGCCCCGATCGCGGTCAGGTCCAGCACGTCCATCGCCAGAATCTCGCCCTTGGCATCGAGCGCCATGCGGGCGCGGACGCGATGATCGCGGGCGTGGATGTCGGAGACGAACGACTCGATGCGGTCGGCGACGTATTTGACGGGACGGCCGAGCAGGATCGACAGGCCGACCACCGCCATGTCCTCGTGATAGACATGCAGCTTCATCCCGAAGGAGCCGCCGATGTCGGTCGCGATCACGCGGACGCGGGCCTCCGGGATGCCGTAGTGGCGCGAATAGAGATCCTGGAACTGGTAGGGCGTCTGCGTCGCATGATGCACGGTGAGTGCGCCGGCGGCGGGATCGTAGTCGGAGACGATGGCGCGCGGCTCCAGCGTCACCGCGGTGTGGCGGCCGAAGGAGAACACTTCTTCCACCACGTGCGCGGCATGCGCAAAGGCGTCGTCAACGGCGCCATTGTCGAGCTGGGCCCGGAAACAGGTGTTATTGACACTGCCGGGATTGATCAGCGGGCCACCAACCTCTCGTGCACTGTCGATATCGACGACGACAGGGAGGTCCTCGTAATCGATCTCGATCAGCTCCAGCGCATCTTCCGCGATTGTCCGGCTCTCGGCGACGACGGCCACCACAGCCTGCCCGGCCCAGACCACGCGGTCGAGCGGCAATGGCAATTGCGGAGCCGACGTCATGCCCTTGAAGTGGTCGAGCGTGCCGGTCCAGGGCGTGCAGATCTTTGCGAGGTCCTCGCCGGTGGCGATGAGATGCACGCCTTCGAGTGCGCGCGCTTGCTCGGTATTGATGGCGACGATCTTCGCGTGCGCATGCGGACTGCGCAGGAACGCGGCATGGAGCATGCGCGGCAGGCGGAGGTCGCTGACATAGCGACCGCGGCCGGCGAGCAGCCGCTTGGCGTTCGGGCGCGGCACGGAGCGGCCGATATAGGAATTCGGGCGGTCGAGCGAGGTCAGCGGCGCGCTCATGTCGCGCCTCCATTTTCATTGCGCGCTTTGGCCACCGCGTCGATGGCGTCCACGATCGCCTCATAGCCGGTGCAGCGGCAATAGTTGCCCGACAGCGCGTCGCGGATCTCGTCGCGGCTGGGCAGCGCGATCAGCGAGAGCAACTCGTGCGCATTGACCAACATGCCCGGCGTGCAGAAGCCGCATTGCAGCGCGTTGCGGCGATGGAATTCGTCCTGGAGATCGGCAATCACGCCGCTCTCGGTAAGACCTTCGATGGTATTGATCTTGGCGCCATCGGCCTGCACTGCAAAGATCAGGCAGGAGTGCACAGCGCGGCCGTCGAGCTGCACCAGGCAGGCGCCGCAGGCCCCCATCTCGCAGCCCGCATGCGTGCCGGTCAGTTCGAGCGCGTTGCGCAGGCAATCGACCAGCGTCTCGCGCGGCGCCACCTCGCATGCGACCTTGCGGCCATTGACGACGAAGCGGACCCGCACGGTCTCGTCGGGGTCGTCCAAAAGGGTTTCGTCAAAACCGCTCATGCGCCCTCACCCAGACGTCCGAGCAGGCGGCCGAGCAGCACGCGGGCGAGATGCAGCCGCATCGCCGGCGGCACCTCGTCGCTGTCGGGCGGCGCGAGATCGCCTTCGAGCGCCGCTTGTGCGGCGGCGATACGTTCAGGATCCAGGTTCGAGCCGATCAGGGTTGCCTCAGCGCCCTTCACCCGCGTCGGTGTATTGCCGACCGAGAAGAAGGAAATGCGGATGTCGTCGATGCGTTCGGCTGTGAAAGTCGCAAGCATGCCGCATCCGACCAGCGCGTAGTCGCCGCGCCGGCGCGCCAGCTCGTCGAATGCAAAGCGCTGATCGGCCTTGAACAGCGGAACGTAGATCGCGGTGATCAGCTCACCGGGCTGCAATGCGGTCTCGAACAGCTCGACGAAGAAGTCGTCGGCCTTGATGCGCCGGCTGCCGGACAGGCCTGCGATCTCGATCTCGGCATCGAGCGCCAGGGTCATCGCCGGGAATTCGGAGGCAGGATCGGCGAGCGCGACGCTGCCGCCAATGGTGCCGCGGTTGCGGATCGCGGGATGGGCGACGAAGGGGGCGGCCGCATGCAGCAGCGGCGCGAACTCGGCGATCAGCGGCTCGCTCAGCATCTCGCAATGGCGCGTCAGCGCGCCGATGCGCAAGTAACCGCCTTCGCGCCGGACGCCGCGCAGCTCTTCGATGTGGGTGATGTCGATCAGCAACCGCGGCGCTTGTAGCCGCAGCGATAACGCCGGCACGAGGCTCTGGCCCCCGGCAATGAAGCGCGCGTCATCGCCGGCGCGGGCATGAGCATCCAGCGCTTGGTCGATCGTCGCAGCACGAAAATAGCTGAAAGCCCTCGCCTTCACCGCCGTTTCCTCGAGATCCGTCGGCTCATCAGCCGGGATGCCAGATTTGTAACCATCTGGTCTCAAAATCCTGACACGCTGCCGAGAGGCGGTCAACAGGAAATGACCATTTGGTCACAAATGCACCTTTAGGCTAAGAAGGCAGCCGGAGATTGCTAAACAGCGACGAAATGGCCCGAAAAGCGCAGAAACCAGCGAAGCGACCGGTCCGGAAGCGGACGGACACAGGCACCAAGTCCGCGCCAAAGCGCCGCAACATGCGTGCGGCCGACCGCGAGCGTGCAATCGTGGACGAGGCGATCCGCTTCTTCGCCGAGCATGGCTTCGAGGGCCAGACCCGCGAACTCGCCAAACGCATGGGCATCACGCATTCGGCGATCTATCGCCACTTCCCGAGCAAGGAGGCGCTGATCGAGCGGGTCTACCAGGAGGTCTATCTCAGCCGCTGGTCGCCCGATTGGGGGCCGATGATCCGCGACCGAACCTTGCCGCTCGAGGCGCGGCTGACGCGCTTCTATCTCGACTATGTCGAACGCGTGTTCGAGTACAATTGGGTGCGGATCTTCGTCTTCTCCGGCATGAAGTCGTTCGGCATCACCGGCCGTTATCTCGACATTGTCCGCCGCGAGATCATCGAGCCCGCGGCGGCCGAGCTGCGCCACGATCTGAAGCTGCCCGACGCGAAGTCCCATCCGCTCAGCGAACGCGAGACCGAGCTGTTCTGGGGCCTGCACGGCCGCATCTTCTATCTCGCCATCCGCAAGTTCATCTACGAGACGCCGATCCCGCCCGATCTCGACGCGATCGTCCGCGACGCCGTCCAGACCTTCATGGACGGCGCGAAGATGACGATGCCGAAGCTTTTGGCGCGCGACTGAAGCGTAACTACTTCGCCAGGCTCGGCAGATCGAGCCCCTTGTCGCGGGCACAATCGATCGCAGTCTCATAGCCCGCGTCGGCGTGGCGCATGACGCCGCTGGCGGGATCGTTCCACAGCACGCGCTCAATGCGCTTCGCGGCTTCCGGCGTGCCGTCGGCGACGATCACCATGCCGGCATGCTGCGAATAGCCGATGCCGACGCCGCCGCCGTGATGCAGCGAGACCCAGGTCGCGCCGCTGGCGCAATTGAGCAGCGCGTTGAGCAAAGGCCAGTCGGACACCGCATCCGATCCGTCCTTCATCGCCTCGGTCTCGCGGTTGGGGCTCGCCACCGAGCCGCTGTCGAGATGATCGCGGCCGATCACGATCGGCGCCTTCAATTCGCCACGTGCCACCATCTCGTTGAAGGCAAGGCCCAGGCGATCTCGGTCGCCAAGGCCGACCCAGCAGATCCGCGCCGGCAGGCCCTGGAACTTGATGCGTTCCCTGGCCATGTCGAGCCAGTTGTGCAGGTGCTTGTCGTCGGGCATCAGCTCCTTGACCTTGGCGTCGGTCTTGAAGATGTCCTCCGGATCGCCGGACAGCGCAGCCCAGCGGAACGGCCCGACGCCGCGGCAGAACAAGGGACGGATATAGGCGGGAACGAAGCCTGGGAAATCGAAGGCGTTCTTCAGGCCCATGTCCTGCGCCATCTGGCGAATGTTGTTGCCGTAGTCGAGCGTCGGAATGCCCTGCGCATGGAAATCCAGCATGGCCTGGACGTGCTCGACCATCGACGTCTTCGACGCTCGCTCCACCGCCTTCGGATCGGAGGCGCGCTTGGCTTCCCAATCGGCGAGCGTCCAGCCCTTCGGCAAGTAGCCGTTGATCGGATCATGCGCGCTGGTCTGGTCGGTGACGATGTCGGGCTTGATGCCGCGGCGCACCAGCTCGGGGAAAATCTCTGCGGCATTGCCGAGCAGGCCGACCGAAACCGCCTTCTTCGTCTTCGCGGCATCTTCCATGATCGCCAGCGCCTCGTCGAGCGTTGTAGCCTGTCGATCGAGATAGCCGGTACGCAGTCGCATCTCGATGCGGCTCGGCTGGCATTCGACCGCGAGCATCGAGGCGCCCGCCATGGTCGCGGCCAGCGGTTGCGCGCCGCCCATGCCGCCGAGACCGGCGGTGAGAATCCATCTTCCCGCGAGGCTGCCGCCATAGTGGCGCCGGCCGACCTCGACGAAGGTCTCGTAGGTGCCCTGCACGATGCCCTGGCTGCCGATATAGATCCAGGAGCCCGCCGTCATCTGGCCGTACATCATCAGGCCCTTGCGATCGAGCTCGTTGAAATGGTCGAGCGTCGCCCAATGCGGCACGATGTTGGAGTTCGCGATCAGGACGCGCGGGGCATCGGCATGGGTGCGGAAGACACCGACCGGCTTGCCGGACTGGACCAGCAGCGTCTCGTCATTCTCGAGCTTGCGCAAGGCAGCCGTGATGCGGTCAAAGCTCTCCCAGTCGCGCGCGGCGCGGCCAATGCCGCCATAGACGACGAGCTCGCTCGGACGCTCCGCGACATCGGGATCGAGATTGTTCATCAGCATGCGCAGGGGCGCTTCCGTCAGCCAGCTCTTGGCGCTGATGTCGCTGCCGCGGGGAGCGCGGATGGTGCGGTCATTGTCCAGTCGGCGGTTCATGCGGAGCACCTCTTTAGTCAAGTCTCGGAAACGGATCGGTTGGAAGCGCCGCGATCGCCACGGCCGGTAGCGCATCGGCTTCGATCAGCGCAGCCGCCTTGGCGAGATCGCCGGCCATGTAGCGGTCGGCGCCGAGCGCGGGCACATGCTCGCGAAGCGCAGCGATGACGGCAACGAGTGGGGCGCTGGTCGCATGCGGCGCGCGCAGCGTGATTCCCTGCGCGGCGACCAGGAGCTCGATGCCGAGGATGGCGGCGAGGTTGTCGGCCATGTCCGAGAGGCGACGCGCGGCGTGCGCGGCCATCGAGACATGGTCTTCCTGGTTGGCGCTGGTCGGGGCCGAGTCGATCGAGCAGGCAGCCGCACGCTGCTTGTTCTCGGCGTAGAGCGCGGCGGCCGTGACCTCGGCGATCATGAAGCCGGAATTGATGCCGGGATCGGGCGTTAGAAACGGCGGCAGGCCGAAATTGAGCGCGGGATCGACCAGCGTCGCGATGCGCCGCTCGCTGATCGCACCGATTTCCGACAGCGCCAGCGCGATGGCGTCCGCTGCAAAGGCGACCGGCTCGGCGTGGAAATTGCCGCCGGAGACGATCTCGCCGGTCTCGACCAGGACGAGCGGATTGTCGGTGACGGCATTGGCTTCGACGATGAGCGTGCGCGCGGCCTGCGTGATCAGGTCGAGCGCAGCGCCCGCGACCTGCGGCTGGCACCGCAGGCAATAGGGATCCTGCACGCGCTCGTCACCTTCGAGATGCGACAACCTGATATCGCTGCCGTCGAGCAACGCGGTCAGCGTCGCGGCCGCAGCGATCTGTCCTGCGTGACCGCGCAACGCCTGAATTTCCGGGCGGAACGGCGCCGTCGAGGCCATTGCCGCATCGACCGACAGCGCGCCAGTGACGAGCGCGGCGCGAGCCAGGCGAAACGCGCGCAGCACGCCGGAGACGGCGTAGGCGGTCGAGAACTGCGTCCCGTTGATCAGCGCGAGCCCCTCCTTGGGGCCCAGCGTCAGCGGCGCAAGTCCGGCGACGGCGAGTGCCTCACGGCCGGAGACAGTCTTGCCACCAACGATCGCCTGCCCCTCGCCGATCATCACCGCCGTCATATGCGCGAGCGGCGCAAGATCGCCGGAGGCACCGACCGATCCTTGCTGCGGCACCAGCGGATAGACGCCCTGCGCCAGCATGGCCTGCAACTGCTCGATCACCTCGCGACGCACGCCGGAGGCGCCGCGGCCGAGCGAGACGACCTTCAGCGCCATCATCAGCCGTACGATCGGCTCCGGCGTGACCGGGCCGACGCCGCAGCAATGCGAGACGATGAGATTGCGCTGGAGCAGCGCGGTCTGGTCGGGTGGAATCCGCTTCGAGGCCAGTTTTCCAAAACCGGTATTGATGCCGTAGACCGGCGCAGCGGCGTGTGCTGCCTTTGCGACGATCTCCGCCGCCGCCTCGACGCGCGGCCAGAATGGTGGATCGAGCACGACAGCGGCGCCTTTGAGCACGCGCGCGAGATCATCGAGGCTGACCGTTCCCGGCTTGACGATGATCGCCGCGCCCTGTTCCGTCACTGTCCCCTCCACACCCGGCGATGCAGCGGATTGAAGCCGATGCGGTAGACGAGCTCGGCGGGCCGCTCGATGTCCCAGATCGCGAGATCGCACCACTTCCCAGCTTCCAGCGTGCCGGTCTCATTGAGCACGCCGAGCGCACGCGCGCCTTCGCGGGTAACACCAGCGAGGCATTCGGCCACCGTCAACCGGAACAACGTCGCGCCCATGTTCATCGTGAGCAGCAGCGATGTCAGAGGCGAGCTGCCGGGATTGCAGTCGGTCGCGAGCGCCATGTGGACGCCGTGCTTGCGGAACGCCTCGATCGGCGGCTTTTGCGTCTCGCGGATGAAATAGAAGGCGCCGGGCAGCAGCACGGCGACAGTTCCGGCCTTCGCCATCTCGGCAGCGCCGGCCGCGTCGGTGTGCTCGAGATGATCGGCGGAGAGCGCCGAGAATTTTGCGGCAAGTGCTGCGCCGCCGAGATTCGACAGCTGGTCGGCATGGAGCTTGACCGGCAGCCCAAGCCCCCTCGCCGTCTCGAACACCCGCGCGGTCTGCTCGGCCGAGAACGCGATACCCTCCATGAATGCATCGACGGCATCGGCAAGACCGGCCTTTGCGACAGCCGGCAGCATTTCATGACACACGAGATCGATGTAGCGATCCTTGTCACCGCCGGCCTCCACAGGCAGCGCATGCGCCCCGAGAAAGGAGGTGCGGATCGCAACCGGCCGCTGACGGCCGAGGATGCGCGCCGCTGAGAGCTGCCGCATCTCGGTCTCGACATCGAGGCCGTAGCCGGACTTGATCTCGATGGTGGTGACGCCCTCGCCGATCAGCGCATCGAGCCGCGGCAGCGCGCTGGCAACGAGCTCGGCCTCGCTCGCCTTGCGAGTCGCGGCGACTGTCGAGACAATGCCGCCACCGGCGCGCGCGATTTCTTCGTAGCTTGCGCCCTTCAGGCGCAGCTCGAATTCATGCGCGCGATTGCCGCCGTAGACGAGATGGGTATGGCAATCGACGAGGCCGGGCGTGATCCAGCGCCCCTCGCAATCGATCCGCTTGATCGCATCTGCATCACCAGGAAAATCCGCCGCCGCGCCCGCATAGACGATATGGCCGCCGCGCGTGGCGATCACGCCATGCTCGATCTCGCCGAGATCGGGACGGTCGGCCCGCATCGTGGCGAGCCGGGCGTTGTGCCAGATCCGGTCGAAGCGCTCTGCCATGCAATGGTCCCTTCGTGGGATGCTTGACTTATATGTCTAGACATATAATCGTGGGGCGGTTCTGTCCAGCCGGCGTGTAATCATGACCCGACTGCATTTCGCCTCCGCGCTCCTGCCTTCCGGCTGGGCCAATGACGTGCAGATGGTGATCACCGCCGGCGCGATCGCCGAGGTGACGCCGGGCGTGGCGCCGGCCGCCGGCGACGAGCGTCACGGAATTGCGCTTCCGGGGTTGGCGAGCCTGCACAGCCACGCATTCCAGCGCGGCATGGCGGGGCTGGCCGAGCTGCGCGGCGATAGCACCGATACGTTCTGGACCTGGCGCGACACGATGTATCGCTTCGCGCTGACGATGACGCCGGACGATGTCGCCGCCGTTGCGACGCTGTTGTATGTCGAGATGCTCGAACAGGGCTTTACCCGCGTCGGCGAATTCCACTACCTCCACCACGATCGCGACGGCTCCCCTTATGCCGACCTCGCGGAAATGGCTGCGCGCATTGCACAGGCTGCCGAAGCTTCCGGCATTGCCCTGACGCTGCTGCCGAGTTTTTATGCGCATGGCTCCTTCGGCGGCGCCGCACCGCATGCCGGACAACGCCGCTTCATCTGCTCGGTCGATCAGTTCGCCGCGCTGATGGCAGCGTCACGCAAGGCGATCGCAAGCTTACCGGGCGCCAATATCGGCATCGCGCCGCACAGCCTGCGTGCGGTGACGCCGGACGAACTCGCGGCGATCATTCCGCTCGCCGACGGTGGACCGGTGCATATCCATGCCGCCGAGCAGGTGAAGGAAGTCGAGGATTGCCTGGCCTGGTCGGGACGACGGCCGGTGCAATGGCTGCTGGAACACGCGCCCGTTGATCAACGCTGGTGCCTTATCCACGCGACCCATACGACGGATGAGGAAGTCACCGCGTTCGCGAAGACCGGTGCGGTGGCGGGTCTCTGCCCCATCACGGAAGCGAGCCTCGGCGACGGCATTTTTCCGGCGCGCGAATTCGTCGATGCCGGCGGCGCGTTCGGTGTGGGCACCGACTCCAACGTGCTGGTCGGCGCAGCCGACGAGCTGCGTCAGCTCGAATATGGCCAGCGTCTCAAGCATCGCGAGCGCAACGTGCTCTCAGGCGGCGCAGGCCGCTCGACCGGACGTACGCTGTTCGATCATACGCTCGCCGGCGGTGCACGCGCGCTGGCACAGGCGACGGCTGGCCTCGGGCCCGGCGCACGCGCCGACATCGTCACGCTCGACACCGCACATCCGTCGCTCGCGGGACGTTTGCGCGACGCCGCCATCGACGGTTGGATTTTTGCCGGAGGGACCGGCGCGATCGATTGCGTCTGGGCCGGCGGCCACAAGGTCGTCGAAGGCGGACGACACAGACTGCGACAGACCGCGCGCGAGCGCTTCAACGCGGCGGTGCGGAGGCTTGTCGCATGAGCCTGGCCACCGATGCCGCCGACCAGCCGACGCTCTACAAGCGCATCCGCGCCGATATCGAGAAGCGCATCCTCACCGGCGAATGGCCGCCCGGGCATCGCATCCCGTTCGAGCACGAACTGGTCGCACGTTACGGCTGCTCGCGCATGACGGTGAACAAGGCGCTGTCGGAGCTCGCGCAGGCGGACCTGATCGAACGGCGGCGGCGCGCCGGCTCCTTCGTACGCCGGCCGCAGCATCTGTCCGCGGTGCTGAAGATCGCAGACATTCGCGCCGAGATCACCGCGCTTGGCCGCGGCTACGGCTACGAGCTGATCGGGCGCAAGCTGCGCGCGGCGACCGCCGCCGACCGCGAGCGTCTTGGTGTCAAGAAGGCCGGAAAGGTCGTTGCGATCACCTGCCGGCACAGCGCCGACAAGGTGCCGTTTGCCGTCGAGGACCGACTGATCGATCTGTCCTCCGTACCGGATGCAGCGACCGCGGATTTCTCGCGCGAGCCTCCCGGCTCGTGGCTGCTTCATCATGTCCCATGGACGGAAGCCGAGCATACGATCAGCGCCATCGTTGCGGACGATCGCACGGCGGAGGCGCTCGACATCGCCGTCGGCGCGCCTTGCCTCGTGATCGACCGCTATACCTGGCGCAGCGCGCGCACCATCACCGCAGTGCGCCTGCTCTATCCCGGTGACTCTCACCGCCTTGTCGCCCGATTCAAGGGAGGCTGAGAGAACGATGTCGGCACAAATCGTGCAACGCTTCGGGCAACGGTCCATCAGGACCGAATGATCAACAGGGACGTCAATCCATCGATCGGCAAGAGGACGACAATCATGCGTAGTTCGACAATTTTTGCGACAATCATTGCCCTCGCGGCCACCACTCCCGTGCTCGCCGACGACGTCAAGGTCGGCATTGGCATCTCCGGATGGACCGGCTTCGCGCCGCTCACGCTGGCGAAGGAGGCTGGGATCTTCAAGAAAAATGGTCTTGACGTGACGATCAAGAAGATCCCGCAGAAGGACCGCCACCTCGCGATCGCCTCCGGCGACGTCCAGTGCGCGGCCACGACCGTCGAGACCTGGATCTCGTGGAACGCCAATGGCGTTGCGACCAAGCAGATCTTCCAGCTCGACAAGAGCTACGGCGCCGACGGCATGGCCGTGCGCAACGATCTCGCATCGATCAAGGACCTCAAGGGCAAGACCGTCGCGGCTTCCGCGCCCGGCACCTCGCCCTATTTCGCGCTGGCCTGGATGCTGAAGAAGAACGGGCTCTCGGTGAAGGACGTCACCGTCGTGAACCTCGAGCCGGCCGCGGCCGCGCAGGCCTTCGTCTCCGGCCAGAACGACGCCGCGATGACCTATGAGCCGTATCTGTCGACGGTTCGGGCCGCGCCCGACAAGGGCAAGATCATCGCGACCACGCTCGACTATCCGATGGTCATGGACACCTTTGGCTGCACGCCGAAGTTCCTCACCGAGAACCCGAAGGCTGCCAAGGCGCTCGCCGACAGCTATTTCGAGGCGCTCGACATGATCGGCAAGGATCAGGCCAAGGCCTATGAGATCATGGGTGCCGATGTGAAGCAGACCGGCGAGGCGTTCGGCAACTCGGCAAAATATCTGCGCTGGCAGGACAAGGCCGCGAACCAGAAGTTCTTTGCCGGCGATTTCCTGACCTTCAACAAGGAGGCCGCCGACCTCCTGCTCGAGATCGGCATCATCAAGGCCGCGCCGAAGGTCGAGGACCTCTTCGACGCGAGCTACATCAAGTAAACCCTTCAGGAGCTGCCGGCCCCGTCTCGCGGCGGGGCCCGAAAACTCGTTCACCGCCCGGATAGATCGTTGATGCGTCCCCTGGATCCCGTGACATCGAAGCAGCGCGTGGCTTACGGCCTCGCGTTCTTCGTGCTGTTCGTCGCCCTCTGGTCGTGGGCAACGCTCGGCGGCCATGTGTCGAAGACCTTTCTCGCCAACCCGCTGACCATGATGCAGGAAGGCTATGACCTGCTCGCCAAGCAGGGCTTCCTGTTCGACATCGGCATGACGATCTGGCGCGTCGTCGGCGGCTTCGCGCTCGCTGCGATCATCGCGGTTCCGCTCGGCGTGCTGATGGGCGCTTACAAGCCGGTCGAAGCGTTCCTCGAACCGTTCGTCTCCTTTGCTCGCTATTTGCCTGCCTCGGCCTTTATCCCGCTGCTGATCCTGTGGGCCGGCATCGGCGAATTACAGAAGCTGCTCGTCATCTTCATCGGCGCGGTGTTCCAGATCATCCTGATGATCGCCGTCACCGTGGGCACCACGCGGCGCGATCTGGTCGAGGCGGCCTATACGCTCGGGGCCAGCGACCGCGGCATCATCCGCCGGGTGCTGCTGCCCTCCTCCGCACCCGAGATCGCGGAGATTCTGCGGCTGGTGCTGGGCTGGGCCTGGACCTATGTCATCGTCGCCGAGCTGATTGGCTCGTCCTCGGGCATCGGCCACATGATCACCGACAGCCAGGCGCTGCTCAACACCGGCCAGATCATCTTCGGCATCATCGTGATCGGAGTGATCGGTCTCCTCTCGGACTTCATGTTCAAGGCGTTCAACGCCTGGCTGTTTCCGTGGAGGCTCGCATGACCACGCTGAAGATCGAACAGGTCTCGCGAACCTTCCCCGCGCGCCACGGCAACGCGCCGACCAGGGCGCTGGAGCCGACCGATCTCACCATCGGCAACAACGATTTCGTCACCATCCTCGGCCCCTCCGGCTGCGGCAAGTCCACGCTGCTTCGCATCGTCGCCGGTCTCGACCGGCCGACCAGCGGGCGCGTCACGCTCGACGGGCGCGAGGTGACCGGCCCGGGCGCCGATCGCGGCATGGTGTTCCAGTCCTACACGCTGTTTCCGTGGCTGAGCGTGCGCGAGAACATCGCCTTCGGCCTGCGCGAGCGCGGCGTGCCCGAGGCGGAGCGCAACAAGATCGCCGATGCCTTCATCCGCCAGGTCGGGTTGTCCGGCTTCGAGAACCACTGGCCGAAGCAGCTCTCCGGCGGCATGCAGCAGCGCACCGCGATCGCCCGCGCGCTCGCCAACGATCCGAAGATTCTCTTGCTCGACGAGCCCTTCGGCGCGCTGGACAACCAGACCCGTGCCCTGATGCAGGAGATGCTGCTGGGCATCTGGGAGCGCGACCAGAAGACCGTGCTGTTCGTCACCCACGACATCGAGGAAGCTATCTTCCTCGGCAGCCGCGTCATCGTGATGAGCGCGCGCCCCGGCCGCATCAAGGCCGAGATCAATGTGGACCTGCCGCATCCGCGCTCCTACAAGATCAAGACCACGCCCGAATTCGTCCAGCTGAAGGAACGGCTGGTCGAGGAGATCCGCTCCGAGGCGCTGAAGGTTGCCGAACATGCCTGACACCAAGCCGCGTGCCGATGGGCAACGCGTTCTCGCCGATCTCAATGCGCTCCGTGCCATCGGCGCCTACAAGACCGGCGTGCACAAGCCGACCTTCTCCGAGCCGCACAAGCAGTCGCTCGACTGGCTGGTGCAGAAGCTGCCCGACGCCGGCCTTACCGCCGCGATCGACGGCATCGGCAATGTGTTCGGCACCAGCACGAAGCCGGGGCCGAAGCTGCTGGCGGGATCGCATCTGGAAAGCCAGAACTACGCCGGCTGGCTGGATGGCCCGCTCGGCGTCATCTACGCGCTCGAAGCGGCCCGCGTGCTCAATGCCGACCCGTCCGTGAAGGGTGCGGTCGAAATTGCCGCCTGGTGCGACGAGGAAGGACACTTTGGGCACTTCCTCGGCTCGCGCTCCTATGTCGGACAGGTGACCGAGGCCGACATCGATGCCGCCCGCGACCGCACCAGCGGCCGCACCATGCGCGACGCACTCGCCGACATGGGGCTCTCGGGCCGCGCCCGCGTCGCCGCCGAGCCGGGACGCCACATCGGATATCTGGAGGCGCATATCGAGCAGGGCGACACGCTCGAAAGCGGCAAGCTCGCGATCGGCGTGGTGACCTCCATCGTCGGCATCTGGCAGTACCAGATCAATTTCGTCGGCGAGCAGAACCATGCCGGCACCACCCGCATGGCGGCGCGGAAAGATGCCGGCCTCGCGCTGGCCAAGTTCTGCGTCGCGATCGACGAGCGGTTCCCAGGCGCCTGTGGCGCGCGCACGGTCTGGACCACCGGCCGCATCACGCTCGATCCCGGCGCGCCGAGCATCATTCCCGGCGGCGCCGAGATGCTGTTCCAGATCCGCGACGACAATCCGGCGGTCATCGCGCGGCTGGAGGAGCTGCTGCGCACCATGGCGGAAGAGGCCAACGCGAAGGGCCCTTGCACCGTCACCGTGGAGAAGATTCGCACCGGCGCGCCCGCGATGATGAACGCCGGCTTCCAGGACGCCATCGAAGCCGCGAGCAAGGCCCTTGCCAGCGGACGATCCATTCGCATGCCCAGCGGCGCCGGCCACGACGCGCAGTTGCTCGCGACCGTCATGCCCGCGGCCATGCTGTTCGTGCCGTCGATCGGCGGCATCAGCCACCACTGGACCGAGAACACCGCCGACGCCGACATCGTCACGGGCGCGCAGGTCTTCGTCGACGCCTGCCGGCGGCTCCTCGGTGGTTAGAACGACGTGCCGCCGCATCTGAACTCCTGGACGATGTCGTACTTGCCCTTCGTGATCGGCACGGCATAGCCGAAGCGCAGCGTTCAACCACACCCGCCTCTGGAATGCTGGGTCGCCCGCCTTCGCGGGCGATGACAGCGCGTGTTACAGACACACCTTCGCATCCTCGCAGCGCATTTCGCCCGAGCTTTGCTTGATCTCTCCACCCTCGAAGCCAAGAGGGCGCAGGGAAGGCCGGGTGCTGACCTCGCACCCGCGGTCCGCTGCGCGAAAGGTAGCGCAAGGAAACCGCACAGCAGCATACAGGTGGTGCCAATCACTCGGCCTTCCCTGCGCAGTGGTTGGACGGCTTATGCCGTGCTCTCCCGGGAGCCGAATTCCTTCTGGTCTCCCTCACGCTTGCAAAAGTCACCAGCACCGCGCCGGTTGACGCGACTGCCGCATTCGCAAAGCACTTGACCGTAGCAACGACGGCCAGGACGACACGGTTTTGCCGTACGCACGGCCCGCCATTTCGTCGCAGTTTTTCCAGCCCTGTCGACAGAGCCGGAAACTTACAGACGAGACGAACCTGACAGCGCCGCTCATCCAGCACGAAGTTTTGGGCTCACGGAGAGCAATCCGCCCTGCCCTTAACCTCTCGCGCCCGACGCTGTCGCGTCCACCGCAAGCCCGGCTCGCGACAGTGACGACACAAGATCGCCCCTCTTGGTGAGCCGGGATGGACGACACATACGCCATTTCCGAATTTCGGTAAAGTGGAATATTCTTGCAAGCGCGGCTTGACACCGGCGCAGATCGGAATGACCCGGTGTTTTGCCCGACGGCCGGGCCCGGCGGCGCGCTCGCGAATCCGGCGGCGCGCTTACGAATATCGTCCCGAACGCAACACGCTTCGGAACCCAGGTTGACGTCGCGCCGTTCTTGAGCACTATCTGCGACAATTCGAGCACGCCTCGGACATAAAGGCGCGGCAATCTCAGGGCTTGTCGATCGCCCCCGCCCTGCTTCCCCGGAGTTCCCATGCATTCTGCCGACCGTCCGGCAACGCGCCTCGCGACGCGGCTCGCCTTTCTCGTCGCGGGCTTCGGCATCGCATGCTGGGCGCCGCTGGTGCCGTTCGCAAAGACGCGGCTCGGCGTCGATGACGGCGTTCTTGGATTGCTCCTGCTCAGCCTCGGCATCGGCTCGGTCGTCGCGATGCTTCTGACCGGAGTCATGAGCGCGCGCTACGGCAGCAAGCCGATCATCATCGCGGGCGGACTCGGTCTGGCCCTGGCGCTGCCCCTGCTGGCGATCGCGAGCTCGCCTGCAACGCTGGCGCTGGCCCTGTTCGCTTTCGGCGCCGCGCTCGGCTCCATCGACGTCGCCATGAACATTCATGCGGTCGAGGTGGAGCGCGACGCGGGCCGCCCGCTGATGTCCGGCTTCCACGCGCTGTTCAGCATCGGCGGCTTCGCGGGATCCGCCTTGATGACTGCGCTGCTCTCGTTGCAACTCGGCGCGCTCGCCTGCACGCTGATCTGCTCCGTGCTGATGCTGGTCACGATGCTGGCGGCCTGGCCGCGCCTGCTTCGTTCGGTGCAGGTGCAGGACGGACCGCTCTTCGTGCTGCCGCATGGCTCCGTGCTCCTGCTGGCTCTGCTCGCCGCTATCACTTTCCTCGTCGAGGGCGCGATGCTCGATTGGGGCGCGCTGCTCGTCATCGGCGCCGGCCTCGTCTCGGAAGTGCAAGGCGGGATCGGCTACATCGTGTTCTCGATCGCGATGACCGCGGGGCGGCTCGGCGGCGACGCCGTCGTCGCACGCATCGGGGATCGCGCGACATTGTTCTGGGGCAGCATCATTGCGATCGCGGGCTTCGTAGTCCTGCTCAGGGCGCCCGTAGCGGCTGTCGCCATCGGCGGCTTCCTGCTGATCGGCCTCGGTGCATCGAACCTCGTGCCGGTGCTGTTCCGCCGGGCGGCCAGGCAGACTGTGATGCCCACGGGGCTCGCCGTCGCCGCCATCACGACCGCAGGCTACGCGGGCATCCTCATCGGTCCCGCCGGCGTCGGCTTCGTCGCACGGCTTGGCGGATTGCCGACAGCGTTCTGGCTGCTGGCCGCGCTGATGTGTCTCGTCGCGCTGTCGGCGCGCATGGTCACGGCGGAGGGCCGGCAGACGTCGCGCGTGGAGGCCTGAGCGGCCTCACAAATTGCTCAGCCCGATCGACTTGATCACGGGCGCCAGGCTTGCCGTCGTCGCGTCGATGATGCGCTGGAATTTGTCGGGACTCGAATCGATGTCGGGCTCGATGCCCTGGGCACGGTAGTTTGCTTGCATCGCCGGATCGGCCATCGCGACCAGCGTCGCCTGCGCGATCCGGTCGACGATCGCATCGTCGGTGTGCCTGGGTGCGAAGATGCCGAACCAGCCCTCATAGCGGAGATCCGGCATGCCGGATTCGACCGCGGTCGGAATCTCCGGCGCACCGCTCAACCGCTTTTCGCTGGTGACCGCCAGCAGCCTGACCTTCCCGGCCTCGCCCAGTTGCTTCAACTGGTCGGACATGACGCCGATGACGAGCGATATCTGGCCACCGGCGAGGTCGTTGGTCGCCTGCGAAATGCCCCGATACGGCACGTGGACGATGTCCAGCGCGCCGGCCTGCTGCTTGAAGGATTCGCCGACCAGATGGTTGCCAGTGCCGATGCCTGGTGTCCCGTAGGACAATTTTCCCGGATTGTCCCTAGCGTAGGCGATCAGCTCACGCAGATCCGCGGCAGGCACCGACGGATGGACCGCGAAAACCAGCGCGGTGTTGATCAGGCGATAGATGGCGCGAAAATCGTCGACGGAATAGCCGGGATTTTTCGAGGTCAGGGGAATGATGACCTGCGTGCTGCCGTTGCCGAGCAGCAGCGAATAGCCGTCGGGCTCCTCGCGCGCGACCGTCGCAGCCCCGATCGCGCCGCCCGCACCGCCGATATATTCCACGAAGGTCGGCCCAAGCAGCGATGACATCTTGTCCACCCAGGGGCGCCCGATCTGGTCCCCCGCTCCGCCGGCTCCATACGGAAGCACGAGGCGAATGGGACGAGACGGATAATCAGCGGTTTGTCCGCTGCGCGGGATGGCCGCCAGCGCCGCTGCGCCCGATAGCGCATGGACGAATCGTCGCCGCGAGAAGGAAGCCATGTTCGAATTCCGGAAGTCGGTGGTCACTGTCGAGGCGGGACCGGCTCCCGAACCATCCAGTCTCAGCAATCTGCTACCGCCGTCAATGCGCCATCCGGGTGAGAGCACCGGTGTCATCGCCTTGTCATGTCAATATAACCCTTTACTTCTTAAGGGTTATTTCGGCGGACCGACCGATCGAAGCCATGCGCGGAGGGCTACCAGCTCTGCCCACTGCTTTCGGCCAGTTTACTGTACGCCTCGTTCTGATAGACCAAAAAGTAATACATTTTGACTCCCGTTGCGGGGGCAATGGCGCGTGCCAGATCGTACCGAAGACTCGGCCATTTCTTTTGGGCCATTTCGACTATTTCCGAAGTCGCGGCTCTTGGAGAAGGAGGGCTCGCCGCTTCACGTCGGCGGCCGCGCGCTCGATATTCTGATCTTCCTCGCCGAGCGCCCCGGCGAAGTCATCGACAAGAGAGAGCTGGTCAAGCGCATCTGGGCCGACGTCAATGTCGACGAGGGCAGCCTGCGCTTCCACGTCGCGGCACTGCGCAAGGCGCTGGGCGATACCGGCAAGTCGGCCCGTTATGTCGTCAATGTGCCCGGCCGCGGCTACTGCTTTGTCGCCTCGCTCGCTCACGCGGCCCCGCCGGCCGCTCAGCCCGCCGTGAATATCGCACCTCCCCGTTCCCTTCCCTCGCCGCTCTCGAAAATGGTCGGACGGGAGGAGATCGTCGAGAAGATATCGAACGGGCTTTCGCTGCATCGCTTCATGACGGTGGTCGGCCCCGGCGGCATCGGCAAGACCGCCGTCGCCGTCACCGTCGGGCATCGCAGATCGGCGGATTTCGGCGGGCGCGTATTCTTCGTCGACTTCGGTCCACTGAGGGATGCCAGCCACATCGCGACCACCATCGCCTCCGCACTGGGACTGACCATCAGCGCGGAGGATCCGACGCCGGCCCTGCTGACATTTCTGAAGACCGGCCCAGCCCTGCTGATCTTCGACAGCTGCGAGCATGTGCTGGATGCGTTGGCGCCGCTCGTCGAGCGCATCGTTCGCGACGCACCGCAGCTTCGCGTTCTCGCTACCAGCCGCGAGTCGTTCCGGAGCGACGGCGAAAGGATTTTCCGCCTGTTCCCGCTGGATTGCCCGCCGGAGCGCGAGGGCCTTGATGTCGCCGAGGTGCTCGCTTACCCCGCGGCCCAGCTCTTCGTCGAGCGCATTGCGCAGAGCTCGGGTCCGTTCCAGCTCAGTGCGGAAGAAGCGCCGCTCGTCGCGAGCATTTGCCGGCGCCTCGATGGCATTGCGCTCGCAATCGAGCTCGCGGCCGGCCGTGTCAATGCGTATGGCATTGCCGGCACGGCGTCGCTGCTCGACAGCCGCTTCTCGTTGCAGTGGCGGGGTCGGCGCACCGCCGTGCCACGACACCAGACGCTCGCCGCGGCGCTCGACTGGAGCTACGATCTGCTACCTCCCGCCGAGAGTGCCACGCTGCGACGCCTGTCGGTCTTTGCCGGGCCCTTCGCGCCGGAGGCGGCTGCCGCGGTGGCTGCCGGCGACGGCCTCGGCACGTCCGAAACGCTGGAGGCGATCGACAGCCTCGTCACCAAATCGCTGATCTCGCCATCCGGCTCGCGAACGCTGCGCTATCGCCTGCTCGACACCACACGCACCTATGCGCATGGAAAGCTGAACGAGCTCGGCGAGACCGGTCAGTTCGCGCGCCGTCATGCAGAGCATTTCCGCGACTTCTTCGAGCGCGCGGAGGCCGATACATCGACGCCGCTGCCGGAATGGCTGAGCATCTATGGCGCGGAGCTGGACAATGTGCGCGCCGCATTGAACTGGGCCTTCGGGCCCGACGGCGACGCCGCACTCGGGATTGCGCTGACGGCGGCTGCCGTCACGCTTTGGGTCCGCCTGTCCCTGTTCGCCGAATGCCGCGAGCGCGCCAAGACGGCGCTCACCGCGCTCGGCGATAGCGGCGGCGATGATCGCATTCGCATGCAACTCCTGTCGGCGCTCGGCTGGTCGCTGATGTATGGCGAGGGCCGCGCCCGCGAGGCGCGTCCGATCCTCGAGACGACCCTGGAGCTGGCTGACAGGCTCGACGACAAGGACTTCCGGCTGCGCGCGCTCTGGGGCTTGTGCATCGACCAGTTCAACAACGGACAGTTCGGCAAGGCCCGTGCGCTCGCCGACCGGTTTGCGAATGCAGCGGCGAACTCGTCGGACAGGACCGATCTCATGCTGGGCGACCGGCTGATGGCGGTGGCGCTGCACTATCTCGGCGATCAGAACGACGCACGGCTGCGCATCGAGCGCGTGAACGCGTCGCTGCATGTGCTGGCGGAGAAGCCGAAGATCTTCCCGCTCGACCTCAGGATATCGACGCAATATTTCCGGGCCCGCATCCTGTGGCTTCAGGGCCTCGCCGATCAGGCCCAGGCGCTCGCCGCCCGAAACATCGAGGAAGGTCGCGCCAACGGCCACGCGCTGACTTTCTGCAGCGTGCTGGGGCAAGCCGCCTGCCCGATTGCCTTCTGGTCCGGCGATTTCGAGGCCGCGGAGCGCCACGGCGCCGAGCTGCTCGAACACACCGAGCGCCACGCCATCCGGCTGTGGGGCCTGTGGGCACGGGCCTTCAACGCGGTGGTCGTCGTAAGGCGTGGCGACGTCGCAACCGGCCTGCCGCTGCTGCGCGAAGAGCTCAATCGCGCCGGCGATGCGCGTTTCCTGCCGCGCTTTCTTCCTCTGCTCGGCGAACTCGCCGCATGTTCCGGCGAGGCCCACCAGGTCGACCGTGGCCTCGACGTGATCGAGGACGTCCTGACCCGCTGCAACGACCGGCAGGAGCTGTGGTATCTGCCGGAACTGATGCGCATCAAGGGCGAATTGTTGCTCAAGAGCCCGCGGCATGCGGGGGACGCCGAGGCGCGCTTTCGCGAGGCCATGGACATTGCCAACCAGCAGGGCGCGCGGTTCTGGGAGCTGCGCGGTGCGATCAGCCTCGCGCGGTTCATGATCGGAGCCGGTCAGAATGCAGAGGCCCTGGCAATTCTCGAACGTGCATGCGGGGCGTTCAGCGAGGGCGCCGGCATCGCCGATATCCGCAGCGCACGCGATTTGATCGCGCAACTCCGGACTTGACGAGGCCGGCCGAAGGCCTTCGGCCTTCGTACCACACCGCTCGCTTCATCCTGCCCGCGGAATGAATCCGGGCACGCCGGTCTCGACCACTGTGTTGAAGCGGACATTCGTCGTGATGTGGTCCCGCATCTCCCGCATGGCGTCTTCAGGCAGCGTCGAAATATCGAAGTTTTCGTCGATCCGCCGAGGATTGGTTGAGGTCGTCAGGAAAGCCGTGCCGCGCTGGACGGCCCAGGCCAGGGCGACTTGAGCCGGCGTCTTGTGCAGGCGTTCCGCGATGGCGGTGATCACGGGGTCAGCGAGGAGGTTCGGCTTCATCGCGTGTCCCAGCGCGGCAAACGCCTGCAGGACAATTCCATGCTCCCGACAGAAGTCGAGCAGCTCCCATTCGGGCAGGTACGGATGCGATTCGACCTGCACCATGGCGGGCCTGATCCGCGCGACCTCGACGATCTCGCGCAGCTTCTCCAAGGTGATGTCCGACAGCCCGATCGACTTGCAGTGCCCCTCGTCGACGAGGCGCTCCAGTGCCCCCCATGTCTCCGCCAGCGTCACGCCTGAATCGTAGATCACATGACCGCTCGCATCCCTCGGGTCCTGCTCGTCGCCGGGTTGAAAGGCGAAAGGGGTATGGATGATGTAGCAATCGATCTCGTCGAGTTGCAGCCGCCGGCGACTGGCGTCGAAGGCAGGCCTGACCCGCTCCGGCCGATGATTGGTGTTCCATAGCTTCGTCGTAACGAACAGGTCCTGGCGCCGAAGCGTGCCTGCCCTGAACGCATCCTGCATCGCGTCGCCGACGGTCGCTTCGTTGCGATAGCGCTCGGCACAATCGAGATGTCGAAATCCGGCCTCCAATGCAGCCCTGGTCGCCTGCCTGGTCACGAGCGGATCCGGAATGAGCGTGCCAAATCCGACTGCGGGAATCGTCACGGACTCATGCGTGGGAATTCTCGTGTAACGAAGTGAATCGGAGGTCGTCATGGTAATACTCCTTGTTGACTGCTGGCCGCGCGATGCGGACGAAGCGATCGAGGTTGCGGACACTTTTTCACGACTCTCCGGCGTTAGCCGACGGGACGCGGCTTACGAAGAAAGAACACCAGCGGGATCACGACGAGCATGGCGAACATCAGGATCTCGAACTGATCGATGACCGCAACCGTGGCCGCCTGGCGCGTAACCATGCCGTTGAGGGCGGCGAGACCTGACTTCCCGATCGGGCCCGTGACATTCGCCGCGACACGATAAGGCGTGAGATGCTTGGCGAGCGCGATATGCACGGCCTGGGTGTTGGCATAGAAGAAGAGCTGGACCACCGCGATGCCGATGGTGCTGCCATAAAGGCGCGACAGGTTGATCAGCGCACTGCCTTCAGGGCGAAGCTTCGGATCGAGCGTTCCGAACGCGGCCCTCACCAGCGCCGGCAACAACATGCCGAGACCAGCGCCCTGGAGGAAACCTGCTTCGACGACCGGCCGCCAATCCATCGCCGGCGAATAGCCGAGCATCAGCCAGTTGGCATAGACCACCAGCGCCATTCCACCCATGAGGAACGGCCGGTAGTCGACCTGTCTCGGAACCAGGCTCGTCAGCACGAGCGCTCCCACCAGCGCCACGCCGCGTGGAATGCTCATGTAGCCGGTGGTGTCGACAGGGTAGTTGAGCAACTCCTCCAGCATCGGGGACGTCAATGCCAATGTCGGCAGCAGGACGAAGCCGAGCGCAAAGGAGATCACCGTCGAGAGGACGAGATTGCGATCCCTGAACAGCGCCGTGCGGAGAAAATGTTCCTTCTTCGTCAGAACGTGCACGATGAAGAGATAGAATCCCAGGACCGAGGCGATCGCTTCGACCCAGATCTCCGTCGAGGCGAACCATTCGAGGCGCTCGCCGCGATCCAGCAGCATCTGCAGCCCGATCATGCCGGCGGAGAAGGTCGTCAGGCCGAAGACGTCGAAGGGCTGGCTCCGCTCTGCCCGCTTCTCGCCCAGCAACAGGGCCATCGTCAGGGCTATGAAGGCCGTCATGGGCAGGCTGACATAGAAGATCGACGGCCAGCCGTAATATTCGCTGAGCCAGCCACCAAGAGCGGGGCCGGTGCTGATGCCGAGCAGCGAGCAGACCGTCAATGCCAGGCCCATGCGCGCTTGCCGCGCCGCCGGCGTCGCCTCGAGCAGAATCGCCAATGAGAGCGGCGCAAGTGGTCCGCTCGCCGCGCCCTGGAGAATCCGCGCCAGCACGAACTGGATCGACGTCGTCGCCAGTGTGTCGAGGACAAGACCAAGCGTGAAGACGGCAAGGGCTGTCTGATAGACCGCCTTGCGGCCGTAGCGTCCCGCGAGCCATTGCGTGATCGACATGGTCACGGCGCTTGCAGCGATATACGAGGAGAACACCCAGCCGACCTCGTCATTGGCCATCGAGAGCGTGGCCTGGATGTGCGGCAGCGCGGCGTTCGGTATCGAAATGTTGACGGCCTGCATATAGGTCGCCATCAGGGCGGCCGTCGAGATTGCATGATGACCGCCGGTCGCGGTCGATGGGAGGGGCGTACTCATTTGACCTCCGTCGCGAGCGCAGGCTGGAGCAGATGCAGCCAGTTGCGACGATGGCCGGTGTCGACCCGCGCCGTCACGCTGATGCCGGAGAACAGTGGCCGGGCCGGATCGGGATCGTCGAGCTCGAGGCGCACCGGCAGCCGCTGCACGACCTTGACCCAATTCCCAGTCGCATTCTCCGGTGGCAGGATCGAAAAGTCCGAGCCGGTGCCGGGACTCATGCTGACGATATGCGCCTTGAATTTTCGATCCGGATAGGCGTCGACGTCGATCGTCGCCTCCTGGCCCGGCCGCATGTGGGTCAGGCCCGTCTCACGAAAATTCGCCTCGATCCAGACGTCTCGGCTCGACATCAGCGAGAACGTGGGCGCGCCTGCGTTGACGAAGCCGCCGATCTGCAGATCGTCGACCTTGGTCACGATACCGTCGTCGGGCGCCTTCACCGTGGCGTAGGAGAGGTCGAGCCGCGCGCGATCGAGCTGCGCCCTGGCCGCGCGGACCGTCGGGTGGCGGTCGACATCGATGTCGGGGTCGCCGTTGAGCGCGACGACCGTATTGGCGATCTGCTGTTCGATCGATGCCATCCGATGGCGCGCGACCTTGAGATCGGTCTCGGCCCGCTCGTAGACCGCGCGCGGTGTGAAGTCGGAGGCGACCAGCATCCTCTTGCGGTCGAACTCGCGCTCGTCGAACGAGGCCGAGTCCTTCGCCGATTGCAGCTCCGCCTGCTGCTGGCGGTAGGTCGCCTTGAGGGAGTCGATCTGGAGCCGCGCGCTGCCGAGCCGGGCTTCGGCCTGATCGACGGCGATCTGGTAGGGCTCCGGGTCAATTCGAAACAGGACCTGGCCCTGCCGGACGCGCTCATTGTCGCGCACGGCGATCTCGACCGCCTGGCCCGACACCCGCGCGTTGATGGTGACTTTCGCGGCGCGCACGAACGCATCGTCGGTCGAGACAAATTGTTCCTGCGCCAGATACATGAAGGCGCCGAACACGGCAGCCGCGGCGGGCACCACGAGCATCAGGGGCCGGCGCAGCCGCCTGGCAAGATCCGCTCCGAACAACGGCGCAGCAGCCTCGCTCCCGCGGAAGCTGCGATCGCCCAGCCAGCCGGCGATTGGCGCAAAGTTCAAACCCATCGTCCTCGTCCTTATCTCATTTACTAACGTTCGTTACAAATATTGTACCCCGATGCGGCGATCAAGCCGCGCGGCCATTGATTTTTATAACGATCCATACAAATATACGTGTGGAACATGGCAACCAGGTTCGGACGACATGGCACGGAAAAAAAGCGAGACGGGGCCGGCGCGCCGGGGACGGCCACCCGCCTACGACACCGAGACGGCCCTCAAGCGGGCCACGGAAACGTTCTGGAGGACGGGCTATTCCGGCACGTCCCTGGACAAGGTCGCGGCCGCGACCGGCATGAGTCCACCGAGCCTCTACGCGGTGTTCGGCAACAAGCACGCGCTCTATCTCGAGGCGTTGGCGCGCTATTGGGAGATCAGCCTCGCGGCAACGCGCGAGGCTCTCGCAGGGGACCATCCCTTGGACGAAGCGCTGATGCTGGCCTATGACGCGGCGCTGTCGATCTACTTTTCCGGCAAGGGATCAGCGCGTGGCTGCTTCGTGGTCGGTACCGCGGTGACCGAAGTCGCCGACGATGCGGCGATCCGGAGCAGCGTTGCGACGGGACTGCGGACGATCGATGCCGATTTCGAGGCCCGCTTCCGCCTGGCGCAGGACAAGGGCGAGCTAGATCGCGAGGCCGATCCGGCTGCACTTGCGATCCTTGCCGCCGCCACGATGCAGACGATCGCCATCCGCGCACGGGCCGGCGCACGCCGCGCCGATCTGAGGGAGATTGCCCGCAAGGCGGTGACCGTGATCTGCCGACGTCGGCCGGAGGCGCATTGAGCCGCGAGGAATTCTCGTGATCGTACGATGAGGGGAGTTCGCACATTTGCACTCCTCGTCAAAAGGCCCTCGGCGGCCGTGCGCGACAATCCGGCTAACCTCCCACGGCGGCCGCGCGCCTTGGCAGCTTCCAGTCGGGCCGGATGAAGTGGCAGGTGTAGCCATCGGGATAGCGCTCGAGATAATCCTGATGCTCCGGCTCGGCTTCCCAGAACTCAGCTGCGGGCGCAACCTCGGTCACCACCTTGCCGGGCCAAAGACCTGACGCCTCGACATCGGCGATGGTGTCTTCCGCAACCCGCTTCTGCTCGTCACTCGTATAGAAGATTGCCGAGCGGTAGCTCGTGCCCAGATCATTGCCCTGGCGGTTGAGCGTGGTGGGATCGTGGATCTGGAAGAAAAACTC
The DNA here is from genome assembly GCF_040547725.1 of Bradyrhizobium sp. LA2.1. NCBI lineage: Bacteria > Pseudomonadati > Pseudomonadota > Alphaproteobacteria > Hyphomicrobiales > Nitrobacteraceae > Bradyrhizobium > Bradyrhizobium sp. LA2.1. The sequence goes on from NZ_JBEPQI010000010.1 coordinate 83,320, forward strand.
CAGCATGGTCCGGAAGCTCGTCTTGGCGGGATTGAAGATGATCTCGATGGCCTCGGCGTGGCCCTCGTGATTGCGATAGGTGGCGTTCTTCACATGCCCGCCGGTGTAACCGACACGGGTGGAGATCACCCCCGGTTGCCTGCGGACCAGATCCTGCATGCCCCAGAAACAGCCTCCGGCCAAAACTGCGCGCTCTGTCGTCATCTGATGCTCCATTCGTTTCGTCGAGATAGTCAGCGCTTGTCCGCTGCCGGATGCAAGCGCGGGTCATCATGGTCATCGTGATATTCGAGGCCCAGGGGCCCGATGGCGGAGACCTGTGTGACGTATTCGCCGGACTTCGCCCAGTGAAAATGCCAGGTCTCGCCGGGCAGCACGATGACGCTGCCCGGCGGATAGGCTTTCACCTGGTCGCCATCAAAACGCTCGCCGAGTCCGATGTAGAACACACCCGACATGACCGTGTAGATGCGATCTTCCGGATGCTTGTGCGGCATCAGTTTTGTGCCCCCGGGCACCTTCACCCGGACCACGTAAGGTCCGGGTTCGCTGGGATGGCCGACCATCACGGCCAGTCGCGCGCCCGGCGGGAACGCAGGGAACGGTTGCCAAGCGATGTCCTCGGGCAAAATCGCCCGGAACCTGTCTTCATCCGGCTGATGCTGGCGAGGCGGATCTTGGCGAGACAGATCTTGGCGAGACATGGCACCGCTCCCTGTGTTGGATCAGGTCAATTTGGCGTCGAGCGTGATCGCGGCGTTGAGCACCTTCGACACCGGACAGTTCTTCTCGGCCTCGCCGGCGATCTTGGCGAAACCTGCGTCGTCAAGGTTCGGCACCTTGGCGCGAAGCGTCAGTGCCGACTTGCTGATCTTGAAGCCCTTGCCTTCCGGCTCGAGCGTGATGGCGGCTTCCGTCGACAGCTCGTCCGGCGTGAAGCCGGCGAGCTGAAGGCCGAAGGCCAGTGCCATGGTAAAGCAACCGGCATGGGCTGCGGCGATCAACTCCTCGGGATTGGTGCCCTTCTCGTTCTCGAAGCGGGTCTTGAACGAATAGGGCGTCCCGGCGAGCACGCCGGATTCGCTTGAGAGATTGCCGGTGCCGTCGCGACCGGTGCCCTTCCAGACTGCTGTTGCCTTGCGGATCATCTCAATTCTCCTTGTTGGTTTTCAGGTTGGTTTTTAGCACCGGCGCTCGGTAGCGGAGGAAAGCGACATTGGCACGACCGCCTGTCACCCCTCCAACCGGCCGAACGCCACAGCGGTTCCGTTAGCCGCTGATTTGACCCACATGGAAGCCAAGCCGGTTCTCGACGTCGCCAGCGCGGTGGAAACCGCGCGCCATCAGCGCCTTGATGCGGGTCTGGCTGGCGGGACGGCCGAGCGCGGCCAGGAACGCGTCCCACTCCGGCTTGATCTCGGCATCCGGCGGCAGGCTCGCAACATCGACAAGACGCTTGGTCTCGGCGATGGCCTCCGTGTCGAACGACGCAATGCGCATGGCGAGCGCCTCGACGAAGCCGTCGAGATCGGCATCCGGCAGCGAACGGTTCACGTAGCCGTAACGCTCGGCGAGATCGCCGTGGATGTCATCGGCACCGAGCAACACTTCGAGCGCACGGCCTCGGCCCATCAACCGCGGCAACCGGGCCATCGGCCCGCCGCCGGGCACGAGTCCCGCGCCGACCTCCCATTGCGACAGGATCGCCTTCTCGCGGCTGGCAAAGCGCATGTCGCTGGCCAGCGCGAGCTCGCTGCCGACGCCGGTCGCACGGCCCCGGATCGAGGCAATGGAGACGACCGGCGCGCGGCTGAGGCGCACCAGCATGTCGGGCAGCGCCTGAAGGCCGGTCGGCCCGGGCGGAACGCGAAGCGAGTCCTCAAGCGGCGCCAGAAAGTCGTAATGCGTGATGAAGAAGCCTTCGACGGCGCTGTCGAATACGACGACCTTCACGTCCGGATCGGTCTCAATTGCGGTGATGATGTCGTTGAGCAGCGGAAGGTGCTTTGGGCCGAAGATGTTCACCGGCGGCATGTCGAAGGTGACGCGCCAGTATGTCGGCAGGCGACGCTCCAGGCGAATGTCCTCGGTGGTGAAGATCTGTACGGGGCGGTTCATTGTTGGCACTCCTGGTGTGGTGTGTTCGAAAAGGGACGCACGGCAGCGCGCGTCCCCTGCTCGGTTCAGATCGACTGGCGCAGCGGGCGGAAGGCGGTGCGCATTTCCGCAGAGAACAGCGCGGGCTGCTCCCAGGCTGCGAAGTGGCCGCCCTTGTCGAGGCGGTTGTAGTGCATCAGCTTCGGATAGGCCTTCTCGGCCCAGCTGCGCGGCGCGGCATAGATCTCGTCAGGGAACACGCTGACGGCGACCGGGATCTTGATGTGCTTAGGCGCGAAGAACACCAGCTTGTTCTCCCAGTAGAGCCGCGCCGACGACACCGCGGTGTTGGTGAGCCAGTAGAGCGTGATGTTGTCGATCACGTCGTCCCGCGACAGGCCTTCGGTCTTGCCGTCGAACACCCGCGCGATCATCGCAGCACTGCGTGCGTCGTGATCGAGCATCCAGGACGCAAGGCCGGCCGGCGAGTCGACGAGGCCATAGAGCGTCTGCGGCCGGTTCGACATCTCGATCGCGTAACCGAGGCCGTGCTTGTAGAAATCGTCGAGCTGGTCGTAGGCAATGCGCTCGTCGGCCGAGAGGTTTGACGGCCGCGTCCCGCCGGGCTGAAGCGCCTTGGCGATATCATCGGGAACGGTGGCGGGCATATTGGTGTGAATGCCGAGCAGCTCCGGCGGCGCGATCACCGCCATCTGCTCCGTGACGGCATTGCCCCAATCGCCGCCCTGCGCCACGTAGCGGTTGTAGCCGAGGCGCTTCATCAGCAAGATCCAGGCACGCGCGATGCGCTGGGGATCCCAGCCGAGCTCCGTCGGCTTGCCGGAGAAGCCGTGGCCGGGAAGCGAGGGGATCACCAGGTCGAATGCATCCGCAGCCTTCGCGCCATGCGCGGTGGGATCGGTGAGCGGGCCGACGATCTTCATCTGCTCGATGATCGAGCCGGGCCAGCCATGCGTGACGACCATCGGCAGCGCATTCTCGTGGCGGGAGCGGATGTGAATGAAGTGGATGTCGACGCCGTCGATCTCGGTGACGAATTGCGGCAAGGCGTTCAGCCGCGCTTCCATCTTCCGCCAGTCGTAGTCGTTCTGCCAGTACCGCACGAGCTGCTGAAGCGTCGTGAGCTGCACGCCCTGCGATTGGTCGGCGACGATCTCGCGATCGGGCCAGCGTGTCGCTGCGAGGCGGCGGCGGAGGTCAAGCAGATCTTCTTCGGGCACGCTGACGCGGAACGGGCGGATGGCGCCGCTTGCAGCGGCCTTTGCCGGACGCAGCGGCAGCAGGCTCGCCACGCTGGCGGCAACCGCGGTCATTGCGGCCTGGCTCAGCAATTGACGGCGGTCGGGATTGAGTATGTCGGCTCGTGCTTGCGTTGTCATGTCGGATCTCCCTGGCTTTGGTCGGTGACGCCAACCGAATTCGAAATCGACGCGTTGGTTCGTCGTGAAGAGAGATTGGCGCAGGTCCTGGCAATTAGCTCGTTATCGGTTGTTAGGCCGCGTTAGCCGTTGCGAGTCCGCGGGATGCAGGAGAGCGAGCGACGATGACGATGCGCGCGATGCAGAAGCAACTCGGCGCGCGACGAGTTCAATCGGCGCGCGCCCTGTCTGTGAATTCAGGCGATGTGTTCATTACAACTCAGGAGGGCAGCGGTTGACCGGCCTGCTCGCGGACGATGTAGTCGGCGTACCAATCCGCCCAGTTCTCGTCGTGTCCGCCGATGCGCTTCTCGTGCTCACCATGCGCGACAGCGGCACGTCGCAGGGTTGCGGCCAGATCGGCCGTTGAGGCAAACGTCGTGCCGTCACCCGCGATGCGTCCAGGCAGTCGCGTCGTGACCTCCTGGAACAGCCAGCCATTACCGTCGGGATCGCTGAACGAGGCAAACGAGCTGTAGCTGCCGCGCTCCGGGTCAGCACCGCTGACCCGGACGCTGCCGAACAGATACGGCTCGTCCGGACCGGCGTGAACGTCGCCCGCACCATGGAATGGTGCGCTCACCGCGATGCCGCGGTCGAGCAGATCCTGTCGCGCCGCCGCCAGATCGGAGACGATCAGGTACAGCCCGCGCGCCGAACCGGGCGCTGCCGGTGTGACGTTCTTGCCGAAGATCACCGAACAGGCCGAACCCGGCGGCGTGAACTGGATCACGCGCCATTCGTCACCTGAGGCAAAATCGGCGTCCAATCGCCAGCCGAGGCGCGTGTAGAACGCCTTGGCGCGGTCGACATCCGACACGGGGATGACGACGATCTCGAGCTTCAGATCAACGCCACGCGATGTCGAAGATGTGTTCGGAGACCCGGCCGCGGCGTCGCGGTCGATTTCGGTGCCGGCCATGTCGAACTCCCTGAGTTGAAATTGAAGCGAGCTTCAAGCGGCAGTGGGCATCACGATCGTCACGCGTGTGCCGCCCTGGCTCGCCTCGCCCTGCAACCGCGCGTCGATACTGCGTGCGAGCCCTTCAAGGATGCGGCTGCCGGTGCCCTGAAGCGGACCGGTCGCGCCGATGCCGTTGTCAGCCACCGTGCAGAGCCAGGCGCCGTCGCGGTTGGCCATTTCGATCCGGATCAGCGCATCGTTCCTGTTCGGGAAGGCATGTTTGGCGGCATTCGTGACCAGCTCCGTCAGCATCAACGCCAGCCGATGACACTGCGATGCCGGCAGCGCCCCGCTCTCGATCGCTGCCTCGCAGCGGATGCCGGCCGGTTCCAGCACTGCCTCGGAGAGCGCCTCGCACAGGTTTTCGAAGAAGGCCTCGACGGAGACGGCGGTCAGACTGTCGCTGTCGGACAAAAGCTGATAGAGCCTGCCGAACGCGACGATGCGCTGCTCGAACCGGTCCACCGCGCCCGACATGTCCCTGGTGCCCGGCCGCGAGAAGTCGCGGCGGACTGACGCACCCAGCAGCGTCAGCGTGTTCTTCATCCGATGGTGGGATTCCCGCAGCACGAGTTCCCAATCACGCGACTGATCATCAAGGCTGGCAATGTGCTGAGAACGAACGAAATGGTCGCTCGTCTCCAAGCCGATAGCGGACATGATAGCCTCCCCGTTGGATCTAGGACCTAACTCGAAGCGTATACTGGATGCACCGCGCGCGTTTTGCTCGTTAGACGTTGCAAGATTTTGTTATGATCGGCGGCACAAGTTGGCGGCCAGACCGTCCTCTCGACGGTCAAGCACGCTGACGGGTCGTTCCGATCGCTTCCCAAGCCGCTCGCGTTTAAGCGAAATTTGTCACGCATCATCCCGGTGCGGCCGAATGACTTGCCGCGCGATTTCGCCACTTTCGACCAGTTTACTCATGACCTCGTTCTGCTAGATCAGGATGCGGACAACAGCCCCTTCACTGGATTCATTGGCGCGTGGTGGACACTAACGACCAGGATGCGGCGATTTCCTTCGGGCCATTCCGGCTGTACGCAAGGTCGCGCCTGCTCGAGAAGGACGGCGCTCCGCTTCACCTCGGCGGCCGCGCACTCGATATTCTCATTTTTCTCGTCGAGCGCGCCGGCGAGGTCATCGACAAGCGTGAGTTGATCAAGCGCGTCTGGGCCGACGTGACGGTCGATGAAGGCAGCCTGCGCTTCCACATCACGACGCTGCGCAAGGCTTTGGGGGATGCCGGCGAAGGCTCCCGCTATGTCGTCAACGTGCCCGGCCGTGGCTATTGCTTCGCGGGCCCGCTGGTCCGGTCCGAATCGCCGGAGAAGCGGACAGGCCCGGCCGTCCCGTCGCCTCACATACTCCCGCCGCCGCTTGCCAGGATGATCGGACGAGACGACGCGGTCGAGCGGATTTCCACCGAGCTTGCGCAGCATCGCTTCGTGACAATTGTCGGCCCTGGCGGGATTGGCAAGACTTCCGTCGCGCTCGCCGTCGCGCATCGCGAGCTCCAGGCCTTCAACGGTCAGGTCAACTTCGTTGATTTCGGCGCGCTGACGGATGCCAGGCTCGTTCCAAGCACCATCGCCGCCACGCTCGGCCTGACCGTCAATTCCGAGGACCCGATGCCGGGCCTGCTGACGGTGCTGCGCAACCGTCGGATGCTGCTGATCTTCGACAGCTGTGAGCACATCATCGACGAGCTTGCGCCGCTGGCCGAGCACATCGTCCAGGAGGCGCCCGAGCTGCATATTCTCGCCACCAGCCGCGAATCCTTTCGCACCGAAGGCGAACGCGTCCACCGGCTGTTTCCGCTGGACTGTCCGCCCCAGCGCGACGGGCTCGGCATCGCCGACATCCTTGCCTATCCCGCAAGCCAGCTCTTCGTGGAACGCATTGCCGAGAGCCTGGGCGAATTCGAACTGAGCGAGGAGGATGCACCGCTTGTCGCCGAGATCTGCCGGCGACTGGACGGCATCGCGCTCGCGATCGAGCTCGCCGCCGGACGCGTGAACGCCTATGGCATTGCCGGAACCGCCTCGCTGCTCGACAGCCGCTTCGCGCTGCTGTGGCGGGGACGCCGTACCGCGATCCCGCGGCACCAGACCCTGAGCGCGGCGCTCGCTTGGAGCTATGATCTGTTGCCGGCAGCCGAAAGCGCGACGCTGCGCGGCTTGTCGGTGTTCGTCGGGCCATTCACGATGGAGGCCGCGCTCGCCGTTGCGTTCAGCCAGGGCATCAGCGAGCCCGAGGCGGTCGAGGCGATCTCGAACCTGCTCTCCAAATCGCTGATCGCAACCTCACCCGCGGAGCGGCGGCTGCGCTATCGTCTGCTCGACACCACCCGCGCCTTCGTCGGCGCGAAGCTCGTCGAGAACGGCGAAGCGCCCCGTGTCGCGCGCGCTCACGCCGAATATTTCCGCGACTTCCTGCGCGACATCGCGCTCAAATCCACGGGCATGCAGACCGCGGGCGGCTTCCTTCCCTATGCCGACCATTTGCCCAATGTCAGGGCCGCGCTGACCTGGAGCTTTTCGGATAGCGCCAACCGAACGATCGGCGTGGATCTGGCGGCTTCGGCGGCCCAGTTTTTCCTCGAACTGACATTGCTGACGGAGTGCTATCGCTGGACGAAGCAGGCGCTGGTCTCTCTCGATACGAATTCGATCGACCGCCGCCAGGAGATGACGTTGCAGGCCGCGCTCGGCGTCTCCGTGATGTTCACGCAGGGCAATACCGAGGCGGTCCGGTCGGCGTTCACACGCAGTCTTCAGCTTGCGCGGGATCTCGAGGATCTGCACTGGCAGCTCTGGCTGCTGCGCGGATTGCACATCTACCTGACCAGGGTCGGGGATTTTCACGGCGCGCTCGGCACCGGCGAGCAGGGCGAGAGCGTTGCGCGCAAGCTGAATGATCCGGCCGCCGCGCTGAACGTGGAATGGATGCTGGGCGTCGCGCACCATCTGATCGGCAATCAGGACAAGGCCGTGCAGTTCTGCGAGAGCGCGATGGTGCACAATCCCGGCTCGCAGCGGCTGAACATCGGGCATCTCGGTTATGACGACCGCATCGTCGCGCTGGTCGCGCTGGCGCGCGGGCTCTGGCTCACCGGCCGGCCCGATCGCGCGATCGAGGCGGCGAGATACACCGTTCGCGAGGCCGAACTGCTCGAACAACCCCTCACCCTCGGCATCTCCCTGATCTGGACGATCTACGTGTTCCTCTGGGTCGGCGACTGGGCCAATGCCGAAATCCTGATCGAGCGGCTGATCGATCATTCGGCGCGGCACTTCCTCGGTCCCTATCACGCCGTCGGCATCGGCCAGAAGGGCGAGCTCATGCTTCGCCGCGGCGACACCGCCGGCGGGATCGAGCATCTACGCCGCAGCCAGGCCACGCTGTACGCGACGCGGCACCGGATCATGACGACGGTGTTTGCGACGGCGCTGGCGGAGGGCCTCGTGGCGGAGAACCAGCCGGACGAGGCCCTGCGCACGATCAATGATGCCATTGCGCAGATTCCAGATCATGGCGAATCCTTCGACATGCCGGAGATGCTCCGGGTCAAGGGCGACATCCTCGTCCGGTCGGGAAACACCGCGGAGGCCGAGCGCTGCTTCCGGAAATCGCTCGATCTGTCGCGCCGGCAGTGCGCGCTCGGCTGGGAGCTGCGGGGGGCGATCAGCCTCGGCCGGGTCTGGCGCCAGGCCGGACAAGCGGGCGAAGCACGCGCTCTGCTCGCCCCGCTCGTCGCGCGATACCAGGAAGGCCTCCAGACCCGCGATCTCGTGGCCGCCAGGGAGCTCCTGAGCACGCTGAATTGACAGTATCTTCAACGGGATACCGTCCAAGCACCTGCTCGCAAGTCCTAACAACTTCTAACACGCCAAGCCGCATCCGCCCCGCCATGGTGGTGGCACTTCACGGTGGATATGGCGGGATATGGCGCTTCTTGACGATGTAATTGATGCCAGCGGCGGTATGGCCCGCTGGAATAGCTTGACCCGATTCACGCTCCACCTTTCCGTCGGCGGCTCGTTGTTCTCCAGCGCCGGACATGCCAGCGAATTCAAGGACGTGACGGCGGAGGGCTCGACCCGCGCCCAGTCGGTCCGCTTCACCGGCATCACCGGGGGTGAACACTCCGGCTGCTTTCAACCCGACGCGATCACGATCGAGAGCCTCGAGGGTGAGGTCCTGCGCACCTGGGATAACCCGAGCCCTGCATTTCCCGAGACCGGCTCTCCTGCGCTCGCGGACGAACTGCACCTCGTCTTCTTCTGCGGCGTTGCGATCTGGAATTATCTAACCAACCCATTTCTGCTCGCCCATCCCGACGTCGTCACGGAGGAGCTTCCGCCGTGGCGCGAAAACGCTGACACGTGGCGTCGGCTGCGCGCGCAGTTCCCGCCGAACCTGATCACGCTCGCGCCCGAGCAGATCTTCTACTTCGACGAGAACGCCCTGCAGCGGCGGACGGATCACGATCTGTTCGGAAACAAGGTCGCACATTATTCCTGGGCCCATGACAGCTTCGGCGGCATCGTCGTGCCGACATTGCGGCGTGTGCAGACGCTGCGGCCTGATGGAAGCGTGATCGCCAAGCCCGTGCTGATGGACGTCGAGATCTTCGACGCCGTGTTCGAATAGCGGTGGCGACGCGCGAGAGCGGGAACCGTTCACTGCTCTCAACGCCTAACAATACATAACGAGCTAACACGCGGCCTTGGGTGCAACATTGGGCTCACGAGCAACGAACAAGTGTTGCGCTCGAACGAGACCGAGGCCGGCGCACCTCCACCACGAGGGAATGCGTCATTGCAGCGAACGCACTCAAGGAGATCGTCATGAAGATTCTTATGGTTATCACCTCCCACGACCAGCTCGGCAACACCGGACGCAAGACCGGGTTCTGGCTCGAGGAGCTCGCCGCCCCCTACTACGTGTTCAAGGATTCCGGCGCGGAGATCACGCTGGCTTCGCCCAAGGGCGGCCGGCCGCCACTCGATCCCAAGAGCAACGAGCCCGAGTTCCGCACTGACCTGACGCTACGCTTCGAGGCGGACGCTGCCGCTGAAGCCCAGCTCGACAAGACGGTGCGCCTCGACAGCGTCAAGCAGGAAGAGTTCGACACGCTGTTCTATCCCGGCGGTCACGGCCCGATGTGGGACGTCGCCGAAGACAAGGACTCGGTCAAGCTGATCGAATCCTTCCTCGCCGCGGGCAAGACCATCGCGGTGGTGTGTCACTCGACCGGTGCGCTGCGCCACGTCAAGACGCCCGATGGCAAGCCTTTGGTCGAGGGCAAGGAAGTGACCGGCTTCACCAACGGCGAGGAAGAGGACGTGGGCCTGACCCATGTCGTGCCGTTCCTCGTGGAGGACGAGATGTTGAAGCTCGGCGCGGTCTTCTCGAAAACGGCGAACTGGGGCGTACACGTCGTCAGCGCGGGCCAGCTCATCACGGGACAGAATCCGCACTCCTCCGGCCCGGCCGCGCAGACGCTGCTCGCCGCCCTCGCCAAGAAGGCGAAGTCGGCCGCGTAAGTCAGGCTCGCATCGGAGCGGTGCGCATCAATCAGCACCGCTCCGGCACTGACCGGACACATCGAGGATGATGACGAAAGCTTTACGCCGGAGCTCACGAATGTGATCCGGCGAGCGGAAGCTACTGCGCACAACAGCGATCACGGTGGCAGCGTGCCGCTCAATCCCGTCAGAGCGGTTGCCGGCGCATGACGCGCCGGCACGTCTCGACGCGACACGCCACATAGGAGCGATGACATGAACATTCCAGCCACCCTCGCCCTCTCGGCCGCGCTGGCCTGCGCGACCGTGCAGGCCTCGGCACAGGATCTGCGGTCGAGCCGACGCTCGATCAGCTATCACACGATCGATATCGGGGGTCTCAATATCTTCTACCGCGAGGCCGGGCCCGCCGACGCGCCGACCGTACTGCTGCTCCATGGTTTCCCGTCCTCGTCGCGGATGTGGGAATCCCTGCTGCCGCTGCTCGCCGACAAATATCACCTGATCGCGCCTGATTATCCCGGCTTCGGCAACAGCAGCGCGCCGCCGCCGTCCGACTTCACCTACACTTTTGACAACATCGCCGGCGTGATGGGCGAGCTGACGAACAAGCTCGGCCTGACCAACTACGTGCTGTTCATGCAGGACTATGGCGGTCCGGTCGGTTTCCGCATGGCGCTGGCGCATCCCGAGCGCGTTCGCGCCATCATGATCCAGAACGCAGTGTCCCATGAACAGGGACTGAGCCCGCTCTGGGAAGCGCGTCGCAAATACTGGGCTGATCCGGCGCATGAGCTCGAGGCGCTCAAGGCCAACTTCACATCCTTGGCCGCGACGCGCCAGCGGCACCTCGGCTCCAGCCCGCACCCCGAGCGCTACGACCCCGATAGCTGGACCGACGAATACGCGTTCCTGACGCGTCCCGGCGAGGCCGAGATCCAGACCACGCTGTTCCTGGATTACCGGACCAACGTCGCCTCCTATCCGAAATGGCAGGAGTGGCTGCGCAAGACGCGGCCGCCGACGCTGGTGGTCTGGGGCAAGTACGATCCGTCCTTCGCCGTCGCCGGCGCTTCGGCCTATCGCGACGATGTGCCGGATTCGGATGTCCACATCCTCGAAGCCGGCCATTTCGCGCTCGACGAGGCGACCGACGAGATCGCCACGCTGGTCCGCGACTTCCTTGCGCGTCTGGATGGGCACAAGGGCTGACGGCGACTTACACAATGCACCGACCACAGGAGGCACACATGCCCGACAACATCAGCCACGAACGACGTCGTTTCGTCGGCAGGGCTGCGATGGCGCTTGCCGCGACCCAGCTTGCGCTGAGCACGACGGCTACGGCGAAGCCGGCGAAGTCCGCCACCGTCGTCAAGCCCGGCGCCAACACCGCGTTCGCGTCCCTGAAGCAGATCGACGCCGGCCTCCTCAACGTCGGCTATGCCGAGGCGGGCCCCGCGGATGGCCCGCCCGTGATCCTGCTGCATGGCTGGCCCTATGACATCTACGCCTTCGTCGATGTCGCACCGCTGCTCGCCGCGGCCGGGCGTCGCGTGATCGTGCCTTACCTGCGCGGCTACGGCAGCACGCGCTTCCTCTCCGACTCGACGATGCGGAACGGGCAGCCGGCGGCGATCGCGGCCGACATCGTCGCCCTGATGGACGCGCTCAGAATCGACAAGGCGACGATTGCCGGATTCGACTGGGGTGCGCGCACCGCCAACATCATCGCGGCGCTCCGGCCGGAGCGGGTCAAGGCGATGGTGTCGGTGAGCGGCTACCTGATCGGCAGCCAGCAGGCCGGCAAGATGCCGCTACCGCCGAAGGCCGAGCTGCAATGGTGGTACCAGTTCTATTTCGCGACCGAGCGCGGCCGCGAGGGCTACGACAAGTACCGCCACGATTTCTCGAAGCTGATCTGGCAGCTCGCTTCGCCCCAATGGCATTTCGACGACGCCACTTTCGATCGCAGCGCGAAGGCGTTCGATAATCCGGACCATGTGGCGATCGTAATTCACAATTATCGCTGGCGGCTGGGCCTCGCCGAAGGCGAAGCGAAATACGCCGACGACGAGGCGAAATTGGCGCAGGCGCCCGTGATCGCCGTGCCCACCATCACCATGGAGGGTGACGCCAACGGCGCGCCGCATCCGGAACCGTCCGCCTACGCGAAGAAATTCTCCGGGCGCTATTCGCACCGGACCATCAAGGGCGGTATCGGCCACAATCTGCCGCAAGAAGCGCCGAAGGCCTTTGCCGACGCGGTGCTGGACGTCATGGCCGAAGCCTAGGCGCGGGGCCTGCCAACGGCACTTAACAACGCTTAACGGGCGGCCGTCTGCGCGCGGGGGTATCTCTATTGGGGCGACACCACCGATGCGAGAGGAAACGGCCGGATGATTCCGCTGCTGGCGAATGCGATCGAGGCCCATGGCGGGCTCGATCGATGGAATGCCCACGAGCGGCTCACCGCCACGATCGTGACCGGCGGCGACCTCTGGATATTGAAGGGCGTCGATCAGGACCAAGCGCCGCGCACGATGCGGATCGAGCTGCATCGTGAGCGGGCTTCGGTGGAGCCGTTCGGCAAGCCCGGCCAGCGCACCGACTTCAGCCCGGAGCGGATTGCCATCGTGGCTGCGGACGGCCGCGTCGTCGCGGAGCGCAACAATCCGCGCGCCGCGTTCGCGCGGCACGATATGCGCACGCATTGGGATCCGCTGCATCGCGCCTATTTCAACGGCTACGCGCTCTGGACCTACATGACTGCGCCGTTCCTGCTGGCGGCGGACGGGTTCGAGGTCCGGGAGATCGCACCCTGGCGCGAGGGCGCGGAGGTCTGGCGCGGATTGCGGGCGACGTTCCCGGCCGTGATCGCAAGCCACAGCGCCGAGCAGGATTTTTATTTTGGCCCCGACATGCTGATCCGCCGGCATGATTACCGGGTCGAGATCGCCGGCAATTTTCCGGCAGCTCAGTACGTATCCGATCCCGTCACCGTCGACGGCTTCAAGCTCCCGACCCGCCGGCGCATCTATCTGCGCGGCGACGATCTGATGCCGCTGCGTGACGAGCTGATGGTGTCGATCGATCTCGCGGATTTCCGGTTCGACTGAGCCTTGTCAGGCCGATGCCTCGTCCAGCACGAGCCGTGCGGCCTTCAAATCCGCCGTCTCGAATCCCTCCGAGAACCGGGCGTAGGTTGCGGCGAGATCGCCGAGCGGATTCTTGATGCCCTGCTGAAGCCGAAGCGCCGCAAGCGACATCTCCGTCCGCAATCGCCAGGACAGCGCGCCCTGCTGCTCGGCCAGCGCGAGCGATGCGGCAAAGCTCGCTTCGGCGGCACCGAGATCACCGGTGCGCGCCTCGAGGTCGCCGCGCCGGCGCAGGAGCTCGGGCATGTCAAAACCTCCGCCGCCCTGCTCGACGCGAGCGATCGTCTCGCACAGGATCTGCAGCCCTTCCGTCAACCGTCCCAGCGCAGCCAGTCCCTGCGACAGGTCTGCGGCGAACGCGGATGCGTAGAGCTCGTAGCGATCCGCATGCAGGCGCGGCAGCGCGCTCCGCAGCAGATCGACACCGCCGGCCAGCTCGCCGCGGGCGATCATGGTCTGCGCGCGAAAGCCGGTCGCGACGGCTTCGTACGGCGCGAGCCCGTGCAAATTCGCATGGGTCGCGAGGCGCCCCGTCATCGTCTCGACGGCGGCCCAGTCGCCGACCCAGCCGAACACCGAGGATGACCAGCACAGCGCAATGCAATGCATCACCACGTCGCGCGGCGCGGCGGCGCCGACGAGCGGGCGGACGCAATCGAGTGCGCGGTCGGGAAAGCCGCGCAACCACAGCACCCGCGCGAGCGGAATCTGCGGCGTGCGCGAATAGGCGAAATGCCCGGGCTCGGTCCCGCGCAGCGCGGCGTCGTCGCGCACGCCTTCGTCGAGATGGGCCTGCGCCTCGGCCTGGTCGCCGGCGAGATGATAGGACACGCCGAGAAGCGCCTTGCTGCCTGCGATCCCCGCGGTATCGCCGATCTGGCGGGCGATGCGCTCGGCCTGGAGTGCGGTCGGCACGAGATGCCTGTAGTCGCCGGTGCGGCGATAGAACATGTTCAGCCGCGACAGCAGCCTGAATGCATTGGCGTAATCGTCGAGCGCTTCCGCGATCTCCAGCCCGCGCCGGAGCGCGGCCTCGGCCTGCTCGCTGTTGCGCTCCGTGAACATGAAGGCGTGGCCGAGCGTCGACTGCAGCTCGAGTTCCCATTTGCCGCCCTGGTTGGCATCGTCGAGCATCGCGAGCGCGCGGCCCGACCAGATGCGCGCCTCGTTCAACAGATTGAGCTCGACGAACAGCCTTGCAGCGCTGCCGGCGAGCGGCACGCGCAAGGCGGCACCGTCGTGGTTGGCAAAACTCCATTCCAGCGCCGCACGGGCATCTGCGAGCAGGCTCGCGCGCGCCTGCAGGCGCGAAGCCGGGTCGCCGCCCTGCTCCGCCATGCCGGCATCGAGCGTGCGCTGAACATAGGCCGCGTGACGGCGCGCGATCGCCGCCGCTTCGCCTGCGTCGACCAGCTTCTGCATCGCATAGGCGCGCGTGGCATCCAGCAGGCGATAGCGCCGCGATGCGCCATCGGGCTGTGCCGACACCAGCGACTTGGCCACGAGCTGCTCCAGCGCATCGACGACGCGATCGGCCGCGGCGCCCTCATCCGCGGCGACTGCGATCGCCCCCTTGAGCGTGAAGGGTCCGGCGAAGATGGCGAGTCGCTGAAGCACCGTGCGCTCGCTCTCGCCGATCAGGCCAAAACTCCAGTCGAGCGTCGCGCCGAGCGTCTGCTGCCGTGGCGGCGCCGTTCGCCGTCCGCGCCATTCGAGCTTGAGCCTGGAGTCGAGCAGCGCGGCCATCTCCCGCAATCCGTAGACGCCGACGCGCACGGCGGCGAGCTCGATCGCGAGCGCGATGCCGTCGAGCTTGCCGCAGATCTCGGCCAGGACCTCGGCATCCTCGTCCGTGATATCGCCCCGATGGCCTGCGGCCGCGGCACGATCGATGAACAGCTGCGCGGCCGGATAATCCAGCACTTCGCCGGCGCTGAGGCGCGCCCCTTGCGGCGGGCCGGCCAGCGGAACGAGCTCGAAGATCTGCTCGCCTTCCACCAGCAGCGACTCGCGGCTGGTGGCGAGAATCGCGATGCCCGGCGCCTCGCGATAGATGTTTTCGGCCAAACGAGCGACCTCGTCGATGACGTGCTCGCAGCTGTCGAGGATGAGAAGCAGCCGCCGTCCGCGCAGAAAATTGACGATGCTGCCTGAGGGATCATCGTGATGCACGACGAGGCCCAGAGCGGCGGCTACCGTGCTCGCGACCAGCGTGGCGTCCTTCAGTGGGCCGAATTCGAGGAAATGAACGTGGCCCTCGAATGCCTGCCACATGTCATGCGCGAGCGCGGTCGCAACCGTGGTCTTGCCGATGCCGCCCGGTCCTCGCAGCGTGACGAAGCGGTCGCTCAGCAGACGCGCCGACAACTCGGGCAGCACGTCGTCCCGACCGATCATCCGGTCCAGCCGATGCGGCAAGGCCGCTGGCGGCACCGCTCTTTCAGGTGCACGCGGCGCGAGCGCCGGAGCGGCGTTGCGCTCGCCGCGTTGCACAGGCGCGACGAAGCAATAGCCGCGGCTCGGGACGTTGGTGATGTAGCGGGCCCCGTCCTTGCCGTCGCCAAGCACCTTGCGCAGCTCCGCGACATGGACGCGCAGGCTGATCTCCTCGACCGCGAGGCCGGACCACGCGTAGCTCAGAATCTCGTTCTTCGGCACCACGTCGCCGGCACGGCTGAGGAGCAGGCGCAGAATGTCCATCGCGCGGCTGCCGAGCTTGACCGGCGCTCCGTCCCTCTCGAGCAACCGCGACCGCAGCGAAAACGGTCCGAACGAGACTGCGTCGAAATCAAGGCTCGCCCCGGCGCCATTGCCGGGCGAGCCATGTCCTGCCGGGGGTTCGGTCACTTCTGACTCATCTTGACGGCCATTTCATTCAAATGCGCGGCGACTATACCCGCCGTCGATGCGCGGTCCAGCAAGGCACCGTGCCGGCCTCACACCGGCACATCGATCGCCGCGCGATGTTCTGCAATGTCCTCACACCGCACAGATCTGCGCAAATAATTGAAAAGCTGGACAAAATCAAACGTCCTGCGGCGGGCTGTCACACTACAGGCGCTCGCACAAAATCTAACACCTCCTAATCATCACTAACGGGCTTCTTGCCTGGCTCACGCCTATCCTCTGATCGTGGAAAGCACTGAGAGTTGGCCGATCGCTGCAAGCGGCGACGAGGCCAGGAGAGGACGAGCGATGTTCAATGACTTGCAAGCAGCGCATGCCTGGATCGAATTTCCTACCAGCCGGTGTGATCGCGAGGCTTCGCACGGGATGCGAGCAATCGCGCAGGAAAGCGGATGGCGCAAGATCGACCGCGGCCTGGACGCGGACATCACGATTTCGCGATGGGAGGATTCTCGGACCACCTCGTCGCACGAAGCGACGACGCCGGCGGACCGCTATTTCGTCGCCATCGCCCTGAAGACCGCTCGGGTAAAGCTGACGCGGGACCGTCAGATCATCTTCGACGGCACCATGCCCGCGGGCACGCTGTACGTCAGTGCGCCATCGAAGCTTCTCGGCGTGCAATTCCAGTCGCCCAGCGCTTTCCTGCACTTCCACATCTCCACCGATCATTTTTCGGCGGCGCGACCGGCGACCGAGGGCCTCAACGACCTCGTCCTGCTGCGCGACCCGCTCGCAGCCGAGCTCGCGAAGGCACTGACCGAGCATGGCGATACCGCGGACCAGCAGTTCGCGCGCTGCATCGGCGAGACCCTTGCGATGCATCTGACTCGGCTCGAGCTGCCACGCTCAAAAGTCAATGCCTTGCCGAAATGGCGGCTACGCCGCGTCGAGCAATATATCGCCGATCACTTTGATCGCTGCATCAGCCTGTCAGAGCTCGCCAATGTCGCGGGCCTCTCGAGGATGCATTTCGCGGCACAGTTCCGCGCCGCGACCGGCTACCGTCCACGCGAATATCTGCTCAATCATCGCGTCGAGCATGCGAAGACCTTGCTCACGACGACCGAGCGGCCGCTGGCGGAGATCGCGCTTGCCGTCGGCTTCAGCACCCAGGCGCATTTCTCGACCGTGTTCAAGCGCATCAGCGGCGAGTCACCGGCACGCTGGCGTCTGGCCAGCAGGGCTGTTCTGCCTGCTACGGAGGCGCTTCCGCGGCGGCGACCTGCCGCGGACATGGACTGGATGGTCGGCGCTGCCGCGTAGTTCGTGCGCCGGCAGGTGAATCGGGATCGAGGAATCTGGAATCAGGGGACTTGGAATCAAGCGACTTAGGATCAAGCCACTTGGGATCACGCCACCTGCACTTCGACCGGTTTGCGATTTCTTTGGCGTGAGTGCCCTGCCACTCGCGCCGGCTCGAGCCCTTTCCCTCCCGGGTCTGCGAGCCACTCGGGGCCGCCCCTGCGCCCACACAGGACGGCCCCTTTTCTTTCTGCCTCTCGAGCGCAGCGTAATCCGGCGCCTTCGCACTACGGCGCAGCAGTCCCGGCGACGCGCCTACACCGGATCGAACGCGCGGATCGGCGGCAGATTGCCGGTGAACTTCTCCACCTCGACCGTCGTGAGCTGGCCGGTGCAGCCCTGCGCGAAGGACGAGGTGCCGATGTCGCGGGTGAGCACGTTGGGATTGCCGTGAACGCAGAGCGGCGCGTCGTCCTCGGGGTCCATCGGGTCGTACCACGCGCCGGTCGGAAGCTGCACGACGCCGGCCGCGATGCCGTCGGTTACATGGACGGCGGCGAGACAGGCGCCGCGCTCGTTGAACAGGCGGATGATGTCGCCGTCCTTAATTCCGCGTGCATCGGCATCGCGCGGATTCATGCGCGCCACCTCGCGGCCGCGATGCTTCGCGCCCAGCGAATGGCCGCCGAAATCGAGCTGGCTGTGCAGGCGCGTCATCGGCTGATTGGCGACGAGGAAGCACGGCGCGCCGGGTTTCGGCGTGTCGGTCTTCTCCAGCCAGACCGGATGGCCGGGGCAATCGGCATCGCCGTGCGCAGCGATCTTGGCTGAATAGATCTCGATGCGTCCGCTCGGCGTCGGCAGCGGATGATTGGCCGGATCCTCGCGAAAGCTGCGCAGCCGGCCTCCGTCGTCGGGCTGTTGCGGCACGACCAGGCTGCCGCGCCGCCAGAATTCGTCGAAATCAGGCGCCTCGAGGCCACGCGCTTGAAGCGAGGCGCGCGTCGGCTCGTACAGATGTTCGAGCCACTGCCGCGACGTGCGCCCTTCGGTGAAAGGTTCGCGCGCACCCAGGCGCTCGGCGAGATCGGCAAAGATGTCGTAATCGTCACGCGCAAGGCCGAAGGGCTCGGCGATCTGGTGCATCGCGACCATCAGGGGATCGTTGGTCGAATAGCCGATGTCCTCGCGCTCCAGCGTCATGGTCGAGGGCAGCACGATGTCCGCGTGCCGCGCCGTCGCGGTCCAGGCGAGCTCGTGCACGACGAACGTATCGAGCTGCGCAAAAGCCTTGCGCAAGCGGTTGATGTCCTGATGGTGATGGAAGGGATTGCCGCCGGCCCAGTAGACGAGGCGGATGTCCGGATAGGTACGCGTCTCGCCATTGTAGCGATAGGTCGTGCCGGGATTGAGCAACATGTCGGCGATGCGCGCGACCGGAATGAAATCGCGCACGCCGTTGCGGCCCTGCCCCAGCGTCGGTCCCGGCACGTCGTTGACGCGGCGGCCGTAATACCCGATCGCGCCGAGCGAATAGGCATAGCCGCCGCCGGGAAGGCCGATCTGGCCGAGCGCCGCTGCGAGCACCATGCCCATCCACACCGGCTGCTCGCCATGCTCGGCGCGCTGGAGCGAATGCGAAACGGTGATCAGCGCACGCTTTCCGGCGGCGCGGCGCGCGAGCTTTCGGATCGCGTCCGCATCGACACCGCAAATCGCGGCGGCCCATTCGGCATGCTTGGCCTGCCCGTCGCTCTCGCCATTGAGATAGCGCAGGAACACGGGCCAGCCTTCGGTGTAGCGATCGAGGAAGGCCTGGTCGTGCAGACCTTCGCTCACAAGTGTGTGGACGATGCCGAGCATCAGGGCGGTGTCGGTGCCGGGCAGGCACGTCATCCATTCGGCGCCGGCCTCGACGGGAAGATCGTCGCGCAGCGGGCTGACCAGGATGAACGCGCAGCCGCGGCGGCGCGCGGCTTCCATGGCGCCGCGCTCGACATGCTTGCTGATCGAGCCGCCGGCCACCATGGAGTTCTTCAGCGCCATGCCGCCGAACGCCAGCACGATGTCGGTGTTCTCGGCAATCTGCTCCCAGGTGACGTTGCGCTTGGTGATGTCCTCGTAGCCGGCAAGGATCTGCGGCAGCAGCACCGAGGATGCGCCCGAAGAGTAAGTGTTCACCGAGCGCACATAGCCGCCCATTGCGATGTTGAGGAAGCGATGCACCTGGCTCTGGGCGTGATGGAAGCGGCCCGCGCTCGACCAGCCGTAGGAGCCGCCGAACACGGCGCCGGGGCCGCGCGTGTCGCGGATGCGGCCGAGCTCGTCGCCGAGCAGATCGAGCGCCTTCTCCCAACTGACGGAGACGAACTCGTCCCGGCCGCGGCGATCGTCCGGGCCAGGTCCGCGCTCGAGCCAGCCGCGGCGGATCGCCGGCTGGGCGATGCGCGCCTGATGACGCAGCGCACCGGGGAAATTGCCGATGATGCCGTTCGGATCGGGGTCGCCCGCATAGGCCCTGACCTCGAGCCCGGCTTCGCTTTGACGCGCGGAAAACACGCCCCAATGCGAGGTGTGGGGCTTGAAGCCGTCAGACAGGTCGAGGCCGGGGTCGGGAAAGCCAATCGTATCGTCCATCGTCTGATCCTTGTTCCGGTACGGCACGGGCCCAGCCGCTGCCGCGTCGATTCCGGTGGCAGTATACCGATCCGCATCCCGATGTCGTCGGGATCAGGGCCGTCGGAAACGCCGGGCTCCCGCGCGCAAGTACAGCTTGGTGACCGTCCGACCGCGCGACGAGCGGCGATTCTTAAGCCAATTTATTCTTTATTTTCAATATCTTGTTGGATGACCTTCGGGACGCCCCGGTCGCGAAATCTCTTCAAACGACATCGATATGGAAATGTGCGATATGCCGCCCATCCCCACAGCAACATCGGTCTCATCATGATCCAGCGCGTCTTGCCCTACGAAGGACTCCTCCACGAAGTGGTCGAGCATAATGGCGTGCTCTACATCGGCGGGATCGTCCCCGAGGACACCAGCCTCGATATGTCGGGCCAGGCCAACGACGTCCTCGGGCAGCTGGCGCGCCTGTTGAAGACGCTCGGCTCCGATCTCGCCAACGTCTTGCAGGTGACCATCTTCATGACCAACCTGAAGGAGAAGGCGGAGTTCAATGCGGCCTGGAAGGCGCACTTTGCGGAAGCTCATCTGCCGGCGCGCGCTGCGATCGGCGTGGCCGATCTCGGTCCAGGCGTCAAACTCGAGATGACGGCCATCGCGGCCCGGTAACCCCAGGCTCGAGGCACTCACTTCCAGGCGATCGTGATCGCGCTGATGTTGGAGGCGAGCTCAAGTCCGGCCTTCGGGCCTTGCAGCACGATCGTCACGCCCTTTTCGTTGCGCAGATGGGCGCCGTTGACGCCGCCGACGAGTGCGAAGCCGCCGCCGACGGAGCTATAGGTGCCGACGAAATCGCCGACATCGCGAATGCCCGACGCCCGGCCATCAAATCTGCCGACGGTCGCACCGGCCGTGATGCCGACGCTCAAGCCGGAGACCTTGAAGGGATAGTTCCGACCGCGGTAGTTCAGCACGCCACTGCCGGTGCCGCCTCCGACCAGCAGGCCAGCCTTGACGAACCTCACCTGGACATGGCCGCTCGCTTGCGCCAACGAGGGCGTCGTCGGCATTGCGAGCAGGAGCACCACGAGCGCCGTAAAGCCGATTGCGATCGCGCGCCGCATGCGTCCCGGTTTATGGCTTCGCGGCATCGACCTTCTTCCAGGTCTGGTCGGGATCGAACAGCGTGGTGCGCTCGGCGATGACCGCCGTGCGGTTGCCGAGATCCTTCTGGTAGACGGTGCCGGCATGATTGACGAGAAACGTCATCACGCCGGAATACCGTATTCGGCGGGCCAGGCGATCAGTCCGAAGCCCCCGATCATCTTGCCTTTGACGACGTAGTTGAGCGCGCCACCGGGCGCGTCGGAACCCTGGCCTTTCAGTATTCGGAAGTAGTAGCCGTGATAAGGCGCGGGTCCCTCGCCTGTGCCTTGCTTGTAGCCTTCGGCCGAGGCCTCCGCGACCAGCGCGCCGAGCGGGCTCGGATCACTGTCGTCACGCCAGAACAGGCCGTCCTTCTTGCCGGGCGTGGAAAGGAAGCGTTGCGCGTAGACACCGGCGCCCTCGCCGCGATCCTTGTCGGCGTATTCATTCTGGGCATCGACATAGGCGAGCGCGGTCTGGATCGCGTCGAGCTCGTTGCGGCCGATGCGGCGGCGAAGCACCTCGATCCGCCCCTCGTCGGTGTCGAACGCCCAGCCTGTCTTGGTGTTGACCAGCGGAATCGGGAACGGGAAATCGTCCGGCCCCAATATCAAGGTCGCGGTCTTGTTGCCCTCCGCCTTGATGCCGTGCTTGGCCTCGAACATCGACGTGAAGCGCTGACGGATGTCGTTGTCGGCGACCTCGTCACCGGACGAGACGATATCCTCGGCGGCCCTGCCGAGCACCTTCAGAATGTCGCCCGGCCCGCTTTTGACTGCGGCCGCGAGCGCGGCGGCCGCATCCTCCGGTGTCTTGTAGGACTGCTGTGCCTGTGCCGCCGAGCCGAGCATGGCGAGCGCCACCACGCCCGGCAGGATCACGCGATGGAGCGATTTCAGGCCGATCATGGCGTCACCTCCGCAGGGATCTTCGCGCCGTCGGCGAGCCAATCGCGGTAGGTGCGGAATGTCAGGCCAAGCTTGTCATAATACACGCGCAGATAACCATCGCTGCCGCGGGTCACGGCGTCAGGCATCACCCGCTCGACTTCCTGCGCCATCACGCCGACATAGGCCTTGTCGCTGCCGATGTAGCTGAAGCGATAATAGCCGAGGCCGTTAGAGAGATGGCCGAGCAGGACGATGTCATGCTTCAGCGCGATGTCGGAGCGCCGGCCACCGCCGCCACCGCCGCGGCCTCCTCCTCCGCCTCCACCACCACGGAAGCCACCACCACCACCACCATGCATGGCCATTCCGCCACCGCCGCCGCGCCCGGCATAGCCCCCGCCGCCGCCACCGCGCGGCATGCTCGCCATGCTGGAGCGTCCGCGCGCCGATGCTGCGGCCGCCGCCCGACCGGACGAGACGTTCATCGCACCGCCGCGATTGCCGCCACCGCCACGATTGGCGGCAGCGCCGCCGCCGGCACGGTTGGCAGCCTTTGCACGATCGCCGCCGCCCTTACCCACATTCTTGCCTGCATTCTTGGCGCGATCTCCACCACCCTTGGCACGATCTCCCGCGCCAGCGCGATCGCCGCCGCCGGGCCGGTCGCCGCGATTGCCGGCACGATCACCGCGATCACCGGCACGATCTCCTGCACGATCACCCGGACCGCCACGATCACCGGCACGGTCGCCGGCGCGATCTCCCGCCCGATCTCCCGCACCCTGGTTCGGACGCAGCACCTGGTTTCCATCGCGGCCGCGGAAGTCCATCCGGTCCGACGCGCCAGCCCTGATATTGTTGTTCCCGAAGTGCTGCTGAACATTGACGTTGTTGTAGCGCACCCCCTGGCGATGCGCCGGATTGTGCTGCCAGCCGTTGTTGATGTTGGTGGTGCGACGGTTGACGTAGACGTTGCGGTTACCCCAGTTGGCGCCGCCGCCCCAGTAATTGCCCCAGCGCCCGATCGCCCAGGCCGTGCCGAAGGCGAGGCCAGCAGCGACCACGCCAGCACCGATATAGGATGGATAGCCGAAATAATACGGCTGATAGTCCGCATAGGGCCAGGTGCCATAGACCGTCGCCGGATCGTAATAGGGGACGTACATCGTCTCCGGATCGGCCTGCTGGATGACGACGACCTGCCTGCCTTCCTGGCTCTGGACGCTGACCTTCTGCTGCTTGGTGGTGACCAGCTTCTTGTTGTCATAGGCCTTGTTGCGCAGACGCTGGATCGCATCCATCACGTCGGGCTGCTGCGCAAGAAAGGCATCGCCGAGCTTCTGGGTCCAGTCGAGCTTGTCGCTCATCATGGAGAGAACATCGGCCGTGCTTGCGAGCGCCTTGACGCTGTCGTCCCAGCCCTGCTTGTCGACCTCCGCCTTCAGCGCGTCGCCCTTCAGGCTCTTGTGGTCCTTCAGCCAGCGGTCGGCCTGCACCACCTCGAGCGGATAGGTCGAGGCAGCCAGCAGATTGGCAAGCAGCTCATCGGGATAGAGTGCGATCGGCGCGACCAGGGCCTCGAGCTGCTCGGGCTTCAGAACCTCGGCGGCCGGTGCCGGCGGACTTGCCGGCTGCGCCTGCGTGCTCGGGGCCGCCGGCTTGTCGGCGGTCTGAGCAGTCGCGACGACCGGGATCGCAACCACGAGCGCAAGCGCCAACAGGGTCTTGCCGCAGCGAAACATGCCATCCTCCATCGAACTTTCCGACCACCAAGATCGGGCCGCGGTACTGGCGTTTATTGATCAAGATCAACGAAGGACGGCTTCGCCGCCTTGTTGCGGCGCGAGAGCAATGCCGCGCTGCCGGATCGCAAGCGTCCGCGCTAATGGATGATCGGGAGCCTAATCGTGAACAGCGCGCCGCCCGACGGCTGGTTCTCGGCGGCTATGGTGCCGTGATGGGCCTCGACGATGGTCTTGACGATTGCAAGCCCCATACCCATGCCCTGAGGCTTGGTCGTGAAGAATGGATTGAAGACTTTCGCGAGGTCGCCGACCGCAATACCCGAACCGGTGTCGGCGATCCGGATCTCGGCGTGGCCTCCGGCGCGTCCGGTCGATACGCTGACCTCGCGCTTCTTCATGTCCGCGTCGGAGACCGCATCCAACGCATTGATGATCAGGTTGAGAACGACCTGCTGCAGCTGCACGGGGTCACCCTTGACGTGCAGCTCCGCAGCGGCTGGCGCGTAAGCCAGCGTGATCCGGCGCCCGTCGGCGAGCGCTGTCACCAGGCCAATCGCTTCCCGTACCGTGTCGTTCAGTTCGGTGTCCTTGATTTCAAACGGCCGCTTCTTCAGAACGCTGCGAAGCCTGCGGATGACCTCGGACGCCCGCTGATCGTCGCGCCTGATGTCGGCTAGAATCTGGCGAATCTCGTTGATGTCGGGTGAAGTGGCTTTGAGCATGAGCTCCGCCGTCTCGGCATTGGTCAGAATGGAGCCGAGCGGCTGGTTCAGCTCGTGGGCAATCGACGTCGTCAACTCGCCGACGGCCGAGTACCGATTGGCGTGGGCGAGTTCGGTCAGGCGCTGTCGCGACTCGATCTCGGCCAATTGACGGCGATGGCGCTCGTGCAGAAGCCCGCTGATGAACCCGGCCTGTATCAAAATCACCGCCGCGATCAGCAGCATCTGCCAGCGATAGCGATCCCAGACGGTCGACTCACGAAACAGGATTTCGCTGCCCGGCGGCAGACTGCTCTCGCTGATCCCCCAGCGCTGCAACTCCCGCCAATCATATTTCGGCGTCCCGAACCCGATCGGCTCGTATTTGATGCGGGCCGGCTTCTCGCCGCCGAGGATCCGGATCGCGGCACTGACGGTCTTCGAACTGGTTTCGGCGACGGAGTGCATGGGCCCGCCGACGCTGGCGTCGCCGAAGAAAGGCTCCTGATACGAGAAGATCGGCGCGTTCGCGACAGCATGCAGCCTGTGCAGGGCGATATCGCCCTCGTGGACAATGCCGCCGGCATCGACCAACATCAGTCCCCAGAACAGCGCGGAATGAGGCGGAAGCACCGATGCGCGCTTCAGGATCTCCTCAAACGGCAGGTCCGAGTACCAGACGAGCTCGAGCCGGCCTTCCAGCGGTTTCAACTCCCGCTTCACCTCGTCGATCCAGAATTTCTCGAGGGGCGAGGCACCGACCACAACGGCGACCGTTTTCGTATCGGGCAAGAGCTTGAGAATGTTCTCGAAGGCCGCCACGAAATCATTGCGGACGGACACGACCACGTCATTGTCGGTGAGGTCCAGGCGGTTCACCAGCCGTTGTTCGACGACGGTCAG
This sequence comes from Bradyrhizobium sp. LA2.1, assembly GCF_040547725.1. Classification (NCBI taxonomy): domain Bacteria; kingdom Pseudomonadati; phylum Pseudomonadota; class Alphaproteobacteria; order Hyphomicrobiales; family Nitrobacteraceae; genus Bradyrhizobium; species Bradyrhizobium sp. LA2.1. Next base: position 108,674 of record NZ_JBEPQI010000010.1, read on the forward strand.
CACCGTCGGCGTTTCCGGAAAGAGCTTCGCACGGTATCTCTGCACGAACCGCGCCGCAGGTGCGCCGATGCTCAGCACGATATCGGGCGGCTTACCCTGGTAGAGCGAACCGAGATAATCGACGAAAGGCGCTTCGGGGCCCGGACTGTTGAAACGGGCGGTGAGCAGCGTGTGCTCCTGGACGTCGAGCGGCCAGGGCGATTGCCGCTCGAGCTCGGCCTTGATGCTCCGCGCATATTCACTCCAGGGGCGAAACTCGCGGCCGAAGGAGTGCAGGATCAGCACGCGCTTTGGCTCGCTGCGCGCAGCCGAGCCGGGCTCAGCGGCTCGCGCGGGCCCGGACAGCATGCACGCGGCGAGCAACAAGCCGAGACCCAACAGCGTGGCAGCAACCAGCCACTGCTTGACCGACGCCATGGTCATGCGCCCGTTCCCCTTCGCCTCAACCGCTCTCCGGCGCCTCCGGACCACAATTCTAGCGGCAAATGGGCCGCTTCGACAGTGCCGAGGACGCAGTCAAGCTGCACGCAGGACGGGGCGAAACGATCCAATCTGGCACGTCAGTGCCCGCTCAGCACCAGCGTCTGGATCGGCAGCAGCAACGCCTGTATGCGCAGCAGCAGGGCATGGACCAGGCCGACGCCGTCGACGACGTGCAGCGCGATCTTCCGGCTGGTCGGCGTGTCCTTGGCGGAAATCTCTTCGTGATTGCTGGTGTAGGCGTTGACGATGCAGCTCGAGCCCGGCGTCACGCCCTCGAGGCCGCCTTTGTAGAGCGGCTCCAGGAACACCAGGATCGTGCCGGGCCGAACGGCGTTCTGCGCTTCCAGCAACTGCTCGCCGGAGCGGAACTGGCCGGTGGCGATGTAGTCCTGCACCGTCGTGATCACCATCGGGATGATGACCCACGGCCTCGAGATGCAGGTCGCCTCCGCCACCATGCCGGTCTTCATCACCTGGGCCTCGATCTGACCGAAGCCGGCCTGAAGGACCGATCGGCCGGCCTCCGTCGGAATCAGGATTCCCGCCGGCCGCATCAACTGGTTGACGACGTCGCCGGGGCGCACAAGGAACTGCTCGACGCGCCCGTCGACGCCGGCGCGGACTAGTGTCTTGTCGAGATCGACCTGGGCCTGATCAAGCGTCGCCTCGGCACTCGCCTTCTGCGCTGGAAGCGAGGTCGAAACCTGCAAGGCCGCCGACTGCCGCGCGGCCGTCGCGGCATCGATGCCGGACTGGCGCTGGTCGACCAGCACCTGGAGCTTTTCGATATCGCGCTGCGGCACGATCCCGGGATTTCGGCGCTGCAGCTCGGTCTTGACGTCGAGCTCGTCCTTGGCCTGCTGGTAATTCGCCTTCGCTTCGCCGATCTGCGCCTCGGCCTTGGCCACGTCAGCTTGTGCCGTCTGCATGGCGGCATCGACTTCGGCAATCTTGCGCCTGGCGGTCTCAAATGCGGCCTGCTGCTTCGAGGCGTCGAGCGTGAACAGCACGTCGCCCTTCTTCACCGGCGCGCTGAAGCCGAACTTGACCTCGGCCACGCGGCCCGAGCCTTCGGGCAGGATCGGCACGGTGCGGAAATAAAGCGTCGCGTTGGATGTCGACGGATGGAAATAGAAGATCATGGTGATCAGCGACACCGTCAGCATCAGGCAGCCGGTAATGCCCCAGCGCAGCTCGTACCAGATGGAGAAGAAGGTGATCTCCTTGCCAAAGCGCTTGCCCTGGACGTAGCGGCGGTAGAGATAGTCGGGCAGGATCGTCAGCAGCGAGCAGAACATCAGCTCAAACATGGCTGTGCTCCTTCTCCTTCGCGGGCCCCGGCTTTTCTGGGGGCGGCGTGTCGCCACCTGTAGGTCGCGGGCTGGCCTGCGTGGCCGCGTCGCTGTCTTCGGGCGTCGCATCCGCGATCTTCTCCACGGAATCGGCGATGCTGCGCAGCGGACCGCCGAAGTCGGGAATGTCGATCATGGCCAGCAGCAGGCCTGCGATCCAGAAGATGTGCATGTGCGTGAAGAGCGAGATCAGGCCGAGCACGGCTACGAATTCGAATTGCAGTTTCTGCGACTTGTGCGCCATTCGCTCGGGCAGGCTGTGCAATTTCCAATAAAGAGTACCGACCCAGAGCACGGTGCCGATCAGGAAGATTCCCATCACGACCATCAGCGGATCCGCCCCGCTTCCCGGTGCGAGATAGAACGGCAGATGATGCGGGGCCATCGGATGAAGCTGATCGCTCAACGCTCTCTCCTCGTCAGGCGCGTTTCCACTTGAATGCGTCGAAAGCAGTGTCGGTATCGGGTGGCGCAATTGCTTGATTTGGATCAACGGGCCTGGAACGGCCCCACCTAGCCTCGCCTGAAAGTTGACGTGCAACAACAGGAGCCGCCTGCCATGCCCGGCATCGATGATCTCATCCCCAGCGCCACGCAGATCCGGAAAGAAGCAGCCCTCAAGGAGGCAGAGAAGGCCGACGAATATGCGCGCCTTGCCGCCGCCGCCGAAGCCGAGAAACACGCCCTCATTGAACGCCTCAGCAAGCCTTCTGGCAAGACCGAGGACGAGAAGATCAAGCTCGCCTCGACGATCATCCAGCGTGCGGTGCGGAACGGCTTGACCGAAGTTCTGGTCTATCGCTTCCCCAACACGCTGTGCACCGACAAGGGTCGCGCCATCAATCAGATGGAAGCGGGCTGGGAGAACACCCTGACCGGGATTCCGAAGGAAATCTTCCAGCTCTGGAGCGATTACCTGAAACCGCGCGGCTATCGCATCGCCTATCAGATCATCGATTTTCCGGGCGGTGTGCCCGGCGACATCGGGGTGACCATTTCCTGGGGTGATTGAGCATGGCCAAGGACGCGCCCGTGGAGCGGATGAAGCGGAAGGACTATGAGAAGGAGCTCGAAAAACTCCAGGTCGAGTTGTGTCACCTTCAGGAATGGGTCAGAGCCCAGAAACTGAAGGTGATCATCATCTTCGAGGGGCGCGACGCGGCCGGCAAGGGCGGGACCATCAAGGCGTTGACCGAAAAGGTGAGCCCGCGCGTGTTCCGTGTCTGCGCCCTGCCCGCGCCCTCCGACCGGCAGAAATCCCAGCTGTTCCTGCAGCGCTATATCGAGCAATTCCCGGCCGGCGGTGAGATCGTGATTTTCGACCGCAGCTGGTACAACCGCGCCGGCGTTGAGTACGTCATGGGCTTCTGCTCGCCGACCGAACACAAGCGCTTCCTGGAATTGTGTCCGCTGGTCGAGAAATTCGCCGTGGACGCCGGCATCGTCCTGATCAAGCTCTGGCTCGAGGTCGGGATGGAGGAGCAGGAGCTCCGCTTCAAGGCGCGTATCGAGGATCCGCTGCGGCAGTGGAAGCTGAGCCCGATGGACACCGAGTCGTTCGGGCGCTGGTACGATTACTCGCGCGCGCGTGACACGATGTTCGAGGCGACCGACACGAAGCATGCACCGTGGCGACTGATCCGCTCCGACGACAAGCGGCGAGCGCGGCTCAACGTCATCTCGCACATCCTGAGAACGATCCCTTACAAGAAGGTCAAGCGGGAGAAGGTCAAGCTGCCGCCGCGGTCCGACAAGGGACGTTACAACGACCAGGCGAGCCTGCGCGGCCTGAAGTTCGTCGAGGAACGCTACTGAAACGCGAAACGGGCTGCGATGACGCAGCCCGTTTAGCTTGAGTGCCCTCCCGGGCCTATTTCAGCCGGATCGTGACGCCGCCAACCGCAGCCGATACTTCCGCGCCGACCCTCGGTCCACTGAGCTGAAGGATCACGCCATTGCCGTTCTGCAACTGCACGGCTCCGGCTCCCGCGGCGACGGCGCCGCCGGCTCCGCCCGCCGCGTAAGAGCCTTCGATCGACTGCGGACCCCTCAGATTGAGGGCGCGGCCGACAAACTTGGTCGTCGAAGCTCCGATCGTGAAACCGACGCTCATGCCTGACACGGTGAAGGGATATTGTTTGCCCCGCAACACCAAAACACCCTCGCCGCCGCCGACGCCGACGATGAAGCCGCCCTTGGTGAAGACGACGGCGACCTGGCCGGTCTCGGCACGTGACGGCGTGCTGAAGCCGGCAGCGGCCGCAAACGAGATGATCAAGGAGGCGGCGATGGCAGATTTCCTCATGACGTTCATTCCCCTTTGGTTGTTGCAACGGACTATTGTGCCAGGATCATCGCGAAGTAGCCGAACACGGTGAGCAGGATGCCCGATACGGCGTAGGCGACCGGGAAGCCGATCCATGGCACGGAGCTCTGGATTTCGACTGCGGCTTCACGGCACGGCCCGGAATGCGACCGGGCGCCGGCAACGCCGCCCATCAGCACCGCCGGATTGATCTTGAAGAGGTGGAAGCCGATCGCCCAGACGATGAACGGCGGGATCGTCCAAGCGATGAAACCGGCGAGGAAGATCTTCAAGGCGACCGCACCGGTGAGCTGTGCCAGCAGACCGGCGCCGGCATTGACGCCGACGATCGCGACGAAGACCACGAGACCGAGATCCTCCAGCACATTGCGCGCCGCGTTCGGCGTGTTGCCGAAGAAGCGCAAGCGCGACACGATCGAGGACACGATGACGCCCGAGAGCAGGAGACCACCCGCGTTGCCGAGGCCGATCTTGGCGCCGAAGGCCGGGAATTCGATCATGCCGATCAGGAAGCCGATGATCATGCCGACCGCCAGCGTCAGCAGGTCGGTCGAGGTGTTGGTGCGCGCGATGCGCCCCCACATCTCGCCGAGATCGTTGACCGCGGACTTCAGACCGACCACGGAGACGATGTCCATCCGCTCCAGCTTGGTCTTGAGACCCGCCGGAATCTGGACGCCTCCACGCTCGACCTTGGTCACCTGCAACTGGCCGGCGATTGCGGTGTCGCGGAAGGACTCGAAGGTGCGTCCCACCATGTCCTTGTTGGTGACGAGGATGTCCGCCTGGTCCATGGGGATGCCGAGCGTCTTGGCGTCCGCAACCTCCGGACCGATCAGGCCCATTTTCTCCGTGAGATGCTCGGTCGCACCGCCCAGCGCGACGATGTCGCCCTTTTGCAAGACGAGGTCAGCATCGGCGCCTTGCGGCTCACCGTTCCGCCCAACATTGACGATGCGGTATTCCGGATTCACGGTACGGAATTTTGCGATGCTCATGCCGACCGTCGCGGGATTTTCCAGCCGGTAGGCCCGCAGGGCGAACTGGCGATAACCGGTCAGGCCGCCGCCCTCGAGATCCTTGACACCAAATTCCCGCTCATACTGCTTGGCGGCGGCCTTGGCGTCGATCCCCCACCAGCGCGGCAGATATTTGCAGATCAGGATGATGCCGACGGTGCCCCAGATGTAAGTGATGCCGTAGGACAACGCGATCATCCCGGAGGCGTCCTCGGGCTTCATGCCCTCGGGCAGCTTGACGACACCGGAGGTGACGGCCTGCTCGGCCGAACCGATTGCAGCCGACATGGTCTGAGACCCCGCCAGCATGCCACCGGCGGCGCCGATCGGCAGCGCGAACAACTTCGTACAGATGACGACGAGTGCGAGGCCAAGAACACTCGACACCACGGCCAGGACACAGAATTTTAGCCCGTCGCCCTTCAGGCTGTTGATGAAGGACGGACCGACGCGCAAGCCCACGCCGTACATGAAGAGATAGTAGAACAGGCTCTTGACGAAATTGTTCAGCTCGAGCTTCACACCATAGGTGGATGCCCAGACCGACAAGCCGGCGCCCACCACGATGGCACCGGCAACCATGCCGAGGCCATAGCCCTTGATGCTGGCTCGCCCGATATAGACGGCAAGACCAACGACGAAGAACAACAGCAGAAACGGATTCTGCTGCAGGAAGGTGAAAAAGCCTTGCATGTTCGTCCCCTTTTTACGAAGCGGCCTTCAGCTTCGGCTGCGCGCCGGGCTTGGGCTTGCCGATCTTCGCCAAGGCTTCGGCGCGCACGAGCTTGAGGCCTTCCTTGGCGTCGTAGCCATGGATCTCCTTCACATCGAGCTTGCGCATGAAGTCGATGGTTTCCTGGGTGATGACCTGACCCGGCACCATGATCGGGAAGCCCGGCGGATAGGGAATCACGAAGCTGGCGGAGACGAGGTCGGGGCCGGCTTTCAGGCGGCGGTCGATCTCGGGATCGGCGAGCCTGATATATTCGCATCCCGCCGCGTCGTAGGCCGCGTAGAATCCGCTGCGGATGTCACCCTCATTGGTCTTGCTGCCGGCATCGCCTCGAAAGCTCTGGTGGAAATGCGAGAAGTTCGGCAAATCAGGCACGTCAGTCATCAGGCTCTTCACCCGCGCCTCGAAGGTCTTCTTCGCATTGGCACCGCCCCGGGCGAGGCCGCGATCCACCTCGCCTGCGATCTCGGCCAAAACCCTGACAAGATGCGCGACGTCGCTGCGAGTGTTGTTGATGTTGGACTGCAGCAGCACCGAATTGCGCGAGGTCTTGTTGACCTGGATGTTGTAGTCGTTCGCCAGGATGCCCTTGAACTGGGTGCCGTCGTAACCGGCGGTGCCGCACACCAGTGTCATGCGGGTCGGATCGAGACAGAACTCATCCTCGTCCAGGCTCTTCAAAGCGCTCGCCCAGTTCGCGCCGACGGCCAGATAATCGGTGAAGCCGCTCTGGCGATATTGCGCCGGCACCATGGCGTCGGCGCCGAGAATGCGGAAATATTTCGAGAGCAGCGGATTGGTGTTGACGGCGTGACGGATGGCGAGCGCGATCTCGATCGCGTTGGCCACCAGACCATACCCTTCCAGCTCCATCTGGCGCCGCGAGACGTCGAGGCTCGCGATCAACTGCTGGTTCGGACTCGTGGAGGCATGGGTAAAGACGGCCTCCTTGAACTGCTGCTCGACCGTGTGGAATTCGACGTCCTTGACCGAGAGCATCGAGCCCTGACGGATCGCCGACATCGACTTGTGGGTCGAATTGGTCTGATAGACGCGCAAGCGGATCTGGCGCGGATCGGGGATCAGCCGGGTCTTGAGCAGCACCTCGTTCGAGGGATTCTTGCCGAGCGTGGCTTGTTGGGCTTCGTAAGCTGCGACCGATCTCGGATCGCGCATCCAGGCCTCGATCTCATTGGCGGCGCCCATCGCGGTGCGCCGTCGCAGGAACGGCGAGAAGCGCGCAAAGCCGAACCAGGCCTCGTCCCACAGGAAGATCAGGTCGGGCTTGATGGCGAGGCATTCCTCCATGACCCGGCGGGTGTTGTAGATGTGGCCGTCGAAGGTGCAGTTGGTCAGGTCCAGCAGCTTGACGCGGTCGAGCCGGCCATCGGCCTTGGCGTTCAGCAACGCCTGCTTGATGGTCTTCAGCGGCACGGCGCCGTACATCGAATATTCCGTCATCGGGAAGGCTTCGACATAGAGCGGCTGCGCGCCGGCCAGCACCATGCCGTAATGATGCGACTTGTGACAATTGCGGTCGACGATCGCGATGTCGCCCGGCGCGAGCAGCGCCTGCACCGCCATCTTGTTCGAGGTCGAGGTGCCGTTGGTGACGAAGAAGACGCGATCGGCGCCAAGCGCGCGTGCGGCCTTATCCTGCGCCTTCTTGATGTTGCCGGTCGGCTCCAGCAGGCTGTCCAGGCCGCCGGTGGTCGCGCTGCTTTCGGCCAGGAACAGGTTCAGGCCGTAGAACTCGCCCATGTCGCGAATCCAGTCCGACTTGAAGACCGATTTGCCGCGCGCGATCGGCAACGCATGGAACGTTCCGATCGGACGCTGTGCGTATTTCTTCAGATTGTCGAAGAACGGCGTGTCGTAGCGATCCTGCACCCCTTCCAGGATCGAGAGATGCAGCTCGAGCAGTTCCTCGACCGAATAGAAGATGCGGCGGACGACATCGGCCTCGGGATTTCCGGCCATCGCCTCAACGTCGCGATTGGACATCAAATAGAGGTCGAGCTCGGGGCGGACCCGCTTGATGACGTGGGCAAGCCGCAGCGCCGAGGCATCGGACTCGTCGTTCAACCCGGCCGACGAGGTCATCGTACGGAGCACCGGCGCGTCATGGCGTGAGCGCAGCGCAAAGCCCTCGTTGACGACGACGGCTGCGAGATTGGGATTCAGGATGGCGGCGCAGAAGGCATCTTCGAGGCTGCCGACGATGACCGGCTCATAGACGAATGGATCGACCGGCCGCCGCAGCTTGCGCCATTCGTTGGCGAGCGCGGGCCAATTGCCGGACGAGAGGCCGGTGACGATCAGTGTCTCGAAATAGGGACGGCGCGCACCATGCTGCCCGGACATTTGCGGCACGAGATCGGGAGCGTCGCCGTTGCCCTCGTCATTGGCGCTCCCGTCGCCGGCATGTTGGCGAAACGACCTCGTCGTCAAGGCCTGCATCATCCGTGTCGCAAGGGCGAGTGAGCCCGCCGCATCGCCGGCCGCGGCCGCGTCCCGCAGGACCGCCATGAGGTGAAGGCCGGGATAGCCGTGAAATTCCTCCGTTATGGAGAGATCGGCCAGCGCAGCGTCATATTTCGCGCGATCCCCGCCACGCACCCACGCCTTTGCGGCCTCCACCAGATCGCGCCAGTTGTCCGCCCGTCCGCCGGGCCCGGAGAAGAACTGATCGATGCGCTTTTGCGCGGGCTTGGCTTCTTTGGACATGCGGCTCTCCCGATCCCATAGGCAAAGGTGATGCAGGATCGTGAGTGCGGGGCCGGTCGCTCCATTGATCCAAGTCAACGGTCGCGCATTCTGATCGGGCGGACGGACAGGACGATGCCCTCTGCATCACAATACCGGGGCGTCAGACGCTTCGTTGCGCCGCATTGGCTGGGTCGTCGCCCAGGACGCTGTCGAGCGACCGCAGCCATTGGCCACTGTCGGTTTTCTCCGCCAGCCCTTCGGCGCGCAGCAGGTCGCGCAGCTGCGCATGCGCGCCGACGATGCAGAAGATGACTTCGCGGGAGGCGAGTTCGTCGTAGAGCTCGTGCAGCATGCGCGCGCCGGCCAGATCGATATAAGGCGAGGCCGAAAGATCGCAGGCTACCAGCCGGATGCCTGGCGACCTCCGGAGCGCGATCAGGACCGTCTCCAGGATCGTCTCGGCATTGATGTAGAGCAGCGATGCTTCGGGGCGGAATGCGATGATTCCGGCCAGCGGCTCGACGTCCTCATGCCTGGCGCTGTCGGAATAGCGGCCGCTGCCGGGCAATCGGCCAAGGAACGCGACATTCGGCCGCGAGGCGCGCGCCAGCAGCAGGAAGATCGACGCAATCGCTGCCAGTAGGACGCCCTGGAGGATGCCGAGCAGCAGCACAGATACCAAGGCAATCGCCGCCGCGTAGAAATCGATCCGGCTGACCCGCCACATCCGCAGCAGCGCACGCACGTCCACGAGCTTATAGACCGCGGCAAAGACGATGGCTGCGAGCACCGCCTTGGGCAGATTGGTCAGCAGCCCCGTGAAGAACAGAAGGCACAGCCCGAGCGTCACGGAGCAAATCACCAGCGCCAGCGGCGTCCGTGCGCCGGCGCTGTCATTGACGGCCGATTGCGACAGGCCGCCTGCGACGGGATAGCCATGGCCAAAGGCGGCCGCGAGGTTCGCGGCGCCAAGACCCAAAAACTCCTGCCGCACGTCGAGGGGATAGCCGTGCCTGGCGGCAAAGCTGCGGGCGGCCGAAACCCCTTCGATGTAGGCGAGCAGCACGCATCCGGCGGCGAGCGGGAAGAGATCGTCGAACTCCAGCAGCCCGAATGTCGGCAACCCCGGTGTCGGCAACCCTTCCGGTATCTTCCCGGTGACGGGCACACCGAGGGCCGGAAGGCCGAACAGCGTCGCCACCACGATCGCAAGCGCCACGATCGTGATGCCGACCGGTTTGCCCGGCAGAAACCGCTCGCCAAGCAGGAGCAGCAGCAGTGCAACTGCGCCGATCCCCAGTACGAGGACATCGACATGCCCAAGTTGCCCTGCCAGCTTGATCGCGCGGTCGAAAAAGTTGTGGCCGCCGCCGGCGACCCCGAACAGGCTCGGCAACTGGCTCATGATGATGGTGAGCCCGGCACCAGCCTTGAAGCCAACCAGAATGCTGTCGCTGACAAGGCGGACGAGCACGCTGAGCTTGAACAGCCAGGCGATGAAGCACAGCACCGCCACCGCGAAGGCCGCCAGGCTTGCGATCTGCGCATAGCGCACCGCATCCCCGCCGGCCAGCGCGCCGACTGTCCCGGCGATCATCAGCGAGATCGCCGAAGTCGGGCCGATCGCGAGCTGGCGTGACGACCCGAGCAGAGCGTAGCCGATGCCGCCGAGCATGTAGCCGTAGACACCGACCTGTGGCGCGAGACCGGCGAGCGCCGCATAAGCCAGCGAGACCGGGATGGCGTAAGCGGCGAGCGTCACACCGGCGACGGCGTCGAAGGGCAACCATTCGCGCCGGTAGCCAGCAAGCCAGGAGGCCGGCGGAAAGAACCGGGTCCATCCGGGTTCGGACGGCGCGCTCACCGCACCACCTCGTGATGCGGCACCTCGCACCGCAACAGCACGATCAGCAGCACGATCACGGGAACGCCGAGCGCGAGATCCGGGATGCCTTTGGTGGCAAGGGCCCCGACAGCGGCGCCAAGGCCGAACACCGCGCACAGGCCGACGAAGATGCCCGAACGGCGCAGCGTTCGCGGCGGCGCGCCTCCGGACGCAGCCGCAAAAATGTTTTCGATCGCCTGGCGCATGTTGCCGGTAATCATCACCGTGCTACAGACCACACCCTCGACCTTTGTGAAGATCGCGGTCTGCATCGCGGCAACGAGCGAAATGCCGAGCGTACCGGCGATATCCGGCAGCCGATTGTGCAGAATGCCGATCGCGATCAAGAGCAGAATCTCGATCAGCGTGCTGATCGCGCTGGCCCGTTCGCCGGCAGCGCGGCGCAGCCAGGCGGCGATCACGATGCCAACCGCGAAGGCCAGCATCGGCGGCACGAAGTGAAACGCCTTCGCCCAGTCGCCGGCGGTCGCATAGACCCAGAGAAGGATCAGGTTGGCGGTCTGGGCATTGGCCATCACGCCGTGGATGATCCAGGTATAGGCATCGATATAGCCGCCGGCGAAAGCCAGCAGCAGGACGATCTCGACCGTCTCATCGCGGCGCACCGCATCGGCTACGACATCCAGGGTGCTCATGCTGACAATGCGGGCCGTCGCAGGTTCTGCATGCGCGCATAGGCGGCGCCCTGCCGCCGGCAAGGCTTGATCTGGATCAAGCAATCTCCCTTCCCCGCAAATCAAATCGGCCAAAGCACCGGGGGAATTGCGACCATGGAAACCGTCAGGTGGATCATCTCCACCGCTCCGGAAATCTTCCTGCTGCTGGCCATTGCTATCGGCTCCCTCCTCGGCCGGATCAAGATTCGCGGCTTCTCGATCGGAACGACCGCCTGTGTGCTGATCGTCGCCGTCCTGATCGGACAACTCGGAAGCTTCGCTTTTCCGCCGATCCTCAGGGCCATCCTGTTCAGCCTCTTCGTGTTCACCATAGGCTACCGCTCCGGCCCGGAATTCTTTGCTTCCTTGAGCTTTCGGACTCTGTCGCAGGTTGTCCTGGCGCTGGTGATCGGCGCCACCGGCCTCGTCATCGTGCTCGTCTTCGCTCATGTCTTCGAGCTCGATACCGGAACTGCGGCGGGGCTGACCGCCGGCGCGCTGACCCAGTCCTCGGTGATCGGCACCGCGTCAGGCGCGCTGGCGCAACTCGGCCTGCCGAAGGCGACGCTGGAGCAGCAGGAGGCCAATATCGCGGCCGGCTATGCCGTGACCTACGTGCTCGGCTACATCCTGACGCTGTTGTTCGTCCCGTTCGTCGCGCCCATCCTGATGCGGGTCGATCTCAAGGCGGAGGCTGCGAAGCTCGAAGCCGAGCTGGCCGGCGGCGCGCCACCGAAGACCGAAAACCTGTCGTATCGCAAATTCCAGGCGCGCGCCTATCGCGTCTCGACCGGCGCGGGCTCCACGATCGCGGCTATCGAAGCCGAGATCGGCAGCCGCACCGTCGTGGAGCGGATCGTGCGCGCCGGAGCAGACATCAAGCCGCAGCATGACATCAGGCTCGAAGCCGGCGACGATGTCGTGATTGCCGGCCCCACCACGGCAATCGTGGCGGCCAAGCCCCTTCTCGGCGTCGAAATCGACGCCGGCGAACTCCTGCGCAACCTGCCCGGCAACGTGACCGAGGTCCTCGTGGAAAACCGCAAGCTGCACGGCCGTTCGATCCGGGACATCGCCGAGCGGCTCGGCGACGATACGCGCGGCGTGTTCCTGCGCTCTCTGACCCGCATGGGCCGCGAGGTGCCGCTCGGCCCCGACACGCGCGTCTATATCGGCGACGTCATGACGCTGGTCGGCAGCACCCGCAATATTGCGCGGGCGACGACGCAGGTCGGACACGCCCTCAACGCGTCCGACCGGACCGATATTGCTTTCCTCACCGCAGGCATTGCCGTCGGTCTGTTGGCCGGCCTTACAAGTTTCAAAGTCGGTGCCGTCGCGCTGACGCTCGGCGGCGGAGGTGGCGCGCTGATCTCCGGCCTCGTCTGCGGCTGGCTGCGGTCGCGAAACCCGACCATGGGCGCGCTGCCACCGGCGGCACAACAGACGCTGAGCGATCTGGGGCTTGGCGGCTTCATCGCGGCGATTGGGCTCGGCAACGGCCTCGCCGCCTGGACAGCCATTCAGGCGCACGGCCTCCTGCTGGTCGGCATGGGCATCGTCGTCACGCTGATCCCGCTAACGGCCGGGACCCTGTTCGCCCGCTACGTGCTCCGCATGAACCCGGTCGTGACCTGCGGCGCGCTCGCCGGTGCCATGACGGTCGACGCCGCCGTGACAGGCGCGTGCGACGTCGCCGAGAGCAAGACGCCGGTGCTCGGTGTCGCCGTGCCCTACGCGGTCGGCAACGTGTTGCTGACGGTGCTGGGCCCGATCGTCGTTGCCGCTACGTATACGGGGTGAAGGAGATCGCGATGCGCTCGCTTCTGGCTGTAACGCTTCGATCCCTGGCGACCACCCTGCTCGTTCTGGCCTCGCTCTCCGCCCCAACGCGGGCTGAGGACGAGGTCCGAATCCAGGAAGAGATCTGGGCTCTGCCGCTGCCGTTGCCGATGTTCGCCTATCTGGTGCGCCCGGTCGGCGACGGCCCTTTCCCTCTGGTGATCATGAACCACGGCGTCTCTCTCAATCCGACCGACCGGAGCTTCTTCCCGCTGGTGGAATTCCGTGACGCTGCAAAGTGGTTCGCCAAGCGCGGCTATCTCGTGGTCGCACCGGTCGGGAGCGGCTATGGCGCCGCGGCCCTCGACATTCCCGAGCGCGCGCTCTATGGGCCATTCTTTTCCAAGGTCGGAAAGTGCACGAACCCCAACTTCCATGATGCGGGCCTCGCAGTCGCCAAGGTCGATCTCTGGATCATCGACTACATGGCCGCCGAGAAACGCATCATTCCAAAGGACGTGATCGTGGTCGGCCAGTCCGCCGGAGGCTGGGCTTCCATCGCCTTGTCCAGCGTGAACCCACCACAGGTGAAGGCCATCATCACCTTCGCCGCCGGCCGCGGCGGGCGGGTCGGCGGCAAGCCGAATAACAATTGTGCATCCGACAAGCTGGTCGAGGCGACCGCGGATTTCGGCAGCACGTCGCGGGTGCCGATGCTGTGGATCTACATCGAGAACGACACGTTTTTCGGCCCCGACCTGTCGAAGCGCATGCATGCAGCATTCACGGCGGCAGGTGGCCGCGCCGAATATCATCTGATGCCGCCGTTCGGCAGCGAGGGCCATTTCTTCATCGGCTCGCCGGACGCGATCCCGCTGTGGTCGCCGCTGGTGGCGAAGTTCCTCGACGCGCAGAAATAGAGTTCAGGTTCGGAGGCACATCATGCCAAGTCCCCGCAATTGTCTCTCCGGCCTGCTGGTCGTCGCGGTCGCCGGAAGCGCGACATGTGCCGGCATCGCCGCACCGAAATCCGCGCAGGCCGACAAACCCGCCGAGGTCGCGACGCGCGGCCAGCGCGAGGCAAAGGACATCGTCTACGGAGACTGGCAGAAGCTCTGCTTCAAGGCAGGCGGTGCGCCGACGCTGTGCCGGACGTCGATCACCGGCAAGTTTCCAACCGGCCAGACGGCTGTTCGCGTGGACCTGATCGAGCGCGAAGGCACTCCCTCGGCAAGGCTGCAGCTCTTCGTGCCCGTCGGCATGTACCTGCAACAGCCGGCGAAGCTGACCGTCGACCAGGGCAGCCCCCTCCGCATCCCCTACAGCTGGTGCCTGACCAACGCCTGCATTGCGGCCGACGTCGCGCCTCCCGCGATCATCAAGGAAATGGAGTCAGGGAAGACACTCGCCCTCGAGGTCGTCGATTCAAACCTTCTGGCATTGACGACCTCGGTGCCGCTGGCGCAGTTCGCGTCCGTCCACAAGGGCGCACCGGCCAGGACGCTCGAGCAATATGTCGACGAATGAGCGGCCGTGCTGCGTTACGCAGCCGACGCACGCGCCACCGACTCGATCAGGGACTGCGCCGTGAATGGCTTGACCAGATAGGCAATGCATCCGGACGCGACCGCCGCCGCGCGGTTCGTCGAGCTGTCATTTCCGGTGATGTAGATCACCGGTGCGGTGACACCCTCCTCGGCCAGTTGCCGGCGCAGGTCGATGCCGGACCTTCCGTTCAGGTCGATATCGAGAACGATGCAGATCGCCTTGTCGAAGCTGCCGTGATGGAGCAAGGCTCCAGCAGAGTCGAAGAGCGTCGCGGTAAAGCCATGCTCGCGGAGCAGTCTGTTCACGCTGGTCCGGATGGACGGATCGTCATCGACGACAAAAACAGAGTCACGCTCTGGCAAGGAAGTGCCCCTTCGAGACGAATGACTGATCACGGCGGCGCCGGCACCATATTTGCCTGGGCTACTTGCGTGTCAGGCAAAGCGCCGCATTCGCCGCCCTGCATGGCAGCACCGCACCAACGAATTTCATATTGTCTCTTGGGGAAGTCACACCGCGGGAACTGTGCCGTGACGACAAATCAGCTAATCGTCGCTCGTATCGAGCATTCCAAGCCGTTCCGCGATCGAAACGAGCTCCGCCAGCGAACGAACCTGCATCTTCTCCATCACCTGGTGGCGGTGCGCCTTCACGGTGCGCTCGGTGGTTCCAAGCTCATGCGCGATCTGCTTGTTGATCCTGCCGCGGACGATGAGATCGAACACCTGACGCTCGCGATGCGTCAATGCGGCGAGGTGAATGCGGAAGGTCTCGAGCCTTCCGCGACGCGCCTGCGCGGTGTGCTGGCGCACCATCGCGCGCTCAATCGCAGCGATCAACTGCTCGGAGGATACCGGCTTGGTCAGGAAATCCTCCGCGCCGGCCTTGATGGCCTGCACCGTGGTTGGCGTGTCGGCGTGTCCGGTCAGGAATATGATTGGCAGCGTCGAGCCCGCCGCGACTAAGCGGGTCTGCAAGTCGGGGCCGCTCAGCCCCGGTATCCACACGTCGAGCAGGATACATCCCGGCTGCGCGTCATCAGGCGCCGCATCCAGCAAATCCTGCGCCGATGCGTAGGTCGCAACGTCGTAGCCCGCGAGCTTCAACCGGCGCGCGATCGCCGTCCGGAAGGAATCGTCGTCGTCCACCACGTGAACAAGGCCGGGCACGCATCACCTCTTGCTGAATTCCGACAGCTTCTCAATCCGCGCAACAACCTCCCAACAGGCGTCCACGCTGTCCCTTGGTACAATGAACCTTGGGACAATGGATGAGAATGCCGCCTTAGTCGTAAATCAACTTCGACGGGAGTGGGACGGCGCGGCGCATTCCCAGCGGCGAGACTTTTCGTCCGACAGACCAATTCGGCGATGAGCTGAGGAGTTGGCCTATGTTCGTTCGCATTGCAGCGGATTCGACGCCGCGTCCCAACTCCCTTCGTGACCTCGGCATGACCAGCGATTCAAATGCGCTCGTCAGTTTAAGCCAATTTACCTATAAAAAAGGCAGCGAAATCTACGGGGAGAGAGAGCCCGCCGAATATGTCTATCAGGTGACGTCCGGTGCGGTGCGAAGCTACAAGCTGCTGTCGGACGGCCGCAGGCAGATTGGCGCCTTTCACCTCGCCGGCGACATTTTTGGCCTGGAGAACGGCAACGAGCACCGCTTCACCACGGAAGCGATCGTCGACACCACGGTGCGCCTGGTCAGACGGCAAAGCCTCGAAATGGTGGCCGAAAGCGATGCGATGGTGGCCAGAAACCTCCTCAGCATGACCACGAACAACCTCCAGCATGCGGAGGACCACATGCTGCTGCTGGGCCGCAAGACCTCGCTGGAGCGGGTCGCGGCGTTCCTGCTCGAGATGGACGGGCGGTTGACGGCGTCCGGCGTCATGGCGCTGCCGATGTCGCGGCGCGATATCGCCGATTACCTCGGCCTGACGCTGGAGACGGTATCCCGCGCGCTGTCACGGCTCCATGAGCTCGGCGCCCTCGGCTTCGTCGGCAACACCCAGCGTCAGATCGTGCTGCTGGATCGGCACCAGCTTGCAAGCCTCGACCTGCAGCCTTGAGCGGGCCGACACCGGCGAATGGCACAAACTGCACATCACACCGGTACCGTCCGATGCTAGCCTCTTCCGATGTGGAACGAGACCGCATTTCGGATCGCAGTCGTTTTGTTCGGGACGCTGCCGGTGGCGTTCACGGCCATGATCCTTTTCCTGGGGTGAGCCCGGCTTTGACCGAAGCCTCCATCGGTATCAGGATCATTTAAGGCCAGGCGCCTGGGTTACACCGAGGTGCTCGAGAGTCTTGCGCAAGACCTCGAACAGGATGGCGGCCGACCAGCCGAACAGCAGGACACCATTCATAGCCGTCAACGGGCCGATGAGGCGCCATTCGCGCACCGGCGTGATATCGCCGTAGCCGAGCGTGGTGTAGTTGACGAAGGCGAAATAGAGCGCATCACTGCCCGGTGCGGCGGCCTGAACGACTTCATACATCAGAGCCCACACCAGAACCTCCAGCGTATGCGCGACCTGCAACACCACGGCTGTCGCGACCATGACACCCATCAGGTGCGCTCTTGGTCTCCTGGTTTGCCGCAAACCCGCGCCGCGGGCGATCCCGATGGCGACGATGGTCACCAGCGCATGGATTCCGATATTGATCACGCTGACCAGCGTACCGACGAGGAATTGAAGAAGCATCGAGCGCCGCCAATCCTTTTCAGCTTTCCGGGAAGCTGCCTCAACGTGGCGACGGCCCGTTCAACAAGAGCGCCAACGTGTGCCGCGCGATGGTCAATTCATCGTCGGACGGGAGCACGTAGAGAGGGATACGACTATCGCGGCGCGAGATCAGCCGTGCGTTATGGGCGTTGGCCTTCGCATCCAGTATAGCACCGAGCCAACTCAGCCTTTCGGCGATGCGCGCGCGGATCGCGGTCGAGCCTTGGCCGATCGCGCCGGTGAAAACAAAGGCGTCAAGCCCCTCCAGCGCGGCCGCGAGCAGGCCGGCGTTGAGGCCGGCGCAGTAGGCGAGGTGCTCGACGGCCTGTTCTGCTCGCAGAAAACGAGCCGCCGCACCGTCGTCACCCGGATTGGTGAACAGAAATACGTCGCCGGGATCGATTTCGCCCGCGGAATAGTCCGACGGCGATGCGCCAAGAGCATAGAATCCATTCGTGCTTTCGACGCTGCGGCCTTCCTTCAGCGCGCACATCGAGCTGGTGTCGCCGAGGCACGCAACGATCACGCGGCGCGCGGCAATCTCGGGGGCCTCGAGCGTCAGAGCTCGTGCGATCGACTCGTAGCAAAGACCGTGGGCCCCGTAACGCCTTACGTCACCTGCGCAGAGTTGATGCGCAATAGGATAGCTGCCGTTCGCCACCACCGTGCCGAGATGGAACGCAGTATCGAAGCAGGCGACTTGCGGTAGCGCCGGATGATTGGCCTGCATGATACGGATTGGCGCGAGATTATACGGCTGAAGCTGCGGCGCGAGTGCAATCAGCCGTTCCAGACGCGCCATCACGGCGTCATCGATCAGGGCCGGCCGGGCGTCATCTGGTCCTCCCTGAGCGACGCGATGCCCCACGGCCAACGGCTGGATTCCCAATTCGTCCCGCAGCCAGCTATCGACAACCGCGCATGCCGCCGGGATGTCATCGACGTCGTCGTTCTGATAGGTGCGGTGCGCCAACGGATCGCCGTTCGCTCTGCTCGCCCTGAGGCGCGGATGGCGGCCCAGCCCGTCAAGCCGTCCCTTGATTTGTCGTTCCAACCTCCCCTCGCCTCGTACGGAGAAGAGCTGGAAGTTCACCCCTCCTGCATTCGCATCGATGGCAAGGATCGCATCCATGGCGGTCAGTCGACGGCCGTCATCGCCGGGGACGTTTGCCCGAATGCGCAATCCCGCTGCGACGTTTGATGGGCCATCGACATGCCTGCGGTCAGATCTGGCTTCACCTGATCAAGGCGCATCGGGTGTCGAGAGGATTGACTTAGGTCAAAGGTGATGCGTGCGGAGATTCAGGTCTCTTCCGGCCTTTTCGGCGCAGCGGCGCGGTCGTTTCGGATCCAGGCCGCCGCGAGTTCCCAGGCGACCGACAGGATGATCGGCCCGATGAAGAGGCCGATGATTCCGTGCGCGAGCGTTCCGCCGATCACCCCGATCAGGATCACGATCGTCGGCGTGGTCAGGCCGCGCCCCATGACGATGGGTTTCAGGATGTTGTCGAGGATGCCGACGGCGCCGAGGAAGACGGTCAGGAGCACCGCCGTGGTCACGTCCTTGTCCATCCAGATCCAGACGACCACGGGGAAGAGAACGAGGAAGGGGCCGATCTGCACGATCGACAGCAACAGGACGAGGAATGCCAGCAGGCCGGCACTCGGGGCGCCTGCGAGCTTGAAGCCGATGCCGGCCAGTAGCGACTGCACGATTGCGACACCGATGATGCCCTGCGACACCGCGCGGATGGTCGCGCCGGCGAGCTCCAGAAAATGCTCGCTCTGCTCCGGTACGACCCGGAACAGGAAGCCGCGCACCGCGTCGACGAGCTGCGGACCGTAGGGAAAGAGGAAGCCGGCGACGAATACCGACAGCAGGAACTGGAGCGTGCCGACACCGGCATCACCGGCGAGCGACAGCATCATCCCGGCAAGCGGTTTCAGATACGGCATCACCTCGCTCAGCGCCGCGCGAATATTGCTGTTGGCCTGGGTCCAGAGATCGTAGAGCTGGGGGCCGATCAGCGGCCAGCTCTTGATCTGTTCGGGCGCCTCCGTAAGCGTGAGATCGCCGCTGCTGATCTGGCCCGCGAGATCCTTGATCCCGTCGACTGCGCTCATGCCGAGCCAGGCCGCAGGACCAATGACGATGCCCAGCGTAACCAGCGTGAGAATGGACGCGGCGGTGCGCGGGCGGCCCCCGAGGCGCTTGGCAAGCCAGCCGAAGACTGGATAGAACGCCACCGCGAGTACCGCACTCCAGGCCAGGATTGGCACGAAGGGGCGGATGATGAGGAAAGTCCACAGGATCAGCAGTGCCAGCAATCCGAGCCGGATCACGAGCTGGATGATGCCGTCGATGGACCGATGCTGGCGAAGAGTGTTCAAGGCCTGTGTCCGGGCAGCGCTCCTGCTGGAAACCTAGCGGCCCCTATCCCGCGGCTTGCTTGATACAGATCAACGGCGCGCCAAATGCTCGCGCCAATACACGCTAGTCTACGACGAGCACGTCATCGACCTGTGTCATCGGATCTGCGCGCTGCAGCGCTCGGACGAGACAGGCTTTGCTCCGCCGCCTGAAATCAAACAGCCCTAAGGCCACGCTGCAGAGTCCTCAGCGGAACAGGCTCGTCTTCCATCTAGTGCCTGGGATTGAGGGCATCATTCAGGCCGTCACCCATCAGGTTGAAGCCGATGACGAGCGCAATGATCGCGAGGCCGGGCCAGAAGGCCATCCATGGCGCCTCGCCGAGAAATTGCCTGGCAACGTCAAGCATGGCGCCCCATGAGGGGGCCGGAGGAAGCTGGCCAAGCCCCAGAAAGGCCAAGCTCGCCTCGGCGAGAACTGCAATCGCCATGGTCAGCGTCGCCTGCACAATCGTCGGCGCAAGCACGTTCGGCAGCACCTGTCCGGTCAGGATGGCGAGATGGCCGAGGCCCTGGGACCGGGCCGCCGCGATGTAATCCTCGGTGCAGACAACCAGCGTCTCGGCACGCGCGACACGAACGAACACCGGCACGGCGGAAATGCCGATGGCAATCATCGCATTTTGCAGGCTGGGGCCCAGGAACGCGGCGAGCGCAATCGCCAGCACCAGAAAGGGGCAAGCGAGCAGCGCATCGGCGAAGCGCGAGATCACCATGTCGGTGAGGCCGCCGAAATAGCCGGCCATGAGACCAAACGGAAGGCCGATCAGCACCGCGACCGTCACGGAGACGATGCCGGCGGAAAGCGAGGCTTGCGTGCCGAAGATCACGCGCGACAGCACGTCCCGACCGAGATCGTCGGTGCCGAACCAATGTGCCGCACCGGGTGCCGCGCGAATCGCCATCCAGTCCGGCGAGTTTGGATCGTACGGCGCAATCCACGAGGCAAACACCGCCAGCACGACGAAGAACAGGATGATCGTGGCCCCGATGACGGCGGATGGTTCGCGCAACAGGCGACGAATTTCCGAAGGAGCGGCGGCGCGTGCCTGACTTGCGACCGGCACCGTCTCAATCGTGCTCATGACCTGAGCCTCGGATTGAGCAGCACATAGGCCACGTCGGCAATCAGGCTCATCAGGAGGAATACGGCTGCTGTGCAGAGCACGACCGCCTGAACCACGGCATAATCGCGGCTGAACACGCCGTCGACGACCATCTTGCCGAACCCCGGGATGGAAAAGACCTGCTCCGTCAACACCGCGCCGGCCAGCAATTCGCCAAATTGCAGTGTGCCCAGCGTGACCACGGGGATCAGCGCGTTCGGCAACGCGTGACGCAGCACGATGGTGCTTTCGCGGACGCCCTTCGCGCGGGCGGTGCGCACGTAGTCCTGCTTCATCGCCTCGATCATCGCGCCGCGGACATGGCGCATCATGATCGCAGCGGTGCCCGTGCCGAGCACCAAGGCGGGCATCAGCATCGAAAGCAGGTTGCCTCCCACGCTCTCGGACGGCGGAACGAAACCTCCGGCCGGAAGCCAGCCGAGATTCACCGAGAACAGAAGGATCAGCATGATCCCCAGCCAGAAATGCGGGATCGACAGTCCGGCAAGCCCGAACAGACTGGCGCCGTAGTCGAAGGGCGTCCCGCGCCCCAGCGCCGCGAAGATCCCGATCGGCAACCCGACGAGCAGCGCGACCAGCATCGACAGCATCGCGAGCTCAGCGGTCACCGGCAATTTTTCGGCCAGCATGGTGCCGATCGGCAATCGGGTGCGTACCGACGTGCCGAAGTCACCGTGCACCAGGGCTTTCAGCCAGACGGCGTATTGCACCGGGATCGGATCATTGAAGCGATACTTCTGCCGAAGATATTCAACGACTTCGGGATTACGCTCTTCTCCGGCGAGCGCCAGCGCAGGATCGCCGGGCAGCAGTTTCTGCAGACCGAACACCATCATCGACACCAGCAACAGGGTCGGCAGCAGGACGGCAAGCCGGCGCAGAAGCAAGCTCTTCATCGGGGCAGACTGGTCCTCACCAGGGCGAGCGCATCGGCGGGCGCGAGGCGTTGCGCATCAATTCACAGGCCTGACACCGACCAGACGCAACAAACCGTCCGGCACCATGACGATGCCGCCGACCGATTTGCGGGCCGCAAAGAACCAGTTCGGGTGATGGAGGGGAATCGACGAGAGCGCCGTCAGGTAAATGTCCGTCGCTTTGGCGTAGAGTGCCTTGCGCTTGGCTTCGTCAGCCTCGCCCCGGGCCTGGTTCAGGATCGCATCGAGATCCTTGTTGCAGTACTTGTTGACGTTCTGGGAGCCCGCGCAACTGAAAAAGGCGACCAGCGTCGGGTCCGGGTCAGCGCGGCCGCTCCAGTTGCCGATATAGGCTTCGAAATTGCCGTTCATGTAGCGCTCGATGGCAGTGGTCGTTTCCATGGGCAGCAGCTTGACGTCGAAACCGGCCTCGCCCGCCATCGACTGTATGATCTGTGCGACCCGGGAATCGCCGGCCGTATTCTCGTACTGGATCTCGACCGGCACGCGAGTCATTCCGGCGGCGGCAATCATTGCCTTGGCCTTGGCAACATCGCGAGCCGGCGCCTTGCGCGCGCTATCGTAGAACGGAGATGACGGCGGGATCATCTGGTTATCCGCCAGGAACTCGCCGTTGAAGGCGACGCGGTTGATGACATTGCGATCGATCGCCAGCTCAAAGGCCTGACGCAGCGTCGAGTTCTTGCCGAGTGGCGTATCGGCCTTCGCGCCCGCGCCGACATTGAACATCAGATGCGAGACGGCAAGTCCCTGGCCGGAATGCAGGGCGAGGTTGGGATCGTCGCGCACGGTCTTGAGATCGGTCGGCGCGATACGCTCCGCGAGATCGAGATCGCCCGCCCGGACGCGTGACAATCGCACGGTCGAGTCGGGAACGTAGTAGTAGACGACCTCGTCATAGCCGACCCGTGCAGCGTCCCAGTAGCCGGGATATTTCTTGACCCGAATGAGGTCGCGCGACTTGCGCTCGGCAAATTGATACGGACCGGCACAGACCGGCGCGGCTGCAAATTCCCCGGCTTTCTCCGTGGCGGCCTTAGGCGAGACCATCATGCCGGCACGATCGCTGAGATTGGCAAGCAGCGGCACGAATGGCTCCGACAGGTTGAACTTCACCTTGTCCGCGGCAAGCGCTTCGACGCTCGCGACCGGCGCCAGCTCGGCCTTGCGCTTGGAATCCGGCATCGACTTCATGCGCTCGATATTGAACTTGACTGCCGCTGCATCGAACGCGGTGCCATCGTGGAACGTGACATTCTTGCGCAGCGTAAACGTGATCGACTTGCCGTCCGCGGACCACTCCCATGCCTCCGCCAGCTGCGGCACGATCTTGAGGTCGGGGGAGATATCGACAAGCTTGTCGCACAGCGCCGCAAACACGAAGCGACCGGAGTAAGTGCCGCTGAGTGCCGGGTCGAGCGCATCGGGATCGTCCTGAATGCCGACCCGCAATGTCGCGGCACTCGCCGAGACCAGGCCCGATGCGATCATCAGAATTGCCGCCAACGCCGTGCCCGTCCGCTTCATACGGAATTCCTTTCGTCGCACGCCTATCCCAAGGCTTCCAAGGCTCTGCTGTTGAAGGTCAAGACAAGCACGACTGAACCTATTTGTAAACATCTCGAACAAATCACCCTGGGATATGGAACTAAATTACAATACCTCGCTTTTGAAGGCGAAAAATCCTTGCACTGCACCCCTTGACGACGGATCAGGCGAGGTATTAGTTCGGTGTATTGACTAATTGGATTGAGGCCCATGCCAGACGCCCCCTCATCGCCCGTTGCGCGACAGCAATCCGTGCGCCTTGTGGTTGAGCGCCTGCTGCGCGATCGCTCGGTATCGCGCGCCGAAATCGCCCGCAGCACGGGCCTGTCCAAGCAGACCATCTCCGAAGTGATGCGTGATCTCGAGCGCGACGGCTGGGTCCATGAGGACGGTCAAATTCAGGGCAGCGTGGGGAGAAGCGCCGTCACCTATGCGCTCCGGCCGGACGCCGCCTTCGTGCTCGGCATCGACCTTGGCGGCACGAAACTGCACGTCGCACTTGCCGATCTGCACGGTGAGATCGTCGCCGAGAGCATCGAACCGACATCCGGCGACGGCGGCGCTGCCGTGGTCGCACAGATCGATCGCATGAAGGATGCCCTGCTTCAGCGTGCGTCCGTATCGGCGCAACGCTTGCGCGGCGGCGTGATGGGAAGTCCGGGGATGGTCGACCCAGCGTCGGGCAGCATCGCCATCGCGCCCAATATCCCCGGACTGGATAGCCTGGACGTGAGGGCCGCGCTGCGCGAACGGCTCGGAATCGACGTCGCCATCGAAAATGACGTCAATCTCGCCGCAATCGGGGAGCATTGGCGCGGCAACAGCCGCAAGGCGCGCAGTTTCGCCTTCATCGCAGTCGGCACCGGCATTGGCATGGGCATCTTTTCGAACGGCTATCTCGTGCGCGGCGCACGCGGGGCGGCCGGCGAGATAGCCTACCTGCCGCTTGGGGGCGATCCCTACGATGCGCGCGGTCTTCGGTTCGGCACCCTGGAAACCGCGATCGGCAGCGCCGGCATTGTCGAACGCTACATCGGGCTCGGCGGCGCGCCCGGCAGTACCGTGCGCGATGTCTTCGATCGGCTCGCGGTCGAGGAGGCGGCACGAGTGACGATCGACGAGATCGGCCGGATCCTCACGACCGCGATCCTGGCGGTGCACAGCATCCTCGATTCGGAAATCATCATCATGGGCGGCAGCATCGGCGCGCGGCCCGAGTTGAAGGTCCGGATCGATGAACATCTGGGACGCTGCATGCGCGAGCCTGTTCGTATCGAGCTCAGCGCGCTCGGCAATCGCGCCACGCTGATCGGCGCGATCGGCAGCGCGATCGACCTCGTGCATCGCTCGTTGTTTGGCATCGGCAAGGATGCGGGCCCGCTGGCCCTTCCTTTCACGGCAGCAGATGTCGCGGCATGAAGGAGCAGGCGCCGAGAATCGAGATTGTCGGCAATGCCGCCGCCGTCGCGGAACGCGCAGCCGCGCTCGTCATCGCGCGGCTGCACGATCGGCGGCCGGTTACCCTCGGCCTTGCGACCGGAGCGACAATGGCGCCGCTCTATGCCCGCCTTGTCGCCGCGACCCGCGCCGGCCTCATCTCATTCCGAACGGTGTCGAGTTTCAACCTCGATGAATATGTGGGCGTCGCACCCCAATCGCCCGGAAGCTTCCATGCCTATATGCAGCAGCACTTGTTCAGGCATGTGGATATGGAAGCCGGTCGGGCAAAGATCCCCGATGGCACGGCCGACGACGTCGCCGCCGAGGCCGCGCGCTATGAGGCGCAGATTGCGGCTGCCGGGGGCATCGACCTCCTGCTCCTCGGCATCGGCGCCAACGGCCATATCGGCTTCAATGAGCCAGGTTCGGATTTCGCCTCACGTACCCGCGAGGTCAGACTCGACGAGGCCACCCGCATCGCGAATGCCATCAATTTTCCTGATCCGGCGTCGGTTCCCGAACGTGCGATCACAATGGGCATAGCGACAATCCTGGAGGCTCGGAGCATCCTCCTGATCGCCAAGGGACCGGAGAAAGCGGCCGCAGTCGCAGCCGCAATCGAGGGTCCGATCGCAGCAGCTTGTCCTGCCTCGGCACTCCGCCTGCACGGCAACGTCGATATCCTTTGCGATGAACCGGCTGCCGCAGCCCTCGCCACGCGGCCCCACAACAACAATCGGAGAAGGGCATGAGCTGGGGACAGCGCGATTTCATGGTGCCGGGGCGCTCGCTGGCGGTGGGCGACCGGGGCATGGCCGCGACCTCTCATCCGGCTGTCACGCTCGCTGCGGTCGAGATCCTGCGCAGTGGCGGCAATGCAGTCGATGCCGCCATTGCCGCGATCGCCCTCCAGGGTGTCATTGATCCGCATATGACCGGCATCGGCGGCGACTGTTTTGCGATCTATGCTCCCGCCTCCGGCAAACCCGTCGCTGTCAACGGCTCGGGCCGAGCGCCGGCGAAGGCCGAACTCGGCTGGTTTCGGCAACGCGGGCTGGCGTCGATCCCGGACGATTCACCCCATGCAGTCACAGTTCCGGGTGCGGTCGATGCCTGGTGCCGCCTCTCTGGCGACTATGGTTCAAAGGGCCTGGACGAGGTTCTGGCGCCGGCGATCCGCGCGGCCGAGACCGGCTTTGTGGTGACGCCCCGCGCCGCGCTGGATTGGGCACGCTACGCCGATCGCATCGAACGACATCAGACCGGCGTACCGGTCTATCTACCCGGTGGCGCTACACCCGTCGTCGGCAGCAAGCTCAATCATCCCGCACTCGGCGCGACGCTGCGCCGGATTGCACGCGAGGGACGCGCCGCGTTTTACGAAGGTGCCGTCGCCGAAGAAATCGTCGCGACATTGAAGGCGCTGGGCGGAATGATGCAGCTTGAAGATTTCGCAAGTGCCCGATCGGAGTACGTCGAGCCGATCAGCGCCGACTACCGCGATCATCAAATCCTGCAATGTCCGCCGAACGGACAGGGCGTCGCAGCGCTGCTGATCGCCCGCATCCTTGCCGGCTTCGACATGGCCAATCCGGCGCTCGGCGAGGCGGATCGCATTCACCTCCTTGCCGAGGCAACCAAGGCGGCCTACCGGCAGCGTGACGCGCTGGTCGCCGATCCGGCATTTCGTCCGCTCGATGTCGACTCGCTGCTCTCGGAGGCGTCAGTTGCGGCATTGCGCTCCGCCGTCGACCTGAAGCGTGCCAGCGCATCAGCGGATTTTGACATGCCTGTTCATCGTGACACGGCCTACGTTGCGGTCGCCGACCGCGACGGCAACATGGTATCCTTCATCAATTCGCTTTTCTTCGCGTTCGGCAGCGGCATCTACGCTCCTCGCGCTGGCGTGCTATTGCAGAACCGGGGTTCGGGATTCTCCCTTCTCGAAGGACATCCCAATGCGATTGCGCCGCGAAAACGTCCCTTTCACACCATCATTCCGGGTCTGCTGACGAAGCATGGCAAGCCGATCATCGCCTTCGGCGTGATGGGTGGACAATACCAGGCGGCGGGACATATGCAGATCCTGAGCGGCGTGCTCGACCGTGGGCTCGACATTCAGCAATCCTCGGATGCGCCGCGCAGCTTTGCGTTTGATGGCACGCTGAGCCTCGAACCCACGATTCCCGGCTCCGTCGCCGACGAATTGATTGCGCGCGGTCATCGCGTGATCTGGGCGGACGAACCGCTCGGAGGTTGTCAGGCCGTGCACGTCGATCTTTCCAGGGGCGTCATTCTCGGCGCGTCGGACCATCGCAAGGACGGCATTGCACTGGCGGCGTGACCAGGATGAGAAAGACGTGATGTCGGATCGGGCAGCATGAGCGAGACAACAGAGGCGATCCTGTCGATCGAGCGGCTGACGCTGGCGCTGCCTGCCGGCGGAGATCGTGCCTCTGCCGTCGAGGACGTTTCGCTTGCCCTGTATCCGCGGCAAATTCTCTGCGTCGTCGGTGAATCCGGCTCCGGTAAATCGGTCTGCGCCTCTGCCGTCATGGGCCTGCTGCCCAGGGCCATTCGCCCGGTTGCAGGGGCCATACACTTTGAGGGGCGCGATTTGCTGAACCTCCCCGCAGCAGAATGGCGGACGTTGCGCGGGCGACGCATCGCGATGATCTTCCAGGAACCGATGACAGCGCTCAATCCTGTGATCAGGATCGGCGACCAGATCATGGAAGCGTTCGAGGCGCACGGACAATTCACGCCAACCGAGCGGCAGGCCCACTTGCGCGCCCTCCTCGAAGAGGTAGGCATGCGCGATCTCGAGCGGATCATCCGCAGCTACCCGCATCAATTGTCGGGTGGCCAGCGTCAGCGTGCCATGATCGCAATGGCCCTTGCGCTCGAACCATCGATCCTGGTCGCGGACGAACCAACCACGGCACTCGACGTCACGACACAGGCACAGATCCTTCGATTGATCCGGGACATTCAGCAGCGACGCGGAATGGCGGTGCTGTTCATCACCCATGATTTCGGCGTCGTCGCCGACATCGCGGACCGCGTCGCGGTCATGGAAAAGGGTCGCGTCGTCGAACAGGGGTCCGTGGAGGACGTGCTCGAACGCCCGCAGCATCCCTATACGCGTCGGCTGCTCGCCGCGGTGCCCGGCGGGACCCCGCCGGTCCGGGTCCGGGTCGAGGACGAACCGATCGCCTGCGCCGCGACTGGACTTGCGAAGATCTATCGTGGCAGCGACTGGTTCAGCTCGCAGACCGAGGTCGCAGCCGTAAAGAATGTGACCTTCGAAATCCGGCGCGGCGAGACGCTCGGCCTGGTCGGAGAGTCCGGCTCGGGCAAGAGCACGATCGGTCGGCTGGTGATGCGTCTCACCGACGCCGATGCCGGCGTGGTCCGTATCGGCGAACTGGATTTCTCCGAGGCTCGCGGTGCCCGCCTGCGGGCCGCCCGCAAGCATGTCCAAATGGTATTCCAGGATCCTTTCGCCTCGCTCAATCCACGTCGCCGCGTCGGGCGAATTATCGCCGACGGGCCGATCGCGCACGGCGTCCCGCCGGCGCAGGCCTTCGCGCGTGCCGGGGAACTGCTGGCGCTCGTGGGTCTCGACCCGAGCGCCGCGCGACGCTTTCCGCATGAATTCTCCGGAGGGCAACGCCAGCGGATCGGAATTGCGCGCGCGCTGGCGCTCGACCCGGAGGTGCTGGTGGCCGACGAACCGGTGTCGGCACTCGACGTCTCTGTCCAGGCGCAGGTGCTCACCTTGCTCGAGACATTGAAGGTACGGCTGCGGCTGGCGGTGCTGTTCATCACCCACGATCTCAACGTCGCGGCCCAGGTCTGCGATAGGATCGCAGTGATGCGCCTCGGAGAAATCGTCGAGATCAGGCCGACGGTAGATCTGCTGGAACGGCCGGAGCATCCCTACACGCAGGCACTGCTGGCCGCGATCCCGGGCAGGCAACGCAGAACGCCCACGTCGGTCTGAACCACCACATTTTCATTGAAGGAGGTCTCTGACATGCAGAAGCTCACGGAACTTCCAATGCTGCGCATCGGCCTTGTCGGCAGCGGCTTCATTGCCGCATTCCATCTGCAGTCCATGCTCGGCGTGCGCAACGTCAGCGTCGGCGGCGTCTACAGCCGTTCCGCCGAGCGGCGGACACGCATTGCCGACAAGGCGCGCAATCTTGGCCTTGGGCCGGCGCATGTGTTTGACAGCATCGAGGCGATGGCAATGTCCGGCGAGGTCGATGCGCTTTGGCTGCTGACGCCGAACGACAGCCGCCTCGACATCATGCGCGAGATCCACCGCGTGACCAAGGCCGGAGCTCCCCTGCGCGCCATTGCCTGCGAAAAGCCACTCGCCCGCACGCTTGCCGAAGCACGGGAAATGCGCAGGCTCGTCGAAGATGCAGGCCTGCTTCACGGTTATCTGGAGAACCAGCTTTTCTCGACCGCGGTGATGCGCGGCAAGGACATCATCTGGCGGCGGGCCGTACCCGGAAGTGGACGTCCCTATCTCGCGCGTGCCGCCGAGGAGCATTCAGGACCGCACGAGCCGTGGTTCTGGCAAGGCGACAAACAGGGAGGGGGCGTGCTCTCCGACATGATGTGCCATTCGGTCGAGGTCGCACGCTTCATGCTGACCGCGCCCGGCGCAAAGCGCGACTCCCTACGGCTGGTCAGTGCCAGCGCCACGACCGCCAATCTCAAATGGACGCGCCCCCACTATGCTGCCGACCTCAAGAGGCGAATGGGTGTCGATTTCACCAAACGTCCGGTCGAAGATTTCGCGCGCGGGATACTTACGATGGAAGATACCGACGGGCATCAATTGATGATCGAGGCGACAACCTCATGGGCGTATGTCGGCGCGGGCTTGCGCATCCAGCTTGAATTGCTTGGTCCCGAATATTCGATGGAGTTCTCCTCGCTCTCAACGGGCCTCAAAGTCTTCCTTTCCCGCGCGATCAGCGGATCAGAGGGCGAAGACCTCGTCGAGAAGCAGAATTCCGAGCAAGGTCTGATGCCGGTTGTCGAGGACGAAGCCGGCATCTACGGCTACACCGACGAGAACCGCCATATGGTGGAGGCATTCAGGCGAGGCATGAGTCCGGCAGAAACCTTCGATGACGGGGTCGGCGTCATGGAAATGCTTATGGGGCTCTATCGCTCCGCGGAACTTGGCCGAACCATCCACTTCCCCGACCCCGAACTCGAACACTATGTCCCTCTCGTGGCGCGCTGACGGCGTGACGCCTTGTCCTCCAGGCCGAGGAGTCGAGATCACCGACGAGAAGCTCGGCTTCAACATCGTGTCTTCCCGAGGATGGCGCGCTGCTATTTCGCCAAGCGGAACTTCCCGCCCTCGACCTTGATCAAAAAGGCTGAGCGTTCATCATAGCCGTTGTGGTCGGTCTTGCTCATGTTCGACAGCCCGTTGTTGAGATAGACGTTCTCCCCGCGCTCGAGTTCGTCCCGCAGAGCTGCACGAAACTCGGGCGTGCCCGGCTTCGTCGTCTTCAGCGCGTTCGGAGCAGCTTTCCCGATCAGCGCGACGACATCCCAGAGGTGAGCCGCGAACATATTGGGCTTCTGACCGTTCACCGCCTCATAGGCGGTCACGAACTGCTCCGTCGCGTGACGAAACGGGTCTCCCGCCGGAAGATCGGCCGCAACGGTAAAGGCCTCGCCGGCGAAAATAGCGCCTTCGACGGCCGCGCCTCCGAGCTTGATGAACTCCTCGCTGGCCACGCCATGCGTCTGAAATATCTTTCCGGTGTATCCGCGCTCACGGAGCGCCTGTTGCGGCAGGACCGCCGGGGTGCCTGCGGAAGCAATGAAGACGGCGTCAGGATTCGTCGACATCACCTTCAACGCCTGGCCGGTGACGCTGGTGTCCGCACGCGCGTAGACTTCATGCGTCGTCACCGTCAGGCCCAAGGTCGGCGCAAGGCGGCTCACCTCCTTATAGTAACCTTCGCCATACCCATCCGAAACACCGATAAAGCCAAGCGTCTTCGCGCCGGATTTCGCGATGTATTTGAGAATAGCGCTCGCCATCAGGTCATCGTTGGGGACGACCTTGAAGGCCCAGGCCCGTTTGTCGTCCAGCGGCTGAACGATGGCGGTGGCGGCCGCAAGCGATAGCAGCGGCGTCTTCGACTCCAGCGCGACGTCGAGCATCGGCATGGTCACCGGCGTCAGAGAAGACCCGACCAGCACATCGACCTTGTCCTGGATCACGAGCCGGCGCGCGTTCTGGATCCCTTTGGTGGAATCAGACTCGTCGTCCAGGATGATGTAGGTCACCTTCTCTCCGCCGATCTCTTTTGGCAGAGCTGCGACAGTCTTGAGCTGGGGTTGCCCCAACGCAGATCCCGGGCCGGTGGCCGAAATCACAATTCCGACTTTAATTTCCGCATGCGCCGCGTATCCATAAAGTACGCAGGCCACAACAAGACAAACTCGCGTCAAACCGATCGTCATGCAGCTCCTCCCTGTCCGCCCCGGTACTTCGGCCAGTTGTGTCGGCCCCCGCGGGCGGCATCAAGGACCCGGAGGAGATCGTCCGATGTTCAGGCCCTGTCCCGGGGTTACGAGCAACCAGGCGAGCGACCCTAAGCGGATCGCAGGGCCGTGTCTGTCCCTATGCCTAGGGACAAGGACCAGCGTCTCAAGCCAGGCGCCGGCCCAAGCCGCAGGAGTACGGTCCGTTGCGTATGTTTTGCTTCGGACTATTAGCCTAACAGCTTCCTGATACCTGTCAGACCGGCACGCAGGAACGGATCTGAGTGGATGTAGAAATATTTGACGCCGCGCTCAAGCCGCTCGGCGCGATGCGAGCGCGGCGCGCCTCGATCAGGCAGAATGAGTACGCGACCTTACCAATGGTCCATGCCTGCGGCCGCCGGATGCGGTCATGCTATCGACCCGATCGTGCGATCGGGCTACTCAGCCGAGGCGATCATCGATGTAGCGCCTGAGCGCGGACGCGGCATTCAGCATATGCGCACGCATTCGGCGGGCTGCGGTCTCTCCGTCACCTTCCGCGATCGCCTGCATGATGGCGTCATGCTCGTCGCGGGACTTGCGAATGCGATCGCCCTGCCGCAATTGGGTGCGGCGGAAGGCGCTGAGCCGCGAACGCACGTCCTGCGCCTGCTCGGCGAGAAACGAGTTGTGCGTTGCCCGGTAGATGCATTCGTGGAATTCGCGGTTGAACGCGTCATAGGCATCGACATCGTTGGCCTCGACCATCTTCAACGAGGCGTCATGGAGTTCGATCAGATGGCTGCGCTCGAGCGGGGTCATGCGATAGGTCGCGAGCCTGACGCACATGGCTTCCACCTCGGCGCTGGTCTCGAACATGTCCATGATGCGCTCCGGCGTCATCCGCGCAACGACGAGGCCGCGGCGGCCGCGCACCTCGACGAGGCCGCTGACCACGAGCTGGCGAAGCGCCTCCCGCACCGGCGTGCGGGAAGCTCCAAAACGATCGGCAAGCTGCTGCTCTTCCAGGGCCGAACCGGCGACGAGCGCACCTGAGGCAATCTCGTCCGTAAGCGCATTCCGGATGCGATCGGAGAGCAGCCCGCCATCGTCCTCCGCGTCGACTGCGACCTTCAATACTTCTGCCATTCAGCCTCCCGTGATCGCGCGCACCGCGAAGTAAAGGATCGAGGGCGCGACCAGGCATCCGAGCCCGGTGTGGAATGTCGCCGTCAGCGCACCGTAGGGCACCAGACGTCGGTCCGTCGCCGCCAACCCTCCAGACACGCCGCTGACCGTTCCCATCAAGCCGCCAAACACCATCGCGCTACGCGGATTGTTCAGGCCGATCATCTTCGCCACAAAAGGCGTGCCGATCATGACGATCACCGCCTTGAATACACCGGTCGCGATCGAGAGCGCAATAACCGGTGAGGATGCGCCGATCGCCGCGCCCGTGACCGGGCCCACGATGTAGGTGACCGCACCGGCGCCGATCGTCGTCAGCGATTCCGCGTCAGTGTAGCCAAACGCCGCGGCGACGAACACGCCGAGAATGAACGGCACCACCGTTCCCAGTCCGAGTGCGACCGCACCGATCGCCCCGGCCTTGCGCGCATGGACGACATCGACCTCGAAGGCGGTGGCGACGATGGCGAAATCGCGCAGCATCGCTCCACCCATCAGGCCGATCCCGGCCAGGGCCGGCAGATCGGCCACGCCCTTCTCGCCGCCGGTGGAGATGCCTCCCCAAAACGCCAGCGCAAGGCCCAGCATGATCGCGATCGCCGAGGCGTGAATGCGCCCGAAGGTGAGATATTTCGAGATCGCCCCGGAGATCCACATCAGGATTCCGACGACCGCGAACGCAGTGATCAGCGCATTGGCGGCGAGAATATGAGACATCATGATCATCCGATCCTCCCGGACTTGAAGTGGGGCATCGGTGCAGCGAGCGCCTCGGCCTCTCGCGCCTCGATCTCGTCCATGGTCTCGACACGACCGCTGAACCGCCCGATCAGGGCCACCATAGCGAAACACACCGCGACCGCGCCGATCCCCGCAATGACGACGATCGGACCGCCTTTTGCCGCGGCGACCACGTTCTGCTGCGCGGCCATGGCGACCACGATCGGAATGTAGAAGCTGCCCCAGAACTCGACGCCGGTCTTGAGCCCGTGGCTGAGTATGCCGTGCCGCACCAGCCAGAGCCGGGCCGCGATCAAGAACATCATGGCGATGCCCACGCCGCCGACATTGGCCTTCACACCGAGGGCGACGCCGAGCAGGTCCCCCAACAGGCCCCCTAAGAGGGTGCAGATCGCGCGCAGCGCTACGCCGGAAATGGTCACGGGCGCCTCCCCTCGGCGAGCAAGGCACGATCCCCAGGACTTGGACTATCTGCATGCATTCGCATCGTAAATTCCCTCCTGTGTATGCGAATATCCATCGCTTATGGGTTTGTGTATACACTAATTGACATTTGAAGGCAATACGCATACATTACGGCAATCGAAAGCCAACCCCGCATGCCAAGGAGCCGAAATGAGCGATTGGGGTATGCAAAAGGCCGCCCTGGCGGAGCGCCTGACGGCCGGCGGCCAGCACGCCGAGGGCAAGATGGTGCCCATCGCGAACCTGCCTGCATTCCTGAGGGCCGTGATCCGGTCAGGGGACCGGGTGTGCCTGGAGGGCGATAATCAGAAGCAGGCCGACATCCTCGCCTCGGCGCTCGCGAACCTCGACCCCCAGGATGTCCATGACCTGCACATGGTGCAGTCGGGGGTGGTCCTGCCCTCCCATCTCGACATTTTCGACAAGGGAATCGCGCGGCGCCTCGACTTCTCCTATTCGGGCCCGCAATCGGCCCGCATCGCGCGCATGCTGTTCGGCCGCAAGATCGAGCTCGGGGCCGTGCACACATACCTCGAGCTGTTCGCCCGGTATTTCATCGATCTCACGCCGAACGTCGCACTCATCGCGGCGGTGAGCGCCGACAAGGACGGCAATCTCTACACGGGGCCGAACACCGAAGACACGCCGACGGTGGTCGAGGCGACGAGCTACAAGAACGGTCTCGTCGTGGCGCAGGTCACCGAAATCGTCGACAAGGTGCCGCGCGTCGATATTCCCGGCGACCTCGTGCATTTCGTGGTCGAGGCCGGCAGACCGTTCTATGTCGAGCCGCTCATCACCCGCGACCCGGCCGCGATCACCGAGACCCAGATCCTGACCGCAATGCTCACGATCAAGGGCATCTACGCACCCTACGGCGTGCGCCGGCTCAACCATGGCATCGGCTTCAATACCGCCGCGATCGAGCTGCTGCTGCCGACTTATGGCGAGAGGCTCGGCCTCAAGGGCAAGATCTGCACCCATTTCGCGCTCAATCCGCATCCCACGATCATTCCGGCGATCGAATCCGGCTGGGTCGACCAGATCCACTGTTTCGGCTCGGAAGTCGGCATGGAGGATTACGTCGCGGCGCGTTCCGATGTCTTCTTCACGGGTCCCGACGGCTCGCTGCGATCGAACCGCGCCTTCTGCCAGACGGCGGGCCTCTATGCCTGCGACATGTTCATCGGATCGACGCTCCAGATCGACCTCGAGGGCCACAGCTCGACGGTGACGACCAGCCGCATCGCCGGCTTCGGCGGCGCGCCCAACATGGGCTCCGATCCGCGCGGCCGGCGCCACCCGAGCGAACCCTGGCTCAAGGCCGGCGCCGAAGCCGATCCCGACTCCAACGCGGCGCTGCGCCGCGGCCGCAAGCTGGTGGTGCAGATCGGCGAGACCTTCGGCGAGCGCAATGCGCCGCTGTTCGTCGAGCGGCTCGATGCGCTCGACCTGGCACGCGAGCTCAAGCTCGATCTCGCGCCGGTCATGGTCTACTCGGACGACGTCACCCACATCGTCACCGAGGAAGGCATCGCCAACCTCTTGATGTGCCGTAGCAAGGACGAGCGCGAGCAGGCGATCCGTGGCGTTGCCGGCTACACCGACATCGGACGCGCGCGTGATGCGAAGCTGGTCGAACAGCTCAGGCAGCGCGGCGTGATCCAGCGCCCCGAGGATCTCGGCATCGATCCGCTCGACGCCGACCGGCGCCTGCTGGCGGCCCGCTCGATCAAGGACCTCATGCTGGCCTCCGGCGGTCTCTACCGCCCGCCCAGCCGCTTCCGCAATTGGTGAGGAGTTTTGCATGGAAAAGCTCAGCTTCAGACTGACTGCCCCGAGATGCGCCGGCGGCACCCGCACCCAGGCGATCGTCGGCGTCGTCGCCTCCGGCAATCTCGAGGTCCTGCTGGAACGCGTCTCGCCGGAAGATGTCTGCACCATCGACATCGCAACGGCCGCTCATGGCTTCGGCATGGTCTGGGACGCCGTGGTCCGCGACTTCGTCGTCCGCCGCTCTGCCGGGGGCTTACGCATTTCCATCAATGACGGCGGCGCCAGGCCCGACACAGTGGCGCTGCGCCTTGCGCAAGGCGTCCGCAAGATCGAGGAGCCGGAACGATGACAGCCGTCACAGCCGACGCCAATTTGCTGAGCTGGTACGAGGCCAGCGCCCGCCAGCGCATCGACGCGCTCGTCGACGCCAGCAGCTTTACCGAACTCATCGGCCCCGAGCTGCGCGAGATGAGCCCGCATCTGGCGATCTTCGATCTGCCGGAGCAGTTTGACGACGGCATCGTCGTCGGCCGCGGCCGCCTTGACGGCGTGCCCGTGCTCGTCGCGGCGCAGGAGGGACGCTTCATGGGCGGTGCCTTCGGCGAGGTCCATGGCGCCAAGCTCACGGGCCTCTTGCGCGCTGCGCGTGCGCTTCATCAAGACGTACTGATCCTGTTCGACACCGGCGGCGTGCGGCTTCAGGAAGCCAATGCGGGCGAGCTCGCCATCGCCGAGATCATGCGCGCGATCATCGAGGCACGGCGCGCCGGCATCCACATCGTCGGCCTGATCGGCGGCCGTGCCGGCTGTTATGGCGGCGGCAGCCTGATCGCCGGCACCTGCTCGCGCCTGATCGTATCCGAACAGGGGCGGATCAGCATCAGCGGCCCCGAAGTGATCGAGACCAACAAGGGCATCGAGGAATTCGACTCGCGCGATCGCGCGCTGGTGTGGCGCACCATGGGCGGCAAGCACCGCTACCTGATCGGCGGCGCTGATGCCTACGTCGACGACGAGGCGCAGGCGTTTCGCGGGGCGGCGATCGACGCGCTCGGGATCAAGCGAGGCTGCAACGTTGCAACTCTCGAGGCCGAGCAGAACCGCCTTGAGCGGCGGCTGCAGCGTTTCGGCGAGGCCACGGACGCCGTCGAGATCTGGCAGGCACTCGGCATCGACCAGCCGACGGAGATTCCCGCGCTTCCCACAGCTGCATTTCTTCGCGCGGCAAGCAACAGGGAGAACGCCGATGACGCTCGATGACATCCTGGCCAGTCTCTTTCCGAACGGCAGCAAGATCGCAACCACGGGCGCGATGATCGCGGGACAGGCGATCCTTCCCGATGGAGGTCGCGTCCACGTGCTGGGCATCACGCAGGGTCAGCCGCTCGGCGTCGACGAGGCGATCGCGCTCGCAGGGCGCGTGATCGAGATCGTCAAATCCGGCGATCGCGCGCCGATCCTGGTCCTGGTAGATTCCGCCAGCCAGCGCATGAGCAAGCGCGACGAGTTGCTGGGGCTCAGCGAGTATCTGTCGCATCTCGCCAAGACCCTGCTGCTGGCCGAAGCCGAAGGACATCGCACCGTCGGACTGCTCTATGGCGGTAGCGCGGCGGGCGCGTTCATCGCCACCGCGCTCGCCACGGCTACGCTGGTGGCGCTGCCCGGTGCGCATCCCGCGGTGATGGATCTGCCGTCGATGGCGCGGGTCACCAAGCTTCCGATCGATGTGCTGAAGGCCAAGGCGGAAGCGACGCCGGTGTTCGCGCCCGGCCTCGACAACATGGTGCAGACCGGCGGCATTCAC
Organism: Bradyrhizobium sp. LA2.1; assembly: GCF_040547725.1. Lineage (NCBI taxonomy): Bacteria > Pseudomonadati > Pseudomonadota > Alphaproteobacteria > Hyphomicrobiales > Nitrobacteraceae > Bradyrhizobium > Bradyrhizobium sp. LA2.1. The sequence continues at coordinate 145,892 of NZ_JBEPQI010000010.1, forward strand.
GCCGTCTGGAACGAAAGCGCCCCCTTGGCGCCGCAGCTTGCGGCCGTGCTGCAACGGCCGCAGGGACAGGACGATCGCGCGCGGCTCGGCGCCGAGCGTGGCGGCCGGCGGAAGGCGGCCGAGATCGCCGATCGGATTGTCACGCTCGCGGCAGCCGCGCATCAGGGGGCGCCACATGGCTGAAGCCCTCCAGCGCCATACGATGGTGACGGCCTCGGCCACCGGATGGGCGGCCGCGATGAGCCGAAATCCCGCGCTTGCCAGCGAGCCGATCATCGAGGGCTGGGCGCGCACCGGCCGCCCGCTCGTGGTTCGCAGGCCGGCCTGCAATGACCCCGAAGGCATGATTCCGCTCGGCCTGCCGCTGCCGCCGAGCCACGGCAAGCGGCGTATCGCGGTCGCGCTCGCCCCCGGCGAACTCATCGCGCATGCTCCGCCGCCATTGCTGGCGGATACGGCAGCAGCCGCGCCGGCGTCGTGGCGCCAGACCATCGACCTGCTCGTCCGCCTTCTGCCTGAGACGCGCACGTACGGCAGTCTGGCCTGGCAGCATCTCACCGGCCTGCCCTATCTGTCCGATGGGTCGGACCTCGACCTGCTCTGGCCGCTGTCGTCGGCGAGGCACGCGATCACCCTGCCGTCCGACATCGCGCGGATCGCAGAGACGGCGCCGATGCGGCTCGACGGCGAGATCGTCTATCACGCCGGCGGCGTGCAATGGCGCGAGCTGACCGGCGCTGACGAGGACGAAGTCCTCGTCAAAGGCGCGGCCGGCGTTCATGTCACCACGCGTGCGGCGTTTCTCGCCGGTGGCGCGTCATGAATGTCGCGCTGAGATGGCAAGCGCCGCCGCAACGCGCGCTCCGCGCGGAGCAGCTCGGTCATCTCGCATCGCTGTGCCTGAAGCTCGAAGTCGAGACCTATCCGAAGCCGGGGCTCGTCAGCCACGTCGACAACGGCGCGCATCGCGATATGGACGCCGGGCTCCTGTGCCGAAGTGCCGACACGCTGGCTCCGTTCTTCCACGACCTCGCAGCCGCGGGCGCCGAGGGCGCCGGCATGGACCGGTTGCGCGCGATCGGGGTTGCGGCGGAGCGCGCGATGTTGGCGGCGACCTCAGGTGTGAACACGCATCGCGGCGCGATCTTCGGACTGGGTCTGCTCTGCGCCGCGGCCGGGTATCGCGGCGCTCTCGGCATTCGCAAGCCGCTCGGCGAATTGGTGTCGCAACGTTGGGGCGACGCCATCTACGCAGGCCCGATATCCCTGCGTAGCCACGGCGCCGTGGCGTCACGTCGCTACGGCGCCGGCGGCGCCAGGGCGGAAGCGGCTTGTGGCTTCCCCTCCGTCTATGACATCGCCCTTCCCGCGCTGCATGCGGCGCGGACGCTCGCGCCTCGGGATGAGGAGGCGGTCCGGGTTCAGACCTGCATGGCGCTGATCGCAGATGTTGCCGACACCAATCTGTTGCACAGGGGCGGAGTTGACGGATTGCGCTTCGCGCAGGCCAGCGCATCCGCATTCCTTGCCGCAGGCGGAATCGGTTGCCCAGGCTGGCGCAAGCACGCCGACGGCATTCACCAGGCGTTCGTCGCGCGCAATCTCAGTCCGGGCGGATCGGCAGATCTGCTCGCCATGGCTCTGTTTGTGGACGCTCTCTTCGTCGATCGGCTGGCCCCCTGATGCTTGCACTGCTCTGCGGCGGACAAGGCACCCTGTCGGACAATATCTTCGATCTCGTCGCCGATCGGCCTGCTGCGGAATCGGTCTTCGCCGCTGCGACCGCTTGTCTCGGCGAAGATCCGCGGAAGTTCATAAGGACGCGCCGCGCGGACGAGCTGTCCGCCAACCATGCCAGCCAGATCCTGACCGTCACATCGGCGCTCGCGATCCACGCCTGTATCGCGGACTTGCTGACTGAGGGAACCGCTGTCACGGGCTACAGCGTCGGCGAGATGGCGGCCTGGAGCGTTGCGGGAATATGGACCGCCGCCGAAGCGTTGCGACTGACCGATATCCGCGCCCGATTGATGGACGGCGTGGCGGGGCCGGATGGGCGGCTCGGCTATGTCCGCGGGCTCGAACGAGCCACGCTCGAACACCTGCTCGAGACGCACCGCTGCGAGATCGCAATCAGGAATCCCGGCCTTCTTGTCGTGGTTGGAGGCGCGGAGTGCGATGTCATCGCCCTCTGTCAGGAGGCGACGACACAGGGCGCCGCCCGCGCCGGTCTTCTAGCCGTCAAAATCGCCTCGCATACGACGCGTCTCGAACCGGCCTGCACGCCCTTGCAGCAAGCGCTTGCGACCAGCAGACGCGCTCCTGTCGCAGACCAACGAACCCTCCTCGCAGGGGATGGCGGCGAGCGCATCTTCTCCGTGACCGATGCGACAGCAAAGCTCGCATGCCAGATCGCGCGCCCGATCGACTGGGCGGCGACGCTGGAGGCTCTCGTAGAGCTCGGGGTCGATCAAGTCCTGGACCTCGGTCCAGGACACGCGCTTGCCGAGATGACGCAAGGCTTCCATCCATCGATCCGCTGCTACGCCGCCGACGGATTTCGCACGGTCGATGGTCTGCGAAACTGGGTTGTTTCCGAATAGGCAGGGCGCCCGGCGGCTCGCGATTGAGCGAACGCATGAAATTTCTCGAGAGAACTCGCCCTCGACAAGAGAAGCCTCCAGATACTCACCGCGATCGGTGCTGAAAGCTGTGGTTTTGAGCGACGCCAGGCATTGCCCCATAAGCCCTGTTGGACCCAAACCAGGGAGCCGCGCCGCCAGGGAGCTCGAGGCCCATTCTGCCTGCTGGCGTCAACTCGCCGCTGGCAAGCGAATAATAGCTGGGGCAGCAGCGCGGCCCACCGAATGGTTAGACTCGCGCTCAAGACGGAGACAAGCCCCAAAGCCATCAGCAGCATGCCAAGCCAGGTCCAAACCCGTCCGTCATCGCCCGCCTCTGCGGCGGAAAAGGCGAGCGGCGCCGCCGAGGCGGCAACCACGTCACTGGCGGCTGGCGCCGCCGCAAGGAGTGCCTCCACGTCGACCTGGCGCGGCGTGATCTCGTCGGCCGTGAGCCGGTCGCGTTTGGAAAGGGGGGCCGGCGACGCGCGGGTTGCGATCCCGGTGGCGAGGACGGGACTGGCATCAACCACCTGCGCGGGCACGGACGGGCTCGGCCGGGACGTATCCGCAGGTGCGGAGCGCGGCAGCTCCGCGCGCGCATCCACCACCGTCTTCCGCTTGCGCGCCGCGGTCTGGTTCTCTTCGGCCGCGGCGACACGATGTTTGGTGGCGCGTTGCTGAACCAGCTTCTTCGCCCTCTCAGTTCCTTCGGCGATCTGGAACCAGCATCTGCGCTGGCCTTCCACCCGATAGACCCAGTGCTGGCCATCGGCGGTCGACTTGCCGGGCCGCGTCAAGCACTCTGCTTCCGCGGAAGCGGGCGCAGGGGCTGTGGCGGGACCGGCATTGAAGAGTTCGGAAAGAGGCGTCGAAAACGCGGATGATGTCGAGAGACCTGCAATAAGCGTAAAAGCGGCGCAATAAACTCGCAAATGACCGGACATGGAAAACCCCGGTGTTGCGCCCCTGCCCGGACGGGAGCGTTGGCCGTGACCTAGGTCGCAATGCGACTTAAATCCGGCAACGCCGTGGATTCATTTTGGCCGCAGGCGATCTGGCCGTCAGCTCGATTGTCCATTTTCGCCATCCCCTCAAGGTCGCACTTTCAAGCATCGGCCCACGCAAAGTTGCAAAGGCTGTTTACCCGAACGGATGTAGCCGATGTTACGGGTGCCAGACGAAGCGCTATATCCGAACTGACGACTGGGCATTCGACCTTCCCGGGATGACAGTCTGTCCGGAGTGCAGAACCCGTCCGATCGCGCGGAGCGATTGCGATGAGGGAGGCTACGATGGATTTTTCGCGGATGTCGGATGGAATCCGGCTGCATCACGCCTCCCATCGCCACGATGGGTACGATGGTGACGACGAAGCGGGTCCGGCACCGAGCGCACCGTTCCTGACTGACGCGGTTGGCGGTGGCGCCCTGGTCCATGGTCCCCGCCCGTTTGCAGGTCAATTTGCAGATTCTGGAGCGCACCCCGCGAGCGCGAACACCCAGCATCATGACTCCGACCCGATTCAATCCAAACATCCCACGTCGGTGGGCGACACGGGCGGCCACGTCGGCAACCACGCTGCGGCGGGCCTGGATGCTTCGTCCACCACGCCCGCTTCCGGCGCATCACATCCCGGGATGGGCATTGCTGCGGTCGAGAGCGGAGCCAACACGGCCGGAAACGGCGGAGATGGCTACTTCTACGGAAGCATCATTCACGCGTCCCTGTTGATCTATCAACCGATCAACATCTCGGTGAGCTTGGGATACGGCTCGGTCGCCCTGGCCAACCAGTCCAACAATTTGAATGTCGATCAGTCCGCCTTTCAGATGGCCGGCGTCGGCGGCCATGGCGGCAATGACAACATTGCATCGGGAGGCAGCGTCAGTACGTCCTTAGGCGCCGGCCTGATCGCGAGCGGCGACAACGGCGCCGGAAACGGCGGCAGTGGCTATTTCTCGGGTGCGATCGTGGACGCTCCCGTGGTGATCTATCATCCGATCAATATTGCGGTGGCGGCCTCGGGCGGCACTGCGCATGCAAGTCAATCGAACACGGTGGATATCGATCAATCGGCCACTCAGATCGCGGGCGTCGGCGGAAGTGGCGGACATGGCAATTTGGCCGCCGGCGGCAGCGTCATGACGCTCGACCCCAGCTGGGGATCAAGCAACGGAGGCGGCGTCTTTGGCGTTCAAACGGGCGGAAGCCAGGCCGGCAATGGCGGTGACGGCGTGTTCTACGGTGAACTCGTCCATACCTCGTTTGTAGTGTACAACCCGATCAACATCGCAATCGCGGGCTATGGTTCCAGCACTTACGCGGTCCAGATAAATGATGTCTCCGTGGATCAATCCGCGGTTCAGATCGCTGGCATTGGCGGGCACGGCGGCAACGACAACGCCGCAGCGGGCGGCCATGCAAGCCTTCTTTCCCATAATCTGTGGGGCGGTTCCGATACGATCGCGACCGGCTCGAACAGCGCAGGCAATGGCGGCAACGGCTATTTTGCCGGCAGTCTGATCGACGTCAGCGTCGCGATCTATGCACCCATCAACATCGCAATCGCAGGTCCCCATTCGACGGCCGTAGCCGATCAGGTCAACAACGTGCACATCGACCAGAGTGCGGTCCAGATCGCCGGCGTTGGCGGGGACGGCGGCCACGGCAATCTCGCACTGGGTGGCGATGCCGCGCATCTCTTGTCGGATCTTCACCTGGTGGCATAGCGAAACGTCGCATCGCTCGCATAGCCGATCGCATCGCGGCACGCGCCGTCGCCACTCTTCGCATGCAAAGCCCGCGCAGAGGCGCGTCTCCTGACGAAATGTCGTACTTTCGTACGTAGGCCCACCAAACCGGATGGTGTCCGATTTGACATCTATCGCCATCGCGCGCGGGCGGACCAGACTTGCCGCGCGCGTCCGCCTGATCGGGATGGATGTTGCACGACAGCCAACAAACCGACGGAGGCCTCAAATGATGCCAAAGGCAATCAACATCTCGGATACGATCAAAGTCAAATCGATCGACACCGGTGGTCAAAGTGCCGGAAATGGCGGCGACGGTACTTTCAAGGGAGCCATCATCAGCAAGCCGACTGTCAACTACGATCCGACCAACAAGGCAGAAGGTGCCGACGTGCACGTGAACACCGGCGATCACGTCAAACAGACGGCGGATTGGGATGCCGGCGGCGCAAACGCCAAGGCCTCGTATTTTTCGAAGGCCCATGGCGGAGACGCCGAGTCGAACGGAAGCCAAAAATCCTACAGCGGCTACGATACCTCCAAGGTCTACGCCAATACGGATGCCACCCAGATCAACAAGGTCATGGTGGACCAGCACCAGGAAGTTGTGGCCGGCATCGGCGGCGATGGCGGAGACGGCAACTTCGCATGGGGTGGCGGAGTGACCTTCCATCTCGATACGCTCTAACCAGCCGCTCGTCCGACTGGCGGGACCGGCGGCCGCGGCCGCCGGTCCTGGATTTCACGCCAATGATCTACCGATGCCGTTGCCGGATTGCGTTGGCCATCGGTCAAGCGCGCCGGACCTCGATTTCAGGCGGTGACGATCATGCTGATGCCGCCCATTCGGTTGCCTATCCTGCCGCAGATCGGGACGCCACTGCACACGGCCCTCCGGTCCTGCGCGGGACCGCTCGGTCTCGTATTCGCGTATAGCTGCAGCTACAACCTGCTCCTGTTTGCGCCCTCCATCTATCTTCTTCAGATCTACGACCGGGTGTTGTCGAGCCGGAGTGGCGACACCTTGCTCCTGCTCACGCTCATTGTCGCGATCACAGTGGTCGTCGGCGGCGTGTTCGATGCATTGCGGCGCGCCGTCCTGGGACGCCTTGGCGCCTGGCTCGACGATCGCCTTCGTCCTTGCGTGCTTTCGGCCGGCCTCGAATCGGCGCTTCGCAGCGATCGGACGCAAGCGTCGGGCGCATATCGGGATCTCACGGTGCTGCGCCAGTTCGTCGAGTCCGGCGCATGTCCGATGCTGTTCGACGCGCTCTGGGCGCCCCTGTTCCTCCTTGTCCTCTTTCTGATCCATCCCCTGCTCGGCGTGGTGGGCGCCTGTTGCGTCGCCTTCCTGTTCGCGCTCACGGTTGCCGGAGAGCTGGTCACCGAAGACGTTCTGCTCAGATCCGGCGCCGCGCTGTCCAGAAGCTGCGGCCGCCTCCAGACTGCAGCGAGCAACATCCACATGATCCGCGCCATGGGAATGTTCGATAGCGCTGCGCGCATGATCCACCGTGACGCGCAGCACGCCCGCAGAGAGCACGATGTGGCACTCCGGCGAGGCGAGATCGTCTCGCTGGCCACCAAGCCGGTTCGCGCACTGTCGCAGGTCTTGATCATGGGGGCTGCCGCATGGCTTGTCCTCGATCACGGGAAGAGTCCGGCCATCATCTTTGCTGCCACGCTGATGTTCAGCCGGGCGCTCGCGCCGGTCGAAAGTGCGGTCGCAGGCTGGAAATCACTCGTGACGGCCGTGAGCGCCTGTCAGCGGCTCGGCGCACTTCTCGCCGCATTCCCCGCCGCCCGGCAGCAGAGCGCGGAGGTTTTTCCGCTGCAGGCGCCAAGCGGCCTCGTCGTCGACAATGTCGGCGTGAGGCTTGCGGGGACCAACCATCTTCTCCTGAACGGCGTCTCGTTCACCCTCATGCCCGGAGAATGCCTTGGCATTATCGGTCCGTCCGGGTCAGGCAAGTCCTTGCTCGGCCAGGTGATCGCCGGGCTGTCGATGCCAACGCATGGCCGTATCCTCCTCGACAATACCGACGTCTCGCTGCTTCGCGAGGGCCGAAGCGGCGACCGCCTCGGATATCTCCCCCAGGACATCAACCTGCTCGGCGACACGATCAACGACATCATCGCACGCCTTGAAGATGCCGACCGACGGAAAGTCATCGAAGCGGCCAAGCTCGTCGGTATCCATGGGGCGATCATGGGCCTGCCGCTGGGGTACGACACGCTGGTTCAGAGTGAAGCAACCTTCTCGCGCGGGTATCGGCAGCGCCTCGGTCTTGCCCGCGCCTTTTTCGGCAATCCACGTCTCGTCGTTCTCGACGAACCCAACGCCAGCCTCGACTACGGGGGCGAGCGAATGCTGCTGGATGCCATCGAGCGCATGAAGCTCGCAGGCGTCATCCTTGTCGTCGTCACTCACCGGATGGGTCTTCTCGCAGCCACGGACAAGATTGCCATCATGGAGGGCGGTGCGGTCGCCGCGTTCGGCGACAGCGAGGACATCTTTGAACGGCACCTGAGCCGACCCCAGGTTACTTCGCAGATTGCGCCATGATCTGGAACTCTCTCACCATCTGGAAGCTTCCCGCCGTCTCGAGACTTCCCATGGTCTGGGACCAGCTCATGCGAGCGCCGGCGAGCCCCCTGCCCGCCCGGCGATCTGGCGTCGTGGTGACCGCAATCGACGATTTCGAGCCTCTGGAATTTCCATGGTGTTCGACGCCCACGCCGACCTCTCCGCGCGGAAGGCTTCGCGGTATCACCGTCGCGGGCAATCTGCTGGTGCTCTGCTTCATGCTGGGGCTTGGGACATGGGCGAGCCTCGCGCCGCTCGAGAGCGCCGCGATCGCGTCCGGCGTCGTGGAATCGGAATCGAGCCGCAAGACGATTCAGCATCTGGAAGGCGGCATCATCAGGAAGATCCTGGTTTCGGATGGCGATATCGTGCGCAGCGGCCAAACGCTGATCGAGCTGGACGACACCCGGGCCGGCTCGGAGATGCAAAGCCTCCAAGGCCAATTCTGGGATGCCGCTGCTCGTGCCGCACGGCTTCAAGCCGAGCAGCAGAGATTCGAGAGGATCGCAATCCCGGACGCGCTGGAACAGGACAGCAGGCAGAGCGAGGTGGCGGCCGCCGCGGTGTCGGCGCAGCAATTCATTTTTCAGGCACGCCTCCAGGTTCACGAGTCGCAGCTTGCGGTCATTCGCGAACGAAGGCGTCAAGTCGAGAAGGAGATCGAAGGTCTCAAGGCTCAGGAAACCGCCACCGGGCAACGGGTCGACATCGTTCGGGAGGAACTGGATATGGTCGCGACCCTCGTCAACAAGGGACTCGAACGGCGGCCGCGGCTGCTGAACCTGCAGCGGGAGCTGGCCGACGTTGAGGGCCGCCGCGGCGAGATCGCCGCGCAGATTGCCCGCGCCGGGCAGGTCATCAGCGAACAGCAGGCCACCTTGTTCAAGCTCGAGAGCGAGAGGCAGAACGAGATCGCACAGTCGCTTCGTGAAGCACAGAACCAGATATTCCAGCTCCGCGAGCGGTTGCTTGCGGCCAGAGATCAGCTATCGCGAACGGAGATCAAGGCGCCCGAGGACGGCGTGATAACCGATCTGCGGGTTCATACGGCCGGCGGCGTCATCGGAGCGGGCGCTCCGCTCATGGACCTGGTGCCCCGGCAAGACCGTCTCATCGTGACCGCGCGCCTGAGGCCCGAGGACATCGATGTGGTTCATCCCGGCCTCAATGCCGAGGTTCAACTCGTACCGTACAATCAGCGTCGCGTGCCTCGCCTGAAGGGAACCGTCGTGCACGTATCCGCAGACCGGCTGCTCGACAAGCGTACCGACCAGCCATACTACGCGACCAGGATCCGGATCGACGACGGACAGATCGTCGCGAACGACATCCAGATCGTCCCCGGCATGCCGGTTCAGGTGTTCATCACGACGGGGCGCGGCACCGTGGCTCTCTACGCGCTCAGGCCCCTGCTCGACAGCTTCCGTGGTGCATTCAGAGAGGACTGAAGCGCGATGAGATTGGGGTGAATCGTCATCGCGCCTTCCGGGTCCGGATCATGCATTAGGTCTCCGGCATGAGAGCCACGCCGGGGACGTGATCGCGACTCGGCGCGGGCAACCGGCCGCGCCAGCGGAGCACGGCCTCCGTGCGATTGTGCGCGGCACATTTCCTCATGATATGCTGAATGTGCATTTTGACCGTGCTTTCCGACAGGCCCAATTTGGCGGCGATCAGCTTGTTGGGCAGGCCGAGCTCCAGTTCCGCCAGAACCTGTTGCTCACGAGGCGTGAGATCGGTCACGCTCCTGTCGATAGCCACTCTGGCTCCCTCGTTCATCAGATATGCGGGCGTGAGTCCGCGCGCATCCGGCGGCTCGAAATCCGGTATCCTGTTCATCCCGGCCACGGGCAACGGCCTGTAGGCGCCGCCGACAAGAACTAGGCGCAGGCCGGCTATGGCGATCTCGATCGGTAGCGAGGAGGAAAGAAAGCCGCGCACGCCCCGCTGCATCGCGGCCTGCACGGTCGGCTCGTCCTCGTGGTTTGACAGGACCACAGTGGCGGCGTTGGGACAACACTCCGCAACGAAGGCGAGATCGTCCTCAACCGAGGGATCGCCGATGGGCTTGTCCGCGATACTCAGCATCACCAGACGAACATCGCGGGCTGACGTGCAGTCCAGGCCTTGGACCGATGCCATGTCGAGGATCTCAAGTTCGTCCAACTCCCGCCTGAGGACGTGCAGAATGCATGTACGAGGCAACAGGAGCGGCTCGATGATCACCAGAACCGGCAAGTGAAGCGATTCATTGAGCCGTTTTGAAGCGTTGGTTATGTCGTGCATGATGTCCTCGAGATGAAAAGAACTTCCGCGATATTCCCATTCCGTATTGCGTCTCCCCTGCTGCTGCATTCATCCTGAATGCATCATCACGAGAGCGGCGCAGTGCCGCGTTAGTGCCGTATCCACTGCGGGATCACTCGACACCTGGGGGGAAATTCTTTCCGCTCAAATCATCTGGGCGTGTACCGCGCGGTGGCGCAGTCGACGCATCCCTAATTGCAGATATTTCGATACGCCGTTGACGCCGCCGACCCTGACTTGCCGTCGACGACATATGCTTCATCCTCCTTCACGAGATACAGAAACGGCCTCTCGCCAGTCTCGCCGCCTGACGCGCTTCTTCCTTTCACGCGGCCGCAAATCGTATCCACGGCGCGTCCAAACATGTTCTTTCGCATTGCGCGCTTCACGTCGCTGAGTTCGACCGTTTCCGGCCCCCTCATCTGCGTCGCGATCGCAACCTTCGCCTTGTCCAGAGCAGGGTCCGGCATTTCCGCGGGCCGTTCGGATGCCGGGACGCTGATGCTCGTCCGCGGGGACGCCGCTTTGGCAAGGTCGGTCGATCCGCGTTTCTTCGGAGATTTCGGAGATGATGTCTTGCCGGGCCTTGCCGGCGTTGCGGAACTCGATCTGACAGCCGCAGGCTCTTGCGCCAACGCCGTCGGCATTGGCTGCGCGGGTTGGGCGACAGCGAAACAGGGTCGTGACGCGCATCCGAGGAAATACCCTCGGGAAGGCGCAAACCAGCCAAAGCCGATCAGGACTCCCGCCAGCACTCCGACAAAAAGCAGTCCCATCCGATTCCCCTCCTCCGGGAGCTCGGCTCGCACTCGTAACTAGGACTAATTCCGCGCTGGTGATCTATCTGTTGCGCAAAAGCATTAAGCGCCCATTAAGCGCGCGCCGTTGTCCGGCCCATGCCTGGATGGGCGGATTAGATCGGGCTCCAGACCCGTGCCGAAATGACCGCGCCGATTGCCACAATGTAGTCGTTTTTCTGAATTCGGCGGAGATCGCCACGCGAGGAGGACGTTCCCCCGCTTCGGACACGCGATCTGCAGGACGACGGCGACTTCGGCGGTCGGCCGACGACTTATCCGCCAAATCGCTTGATCAGCTTTGAGCCCTTGGCTGCATCGATCTGCTGGCCAGTCAAGTCGGAGCCGGCGCTCAATCCTTTCGTCATGAGGTTCTTGACGCGTTGCGCCGCCTGCTTCTCATTGGAATAGTCGATCTCGACATGATCGAGGCTCATCAGATGGCCAAGCTCGTGAGCCCAGGCGCGTCCATTGGCGTGGTCATTGCCATACCACTGGACGAAGCTTGCCGGCTCGGGTTCGCTATTGGGGTATGAACTTCCGCCGGCGGATAGATTTTCAATCGAATTGACGAGGTAGATGTGGATGGCATTGTCCGGATCGTGCCGAGAGGCAAGAACACCCAGCAATCGCTGATCATTGCTGCGCGCGCTCTTTGCCATGTCGAGCGGCTTCTCCATCAAGCAATCGCTGATCACGAACGCGATCTTGGCCTTTGACCAGATCGTATTGACCACGTCGAGCGCCTTCTTGGCCGTGTCGCTGCTCCATTGCCCGGGCTCAACGACCCCCCTGTCGGCAAATGGCGTGATGTAAATCCTCAACGGAATGGGCATCAGCTTCTCCGAAGTCCGAAATTCCGATCGTGAGCGGTTTGTTTGACCCTTGTTAGCCACAACGGCGACTAACGAGCCACGTTTCGCCCGCCTCGTCGACTGAACGTGAATCAGGTCAGACGAGCATGTGCCCCTGGTGCGCGGGTCGGCCAATCCAGTTGGAAAATGTGTCGCGAAGACCCGGAAGTCTCCGCAAGGAAAGACTGGGGCCGGGCTTACGTTCAGAATGGCCGATGCAGACTCGAACGGCATGCTTGAACACGGCGCTACACGATATCAGCTGAAATCTTCAGGGCAGGAAGAACATGAATGGCATTCCGCTGCCTTCCGGCTTGTTGCTTGCGCTGGCCTCGGGTCTTGCGGGTCTTGCAGGAGCAGCCTCCCTCTCCCTTCGTTCAAGTCTTGCGGACGGGGCCTGACGGACCTTGCGCTTCTCGCATTCATCGTTGCCATTCAGAAAGTAACCCGCAGCGCAGGCAATCTTGACACAACGGTCGCCGTCGCGCTTGAGGCCGGATCCGCAAATCAAAGGACAAACCCGCGCCGGCTTGAGCTTGATCGCATCGAGCGCATCGGCGCTCGCGGTCTTGGTATCGAACTTGGTGCCGGCGCTTTGATTGAACAGCTCAAGCGAGCGCCGCGACGCCGCATCCCACTCCCCACTGGCCGATCCCGTGAGGCAGCCGACCCGGCGCAATTCGCTTTGCACCGATTTTGCCAGCTCAGCTGGCGAAGGTGGCGGCACGGGAGCCTGTGGATTGGGGAGCGCTGCCACTTTTGTGTCCGTGTTTGCCTTCGCCTCTTGCGGCTGCCCTGTTGCTGATGGTGCAGCGTTCTTCGCGGCAGGTGCCGTTTCAGCCGCGACACGCCTTTGTTCGGCTTGAGCAGCCTGATGCTGCGCGGTTTCCTTGGCGGCCTCGGCGGCGGCCCGAGCTTCCTGCGCTGCCTTCAGATCCGACGCAGCCTTGGCAAGTTGCATCTGTTGTGCGCCCTCGTTGACGAGCCGCGCCTGCTCCTGCTCGGCCTGACGCGCCTTTTCGGCCGCAGCAACACGCTTCTCCTCCGCATCGATTTTGGCGAGCTGAAGCTTTGCGAGACTTGCGTAGTAACCATCCGGATACTGGACGATGAAGAAGTTCAGTGCATCCTTGTTGCCAACCTGCAGCGCGAGCTCGTAGTCGCGCCGTATTTCGGATCGCAGCGTTGGCGATGGGGCGGCGTCCTTCGCGGCTTCCTTGGCTGGTTCTCCGGCTGGTTCCCTGGTTGGCCCCTTGGCTGTTTCCTTGGCTGTTTCCTTGGCTGGCACCAGCGGCACGTCGTCGCCGCCAAGCGTGCCGTAAACATAGGGCTCCTGCCGATTGCCCGTCGCTTTCATGACGTCGTCGCGAACGAAGCCGAACACTCTGCGCAAATCCAGACCCGGAGTCCCGATATATTTGACCAATGCGGCAGCGTAGGGACTGTTCTTGCTGTTGCCGTCCGACGCTGTCGAGCCTGCCTTGGCGGCGAAGGCAACCAGAGTATTCGCCGTCGCCGGCTCAATTCGGGCAAGGCCCCGGCTGATGGACCGCGAGCCGACCGTCCGTTTCATCTTTTCGGAGAAAGGATTGTTGCGGCAAGCGTCGAGGATCACAAGTCGCAGCTGCCTTGCCGGTTCAATGGCCAGCATGACGCGATCGAGCGAAAACGCCTCATCGTACACATCCGTATCGCGCTCGAGGGTGGCGTCGACCGGGATCAGGTAGTTCGTACCTTCGATCTCCATACCATGACCGGCGTAGTAGATGACGGCCACATCTGCGTCGCGAGCCTGATCGGCAAAATCGCGCAGCGTGCGCCGCATCTCGATCGCCTGAAGATCCTGGCGGGTTTGCACAACGTCAAAACCTGCGTTCTTTAGTGTCGCCTCGACAATCGCAGCGTCATTGACGGGATTCGAAAGTGGCGCCGCGTTTTTGTAGGCAGAATTGCCAATGACAAGTGCGACGCGATTCCCCGCCCATGCCGGCTGACAGAAGAAGAGCAGCAGCACAGGAAGAAGGAACAAGATTCGGCGCAAATTCACGAATCCGTGCAAACCCATGGCAGTACTACTGTTTAATTATGCGCTTTATCATTCGTGTCGCCACGACAGGTTCGGTTCAATGACAACTCGACGATCCGGAAGGTCCGCGGAATGTGGAACCGCATGGGACTGGCTGGTGTGGCCGCGCTCGGAGATGTGGCCAGCCAATTGACCTCTCCGGAGGCCTGGCGTCTAGTGAGGCAGATTTTGAGCGAGCGAGATCACTGCTGTGACTGACGCGAAGGTCGGCCAGGAGGGGACAGCCAGGAACCGGATCGCCGGCGGCGTCAATCCCTGGCTGGACTGGACCTCCAGGGTGGCGATCGTGATCGTCTATGGCGGGTCTGCTCTCATTGGCGCCGCCAGCATCCATCGCCTCCCGTTGGGCAGCGTGGACAACTTGCTGATGATCGCAGCCAGTATTGCCAACGTCCTGTTCCTCGGACTCGTTGCACTGACAACCATGACCCGGCTGGTCCCGACAATGAAGTCGAAGGGCGTTGAGATGCGGGTCTCGGCCTTGCTGGGCGCATTTCCGACCGTCGCACTCGCTTTTCTTCCGAAGGCAGAGCTCGGCCCGATCTGGTCGGCTCTGTCCACGACGTTGATCCTGGTGGGGATCTCGCTTTCTATCGTGGTACTCCGCTGGTTGGGCAAATCCTTCAGCATTCTACCGGAGGCGAGGCGCCTTGTGACGGAAGGGCCTTATCGAGTCGTCCGGCATCCCCTCTACCTATGTGAGGGGATTGCGTTGGTCGGTGTCACACTTCAGGTCCTTTCACCACTTGCCGTGCTCATCGCCATCGTGGTTGCGATGATTCAGTGCCGACGAATGATCAACGAAGAGCGGATTCTAAGACTGGCCTTCCCTGAATATGACGTCTATGCCGCAGCAACGCCTTTTCTGATCCCTGCAGGTCTGATCCCCGCGAGACTCGGGCGGCGAGTTCATCAGGCCGGGCCGGAGCTCTCGACCAAGGCGATCGATCCGCACGCCTGACACCGCGCTTCACGTCTCCTCGATGTGCGGCTCAGCGGAACTCGAGTTTGAACCAAGCCGGAGGCCTTGTGCCGCGCTGCCACGAGCAGCCCCCAGAAAAATAACCGTTTTATATCAATGTCTTATATTGTGATCGCGCCCTCAGCAGAGTACTGGCGGGCGCCTATCATCCACATGAATCGGCGGACAGCGCCCGGCGCAATATCTTCCGTGCCTTTTGAACGCGTCCGCATTTCGCAACAACACATAGGAATGGATCGGGCTCGAGATTGGTACTGTATGCAGATAGGCAGCCGCCAGTAGCGTACGAATTCAAGAGTTATTTCTCACGCGGCCATCTTCGCGACGTCACCATTCTACGGGCCATAGGTTGGGTGTTCGCCATGAGAGTGTACAGGCACCTTCGAGTTTTGCTTCTTCTCGCCGCTTCGCTGTTCCTGGCCTGTCAGCCAGCCTGGGCGACAAAGCGCGTGGCTTTGGTGATCGGCAATGCCAACTATCAAAACGCCCCTCTGCTCCCAAACCCGGCCAACGACGCTGCGGCTATCACCGCGACCTTGAAGGGAGCAGGTTTCGATGTGGTTGACTCAAGACTTAACCTCGCCGCGACCGATATGCGGCGGGCCTTGAGAGAATTCGCCGATCAGGCCCGCAATGCCGATATAGCCCTGGTGTACTACGCTGGCCACGGTATCGAGATCGACGGGACAAACTATCTGATCCCGACCGACGCCAGACTCGAACGAGACACGGACATCTATGACGAAGCATTCTCGCTCGACCGCGTCCTGCTGGCGATTGAGCCTGCGAGGCAACTACGCGTGGTGATCGTCGACGCGTGCCGCAACAATCCGTTTGCCGACTCGATGAAACGTACAGTTGCCTCGCGATCGATCAGCCGTGGACTGGCCAGGGTCGAGCCCACCGTCTCCAACACGCTGATCGCGTTTGCCGCCAAAGCGGGACTAACCGCACTCGATGGCAACAGCCAGAATAGCCCGTACGCGACGGCCCTCGTGAAGTACATCGCAAAGCCGGGGCTCGACTTGCGAAGGGCTTTCGGCTTCGTCCGCGACGATGTCTTGCAAGCCACGGGCAACCGACAGGAACCCTATGTCTACGGCTCGCTCGGCGGCGAAGACGTTGCGCTTGTTCCGGCGACCAAGGCCGAGGAGCCGGTACAGGCAGCCAACCCCCAGTCGGAAATTCGACGTGATTACGAGTTGGCCTTGCAGCTCCGCAACAAGCCTGCTCTGAACGCGTTCCTGACCCAACATCCGGACGGATACTACTCAAATCTGGCCAAGCTGCAGCTCAATCAGCTCGACGCCGAGGACGCACGCGTCGCGGCCACGGCGAAAGCGCAGGAGGCCGAGCAGCAGCGAGCTCGCCTGATGTCCCAGGGCGCCCAGCGTGCCGACCAGGAGAAGGCGGCCGCGGATCTGAAGGCTGCGGAAGAGGCCCGGATTGCGGCCGAGAAGACGAAGCAAGCGGCGCAGGAGCAGGCCGCAGAGGCGGAACGGAAACGTATTGCATCCGAATCTACAATCGTCGCTGCACTCTCCGGGAATAAACCGGCTGTTGAGAGTACCGTCGCGGATAAGCCAGCGGCCGCTACGCCCGCTGAGGACAGCAAGACGCCCAAGCTTGCCGCGCTGAGCGACGAGCCGCGCCAGACCGATATCGCAAAGGCCGATCTCTCTAAGTCCGTAGATATCGCCAAGTCTGTACAAGGCGAATTGAGCCGCGTCGGCTGCTTCACCGGCGCCGTCAATGGCCAATGGAATGCGGCCTCACAGCGCTCGTTGGCTCTCTTCAACCAGCACGCGGGAACCAAATTCGACGCCAAGCTCGCAAGTCTCGACGCGCTTGACGCAATCAAGCTCAAGCCGTCCCGGGTCTGTCCCCTGATCTGTGATCATGGCTACAAGGCTGACGGTGACCAGTGCAGCAGGATCACCTGTGCCGAGGGTTCGTTCCTCAACGACGACAATGAATGCGAGAAGCGACCCGGGAAGAAACCGGTTGCAAAGCGCAACACGGACGAGCGTCCGTCACGTGCGGATCGTTCGGCACGCGAGAGGCCGGCGCCGGCAGCCGACGTTCCGCGGCGACAAGCAACTGCGAGGTCCGGCGGCGGCGGTGGTCAGGTCGTTTGCGATCAATCTCTGTGCCGTCAGGTTAGAAGCGGCTGCCACCTCGAATACCGTGGCGGCGGCGGCCCCGGGGGCAACGTGGGTAATGTCGAGTCCTGCAACTAGCAACGCGCAAGACTGCCACGGCGTCATGGAAGGCCAGGAGGCCGCGCGGATCTTGGTGTCGAGAAGGTGTGACGGGCGGCAGAGCTTAACACTGGGTCATCCAGGTCCGTGCCTGGATTGGCCGAAGCGGAGCGACCTGCGTGGTTGCGTGTGAGCTTGAGCAAAAGGACGCCAACGCCTTTCCCGGGGTGACGCTCTTTACGAAGCGGCAGGCACCCGGCATGAAGCCGACGGCGGTTTATCTTCCGCCAAAGCACCCAACATCTGCCACCAAGTTCGACGTCGTGATCTGGCTTCACGGCTTCTATGTCAAAAACCATGAATTCCTCTTCCACAGCGACCCAGCGCGGCTGCGCGAACAGGTCCGGGATTCCGGCAAGGACGTAGTGCTTATCGCGCCGTTCCTGGGCTACGAATATGCCGTTGGCGACACCTTTGCCGGAAACTACAGCGTGTCTGACCTGGCAACCGCGAACTGGGGCGAACGCTATATCGAGGAGATCCTTGGAGCTCTTGCCAGGTTCCTGGGTCTCTCCTCGACGTCCATTCCTCAGCTCCAGATCGGCAAGCTCATCATCGCATGCCACTCCGGCGGCGGTAACGGCATGCGCAATCTCGTCGGGAGCCTTGGAAAGTATCAGGGCAAGCTGACGGCCTGTTGGGGATTTGACTGCCTCTACGGTGCCAATGCGCGGCCCGATGATGCGACCTTCTGGTACCAATGGCTGTCCGGACAGAGCGGCCGGGCGCTCGAGATCGTGTATGGTCCATCAACTCTGCCGCAATCGGTGAAGCTGGACCTGATCGGGCGTGGGCTGGCGACGACCGATGGCAATCAAACTCAGCCTCAGCGCCCTGCCCTCAAGAACCTCAGCGTAAGCTTGGGTCATTACGACCTATTCCCGGCATTTGGCCAGATGGTCAGGGTCAACGATCTTGACCCGGCTTTCGTGGATCGCTTCATGATACCGCAGGTCGCGGACCAGCCGCGGCATAAGCCGGCGCCGCAGCGCGGGGAATTCCTCCAGCACGCAATTTCCAACGTTCGCAGCGCTTTTCCCTTTCCAAAGGACATTCATTACATGATCGCCCGGGGTGGCTTCTTCAGCCGACTGAGCAAGCTATAACCCAAGCTTCACCGGACTCACTTGATGGAATAAGATTTGACGTCGAACGACCAATTGTTCGTCACCAGCTTTCCGCTGCTGTTGTCCGGCACGCGCAGCTCGCTGGTCCAGGCCGATAGATAGCTCAACGCGTCGGCCTGACCTTCCAGCTTGCGGGGCATGTCCGGCAAATCGAGCAATTGCACGCGTCGCTCGCTCAGGATGGCGATCATCACTGCGGACCCCGTCGGCGGTGCGACGATATATTCAAAACCACGCTGTCGCGCCGTCGGGGCAGGAACAACAAATTCGACACCCGGCTTGACGAGATTGATGTCGCGTTCGTTCGACTGCGCCAATAGCTCGGGGGTCGGAAAGATCTGGGACATCCGCCCTTCCGCGTCGACGTCGACCAAAATGAGATATCCAGTCCTCCTGGCGGTGACGCCGAACGAGACCTTGCCGCCGACGTTGACGGTCTGGCTCGGCAGGATCTGAAGGGACACACTCGCGGTATTGGTCTGCCCGCGCACCGCTTGTACCGGCCAAAGCCAACGTGCGTACGTCGTGCCGACATGCAACGACGCCGTCGGCAATGGTGCTGCGGGCGCAGCTCCGCTACCCGCCAGTAGCAGCAGGAATGCGAGCCATGGTCGCGCCTGGCGGATCGGTCGAGATGACGGCATGGCCTGCTCCCCTAAGAGTCAGGGGGCACTGAAGAAGCCGATCGAGGCGATTCGCGCGTCTGCGGGCAAGTAACGCTCGAGACTCTTGATCACTTGCCCCGAGGCGCGACGCCGGTTGAACTGCATTAGGGCTGTCTCAAGATCTACCATGCGTTGCTGCGAGGTCACCGCAACGATCTGTTCCGCACCGAACGGCTCGCCGACCCTGAGCGGTAGGCGCAAACTCGCCGATCGGGCCAGCGCCGCATCAGAACCCACCGGATACAACAATTGGATGGTGCCATCGCCAGACACATTGAACAGCAGCACCGCCCTTGACGCCACATCAGACAGGTCAACTTCGACGGTCTGGCCAGCACGTTGTTGGCGATCGTCTGGCCAGATGCGCATGATCTGCGGCGACCGGGTCGCAATGCGTTTCAGTTCACGAATTGCCGCTGTCCGGTCGACTACCGTCGGCAGGTTTGCAACGTCGATCCCGTAGGCGACCACGTCGCCCCACGCGATCACGTCGTGCGACACGGGATCCCAGATCAGGTCGGGATTGTCCGTCGGTTGGACCGCCTGCACGGGAACATCTTTTGGCTTCACGCTTGCAAAATAGCTCGTCTTGCCGTCGAGCGCCGCCAGCCGGATTGGTGCAGCGAGGCGGAGAGGCCCCGGCGCGTCGCCGGCCGGAAGTTCCTTGGTTGCCGCCGCGGCAAGGGTCGGAATGGTTGGTGCCTTGGCCGTGACAGACGGCGGCGCGGGCGCCTGTCCCTCGATGGCCCCGGATCCGGCCGGCCCAGAGGCCGCTCTCGCGGCCGGCCCCTGAATCAGCACGACACCGCGCGTCAATTCGAAGGCGACGTCGGTATCCGGCGTCTGAGGCGGCGATGATACGGTCACGATGTTCTGGCGCTGGTCCGAGAGCTGATAGACCACCTGTCGAACATTGCTGAAGAGCTCCTTGAGCGTCACCTTCCCATCGTGATTGATGTCCGCGCTCCCCTCCACGGCCCGCGCGACCGCATAGCTGAGAGCCCCGCGCAGGCCATCGATGCCAGGGATGCGGACTTCCGGCGCCTTGGTGTAGCGGTCCACCGCAGCCAGGAACGCCGTGTGGTCAAGATCGAGTTCTGACTTCGGATCGTTGCTGTCCGACACCGGCTTGAGTTCGTCGACCAGCAACGTGTAACGCGGGACCTGCCGGAAGCTCATCTCAGCGGCACGCGGATCGATATCGCGCACCATACCGCCGCCGTGGCAGGTATCAGCCACGAAGATCACCCTCGCCCCGCGCAGCTCGAACTGCCGGATGAAATGGTTGAACTCACTGCCCAGAACACGTTCAACCGACCCGGTTGGCGTAATTTCAAAGCCTGGCAGCAAGAACACGTTTTCCATTCCGTCCGGCTCCGAGCCCTTGACGCGCTCCGGCTCCTGGGTGCCATGACCGGCGATCGACAGAAAGATGAGGTCGTTGTTCTTGGTCCGCTCCACCAGTGCACTGATCTCGCGCAGGACGCTTGCCCTGTCGGCCTGGGCGTTCGTCAGTACGACGACGTCGCCAACCCCCATGTTTTTCAAGCTGGTCACGATGTCAGTGGCGTCAGCGACCGCGCCCTTCAATTTCCGCACGTGCTGATAGTCATCGATCCCGATCACGAGCGCGCGCACCGCCGCCCCGTCCGGATTGCTGATCGACAGTCCTCCTGCCGCATATGCGTGAGGGGCTATCAGCCCGATCAGCGCGGCGAGCCCGATGGTGGCGCATAGCCGCCTGATCCCGCAATCAAATCCTCTGGGCATCCGCATCGTGATCCACCTCGACATCATGCCTACCCATTTTGTAGCTCTGGCGACACACCGGGTTCAGCGCCTTTTGCTTGCCGTTTTGCGGCCCGCCGGCGATTGTTCGGTTTCCTGATAGGCGCTCGCTGAAACTGCCGTCTGATCGTCCGCGAAGGCTCGAAAGCGGACCGGAACGTAGCCGCGCGAAAGCAGGCTCGCCAACGGGTAGACGTTGCGGCAGACGCGGCCGTTGCAGCCACCGGTCGAGGATTCCATCACCTCGGCCTTGCGATCCGGCGTGAAGCGCAGGAACAACATCACATGCGAGCCCGGCTTGTTCAGCGCATCGCCGGGCCTCAGGTCCCAGGGGTTTGCCACGGGGGCTGCGATCGCGGGGATAGCGGCAGTCGTGTAGTGGACGGACAGCCCCCACGCGGCGCTGACGAAGGCCGAACAGTCGACGCCAGCCACATCCGGCCGTGGCGCATTGCGAGTGCACACATTGCCAGCCAGCGTTCCGCTCTCGATCCGCTGCCGGAAGTTCGCGAGCGAACCGTGGCAGCCCCAGCAATAGGGTACGCCGCGGACCTCCTGGTTCACCTTTCCCTGCAGATACCACGGCCGACGAACACGGCTGAAGCCGCTGCATTGGCTGTCGGGATCGTTGCCGTAATTCGCCTGCGTCAGCTTCCACTGGATGCCCTCGAACGCAAACGCTGTCTCGATCGCCTGCTGGCGATTGGACGGTCTCACGGCGGCCGACGCGTCAAATTTGACGCCGGATTGCGGTGCCGGCGCGGCTGCCGTTCGCGACGGCCGCACGTCGATAATCGAAGCGTTGGTCAGAGGCCTGAAGCCCACGCCGACCACTTCAATACCGTCCGGTTTGGTCCGCAGGAAATAGACATCGCCATCGCCCGAAACCGTTACGAACCGCCGGGTCAGCGGCGTGTTTTCCAAAGGAAGCTCATAGATTCCTTCGAGACGCCCGTTCGCGGCGTAGCGTGCGACGAACGTGGAGGCGTTCTTTCCCGATGGCGGAACGTCCTCCGCCAGCACATAGAAGCGGTCACTGTTGTCGATCTCGAGAAACTCTACCGTGCCGAGCTGGTTTCGCACCCGCAGGCCGAGCTGGCCGATCGTCTCGTTGGTGACCATGGTCTGGATTTCGACCCGTACGCTGGCATTGCCCTTGTCCGGAATGATGTCGGCGATCACCGAGCCCTTGCTTCGAGTAGCAACATATTGCCGGTCGGGCTGCCGCGTCGTCTTGATGATGGCCGCGCGGGTGTTCTGGTCGAGCAGGTCGGTCGCGCTGCCTGGCGCCTGCGATCCCATCTGGGCAAAAGCCGAGACGGCGACCTGGTCGTCCGCGCCGCGGCTCGAGACCTCTTCAAGCTGGATCACATCACCACCGAGGCCGCGCGTGGATTGCCCCGGCGCCGCCTTGAGCGTCCGTACGCCGCCGTCCCAAACCATGATGTCGTCGTTGTGGACGACGAGATCCGTCGGCTGGACGTCTTTCGGCATGTTGAGGACGTCAGGATCTGAGCTCGGCTGTTTCGGATCAAACTGGAGGATGCGACCGTTGATCTGATCGAGCACAAACAGGTTGCCCTGCCCGTCGACGCTGAGTGCTTGCGGTCCCGCGAGTTCCACGTCCTCGCTGGCCGGGACGATGCCGACCATGGAAGCAGCCGAACCGCCGGCAAAGCTGCGTACGACAGTATCGTCGCCATACGCCTTGGTTCCAAGAATGCCAGCACCAACGATGAAGACCCAGATCCAATGATTTGGACGAAGCATGTTCGCCTCAATGTACCCCGAACCGATCGCCGCGTCGGATCGACTAATCCGAGATGCCGTTGATGCGGCGCGTCAATTAGTGGTGAGCAATCTCAATCACGTTCAATCTATCACTGGACGGTGATAGTCCGAATGTCTTCAGCTTGCGGTGCAAAACATGGCCCGGAATAGATTTGAGCAGGTGAGCGAAGTCCAGCCAGACGCGATCACGCTTGTCCTGAAACGCGACAATGACGGCATCTCCGGATCGATCGTGCTGCCGGCCGCCGCGAGCGGGGGACGGCTGACCACCGACCAGGTCAGCGCGCAGTTGCCGGCTCAGGATGCTTTTCGCGGCGCGATCCGGCTGGCAAACGACGTAAAGCTCGCGCTCGTAGTGTGCGATCCAGACGGGGTCTGGAAGTCCGAGTGGGGCGATCTTTATCAGCCGATCGATTGACCCGCATCGGATGGAACCAGCATATGCTGCAACGCCGCATCGAGACTAGCTTGCCGAACGGACCCTCGCCCCGACCATCGTTCTGGATACGGGCCTCCATGGTCGCGCTGCTGGTTGCGACGGGCTGGCCGGCACGCGCCAACGACTCGGCTGCGGAATTGTCGATCGGCGGGCTCCAGTTCGTACGCACCAATGACGTGGCCATGGAGAGCGAGAACCTTCGTATCGCGCTCGACAGGATTAGCGTTCGCTACCAATTCGCCAACGTCACCGCCAAGCCGGTCACGCTTACCGTTGCCTTTCCGCTGCCCGACATCGACCTGTCGGAGGCTGAGAACATCGCACTGCCGTCAAATGATCCGATCAACTTCGTCGACTTCGAGACCAAGGTCGATGGCAGCCCGGCGCCGCTGACCGTCGATCAGCGCGCAATGGTCGGCAACAGGGATGTCAGTGCCCTGCTCCGCGAACTCAAGTTGCCGCTGCTGCCGATTGGTAGCCGCGAGATCCGGGTGAACGACCTGCCCGAGGCGATCAGGGTCCGGCTCGTGGACGACGGACTTCTGATACCTGCCGGAATGAGCGACAACGGCCGGCAGCAATATGCGCCGGGTTGGGTTATCAAGACCTCGGCTGTGCGCCAGCAGGTGTTTCCGCCCATGCGCACCGTCTTGGTCGAACACCAGTACCGGCCGAGCGTCGGCTCAAGTCCCGACACC
This sequence comes from Bradyrhizobium sp. LA2.1, assembly GCF_040547725.1. Lineage (NCBI taxonomy): Bacteria > Pseudomonadati > Pseudomonadota > Alphaproteobacteria > Hyphomicrobiales > Nitrobacteraceae > Bradyrhizobium > Bradyrhizobium sp. LA2.1. Next base: position 169,648 of record NZ_JBEPQI010000010.1, read on the forward strand.
ATCCTGCGCTCGAGCCTGCGCCGCAGCGGCGCACTCGCTCAGGAAGTCGCGCGTTACCGGAAAGAGTACTGCGTCCAGGATACGTTCCTCGCCGAACTCGACAAGCGCGCGAGCAGTAACCAGACCAACAGCGCGAAGCTGCAGGAGCGGCGCATATCGTATGTGCTCAAGACCGGCGCGAATTGGGCCGGGCCGATCCGCTCATTCAAACTGACTATCGACCCAGGCGGCAGCGACCGCTTGGTGAGCTTCTGTCCTGGGCGGCTAAAGGCATCGTCTGCGACTGGAAACATGCTTGAATATACGGCAAGCGACTTCAAGCCGGATGCCGACCTGAAAATCCTGGTGATCGGAACATTCTGAGCGTGCCGGTCAATTGGTGAGCAGCACGTAGCGCGCGGCCGCGATGACAGTCACCTTGTTGCGCTGAGCCTCGCTTAGCGCCTGCAGAAAGAACGTGTCGGCAGCCATCGGTCGCGGCTGGCGCAATGAGTCCAGAACCTGAGGAACCGCCACGACCAACAGCAATTGCGGACCGCTCGCGCGCGCTGTCGGGAGCGTAAACGAAAGTGAGTCGATGCCCGGCTTCAGAAGGTAAGAGAGGCTCTGGACTTCGCCGCGATCCGACACCATGAGCAGCTCCACCACGCGGTTGGCAAAATTCTCAATGGTCCCATTGAGGGTTTCGCCGCCCTTCAGCTCTGTCGCTGACAGGGTGATGCGTGGCATTCGCGCCTGATCGCTCCCGACCTGGCTCAAGAACTTGACGGCTGGGCATTGCGCCTGGGTCACTTGCCTGACGCCGACCGAAGCTTCGAAACCCTGCTCACGCCGAAACGCTTTGTCGAAGGTGTCGAATGGGGCGGTCGAGGCACCGAACCCTTCGATGACAGCCGCATTTGGGCTCACAGCAATCGGCAAGACAAAGAAGCAGTCACCGCCAGAATATTGGGCCACGTATTTGCGGATGCGCTCAGCTCGCCCCGGCCCATCGAGCGCCGGAGAAGGCGTTGCCGTCGGCTGCGCGGACAACTTCTCTGTCTCCTGGCGTCCGGGCTGTGGTCCAGCGGGCTCGACCTTCGGCGGCACCATTGTTCCAGCGAGTTTCGGAGGTGGCGGCAAGACCGCGGTGCCGGGCGCTGACCAGACCAGCTTGTAGAAGGCATATCCGCCACCGCCGACCAGCAGCAACAATGCCGCCACGCCCGCCCCCAGCCAGAGGCCGCGCGCGCTCCGCGCGGTCGACGGCATCCTGTCCTGAGACGCCGGCGCCGCGCTTTCCGGCCGCCGTAGCGGATCAAAGCCATATAACGGCGCAGCCGGTGTCTGGGCCGAACCGGTTGGCGTCCAGCTGGCGACCTCCCCCATGGTCGGGCGCAAGGCCGGATCGGGCTGCAGCATCCGCTCCAGCAAAGGCCGGATTCGCATATCCACCGCACCGAGATCGGGCACACGCCGGCGCTTCTCCACCAGTTGAAACTGGCTGCCGCCCATGTCGAGTTTCTGTCCGGTCAGCGCATGGAACAGCACAAGACCGAAGCTGTAGACATCGGATTTCGCAGTCACGTCATTGCCGTACAACCCAACCTGTTCCGGCGATGCGTAATTGTCCTTGCCGGCGAAGCCCGAGCCGATGATGGTCTTGTCACCCATCTGGGTCGACCGCGCGATGCCGAAGTCGATGATCTTGGCCCGCCTGACGTCGTCGAGCGGAACGATGATGTTGTCCGGAGAAACGTCACGATGGATGATGCCGTGCTCATGGGCAGCCTCCAGTCCCGATGCGACGCGCTGCATCAGCCTGATCAGCGCCTCGAAGGTCAACGGCCCATCATCGAGCATGTTCGAGAGCGAGCGGCCATTCACGAATTCCATCGCGAGATAAGGTCGCTGCAGCACCGGCTCCACGGTAAACAGGAAGTAGCGAACGATCGCGTCATGCGGAAGATTGTGGAGTGCCGCGGCCTCTCGACGGAACAGCGCGAGCGCCGCCTCGTTGTCAACCATGTCGGGCAGCAGCATCTTCACGGCAACAGGCGATCCAGTCTGGATCTCGCGGCATTTGTAGACCTCACCCATGCCGCCCGCGCCGATCACCGCTTCGATCTCGTAAATGCCGTTGAGACGCGTGCCGGGCGGCACGCCGTGATAGGACGATCGGAACGGATCGTTCGGGGTCATGGTTGCGGCTCCCGATTGAGCGGAGATCTTGTCGCCTCCTGAGATCGTGGCGTCAGCAGTCGCACGATCACAATCGTCACATTGTCAAGCCCGCCACGATCAAGAGCCAGCGCGAGCATGTCATCACAAGCCGCCTGGGCGCGTCGCGTAGCCGCGTGCTGCAGGATCTCGTCGTCCTGCACGTGCCTGGTCAGGCCATCGCTGCAGATCACGAAGATATCCTCCGGCTCGGCCGGGCCTGTCACCACCTCAAATTCCGGATCATCGGCGACACCGACGGCACGAGTAATGGCATTGCTCGGCCAATCATTCACGTCTTCGCGCGACAGCGTACCTTCGGCGATCAGTTCCTCCAGTTCGCTGTGATCATGCGACACTTGGCTAATTGCGCCACGACTGATCAGGTAGACCCGGCTGTCACCCGCCCATATGCAGGCATAGTAGCTATCGCGAACGAGCAGAACCGCCGCTGTGGTCCCGACGGTGGCACCCTGTCGTTCATGACTTAGCGCCAGTATCTGCTGGTTTGCGCTGAACAGCCGCTCCTCGCATTCCGCCAGCAGGTCTGCGGCTGATTCTGGCGTGCCGATCGCGTCAAGCGACTGCACGACAATGCGACTGGCGAGATCGCCGGCCTCGTGACCACCCATACCGTCGGCGACCGCCCAAAGGCCGACGTCGGTTCGGACCAAACATGAATCCTCGTTCCGCTCCCGCACCCGTCCGGCATGGGTGACGCTACCAACATCGAACAAGGATGGAATATGCACCATCGCGTGTCATCCATTCCCGGATGCCGCGTGGCCGAGATCACCGGTCAGCAGCGTGATGTAGTGAAACGGATCCGGTAATCCGCGGCAACTCAGCGCCATTGGCGGAAAGCCTTCCCCTCCGGCGGTCCACCAGAAGCTGGCCGCGGCGTAGACCTGTGGGTTGGCGGCGCAAAGTGCTGCAAACGACCCCGCGAAGGCGTCGACCGCCGAAGCCCTTCCCATTGTCGCAGTACCAAGCGACGTGATCGCCGGACCGCCGGCGATGGTCTCCTGCAGTCGTGGCACCGCAAGCCGATCCAATGCATCGGAGATCTGCTCGAAGGTTGCCGCCCGATCCAGGGTCGAAAGCATGAACGCCTCCACTTGCCCGAACCATTCGTCCTGCGGATCAATGCTCGGCGGCGGCAGCGAGACGGCCTCGCCGGTCACCGCATGCAGGGTCAAGGGATAGTATCGCCCCACCCCGTCGAGCGAGGGCATGATCGCACCCGCCACTGTCGTGCCGCAGATCGCGGCGCCGAGCCAAAACCGCCAGACCGGCGCGGTCAGAAAGGCCTGCTGCCATCCTGGGCCAAGCTGGTGGCGACTTGCTGACAGCGCGGCCTGTACCCACGGCTCCCAGGCTTCAAGGAAGCTGCGCGGGGTCGCGATCGCGATGAAATCGCGCTTGGCGCCGATCTTGCCGAATAGCCCGCAACGCATGGTCATATCCCGGTCGGGCAACGAAACTCGCGCAGCACTGACAGGTTCAGCGGGTTGCGCAACGACCCAGTCGAAATTTGATAGTTGAGCTCGCGCCCCGCGACGATGAAAGTCGCGCTGGCCGTTTCCGCTTTCACAACCAACGAGCCCGCCTCCAGCATCCGAAATAGCGACCAGGGACCAATGCGCTCAAGCACGGATGGCGCGCCGGTGTCGTTACTAACTGAAATTGCCGTTCGCGGCGCTGGGCCCGGCCATAGGACGGTCGTTGGCGAGTTGCTCTGTGGCGGTGGTGGTGGCGGTGGCGTCGGTTGCGGACCGCCGAACAAGGACGACGTGGCCGGTCCGGGAATGGTTGGGCTCGCAATCGTGGTGCCGCCGATCTCGGTCTTAACGGTCACGCCTGGCCCCGGTGCCCCAGGAGGCCGGATCGCGAAAGAAACGGCGGGCACACCGCCGCCCGTCTGGAAGAACGCATCCCGGATATAGGCCGCATTCTGGAATTGTTTGAGCGTGTCGGGCGAGAACGACCGACCAACGGGGCTCTCCTTGCGCCAAGCCCAGTCCGACCGCGACGTGTCGGCATAAGGTGCCAGGTACTGGGTGAAGAACTTGTCCATAACGCCATTCGGACTGAACAATTTGGCAAAATCCGCCAGCGGGACTTCCTGGCCGCTGCTGCGGACAAACGGGTAGCGGTTGGCCACGGTCTGTTGGCAAACCGGCGTGACCTGATCGCGCAACGTTTGCAGGATTTGCCCGGCGGTTGAAGCCGCGATGCTGCCTTCGAACTCCGCGGCTGCTGCGCGCAGCATGTCGGAGAATGGCGGTGGCATGCGCGAGGCATTGTTGCGGAGCGCTGCGACCTGGGTCTGAAGCGCAGCCGTGGCCTGTGCTGTCAGTTGGGGATTCTCGATGATCAACGTCAGGTTCTGCGCGATGTCGTTCAGGTTCGCGACGGTCGAGTCGATCGGCCGGCGGGTGCTCTCGCCTTCGAGCGCCGCGTGGTAAGGTTTGAACTGTGCCTCGATCGTCGCGCCGGGCGGTCCATCCTGGGCATTCGTGAAGAGTGCCGGCGCCGGTGTGGCAGCTGGCGCCGAAGCGTTCGCCGGCTTCGCGCGTTCCTTGGTCAGCATCGTCTCGTCGCGCACCGATTCCAGAATTTGCCGCATCGGCGAGGTCGGCGCCGAAAGCGCCCGCAGCACCTCGTATTTCGGCTTGTCGGCGAGCAGCTTCTTCAGGCGCAGGCTCCCGAGCGCCGTTCGCCAGGTCGTCACGAAATCGTTGGAATAGATGTTGAGCAGATCGCCGGCCAGATTGTCGTACTGCTGGTCGATGGCCGACTGCTGGCCTGCATCACCCAACACCCATCGCTCCCGCTTCATCCGCTCAGACAATCCGGACAGCCGGGCGACGAACTTCTGATGGAAGCCGTTATACGTGAAGAACTCAGCTACCCGCACCGCGTCCAAAGGCTGCCCCGTCGTGGTTTCGAACACGACACCCATGTCGGGTCCGCCATGGCGGCTAGCGATCCAGTCGCCGGCGGTCGATGCGCGAGCCTCCGATTTCAGAAACTCGTAGGCACGTTGCGACACGCTCAGGCGCGCCAAGGAGTTCTGGGCCTGCTTGATCAACCGGCCGTCGAGTTCGACCAGCGGCGGCTGCTCGGTCTCGAGGTCGAACATTGCCACGAGGTTCTCGTCGAGCAGACGCCGCCCTTCCGCGTTGGTGGCGCCAGGATAGAGGTTGTCCGCCCAGTCACGCTGCATCCAGGAGCGGATCAGCTCGCGGTCCGGCGACTGCAGGCCGCCGACCATCAGATAGACCTTGAGCGCCTCGTAGACGAAGGCAGGTTCGTTGATGCGCGCATTGAGCTGCTCCTCGAGGCGATACAGCAGGCGCGGCCGGAACATGCGCTCAAGCGCCGTATGATAGGCCGCCTTCGAGGGCGACAGCAGCCGGGCGTGCTGACTGAGCCCGTAGCGAGCCGACAGAGGCACCGACTCGCCGCGCGATCCGTAGCCTGCCGGGGCGTTGCGCAGCCGGTAGAGTAGCGGCAGCACCTTGTCGAGATCATGATCGGCAATCAGCGTCTGCTTGATAAGTGGTACGCCGGCGGCCGCATACTCGCTATCCGCCTGCAGGCTTTGCTCGATCAAATCGGAGTTCCGCTTGTAGCTCATCAGCCAAGCTGCGATCAGTCCGATCGAGACCAGGCCGATCAATGACAGGGCCGCGGTTTTCAGGATCAGCGCGCGGCGCACCGCGGCACGGTCGGTCGAGACCCAGTCGGCCTCGCCGATGATGACCTTGGAAATCAGATCGGCGAGGAAGAAGCTCTTGCCCGTGCCCGAATAGGATCCGGAACCGACCTCCTCAGCGCCGAATGTACGTGCCAGCGACCCGATCAATTGGTCGATCGGCGTGCCCTGCTGCGTACCCGAGGTGAAGTAGAAACCGCGCAGGTTCGCGTTCACATGATAGCGCGTCGGCTCGAAGATCTGGTTGAGGAAGTCGTGGATCTGGGGCTTGAGCCGCGCCATCTGCGCCGGAAAGCCGAACAATTGCACGCGGTGCTGGGGCGTCGGCTCGTCCTGCAGACGGTCGAGCGTCTCCTCGCTCAGGCGCTCCAGCAGACGGTCGAACTCGACCGGGATCTGCCCCACCAGATTCTGCGTCTTGTCTGCGGTCTGGAACGTGGCACCCCAGACCTGGCGGCGGCCGGCCTCGCCGAGATAGGCGAAATACTCGGTGAAGCCGGCAACGAGATCGGCTTTGGTAAATAGCGCGTAGACCGGGAAGCTGACCTTGAGCCTCTGATGCAACTCGAGCAGGCGCATCCTGATGGCATCGGCGTGAAGTGCGAGTTCCTGCTTCGGCAGCGTCAGGATGTCTTCGATACTGATGGCGACAAGGACGCCGTTGATCGGCTGGCGCGACCGGCTTTTCTTCAGGATGTCCAGGAACGCCAGCCAGCTGTCCTTGTCGGCCTTGCTGTTGGAGTCCTGGGTCGTGTAGCGGCCGGCGGTATCGATCAGCACCGCCTCCTCGGTAAACCACCAATCGCAGTAGCGCGTACCGCCGACCCCCGCGATCGCTGCGGGCGTCGCCCCGCGCGCGAGCGGAAATTTGAGCCCGGAATTGACCAGCGCCGTGGTCTTGCCGGCGCCGGGCGGACCGATGATGACGTACCACGGCAGATCGTAGAGATAGCCCGACTTGTTGCCGCTGGCGGTCTTCAGCGTCGCGAGCGCATCCTTCATGCGCTCCTTGAGCACCGGTTCATCGCTGACAGGCTGGTCCGCACCAGCGATGCCATCGGCAATCTCCTTGGCACCCTTGCGCCGCTTGAACAGATTGAGGCCAACGACGCCTGCCACGACCGTGGTGAGCAGCAGAATAGCGATCTGCCGGACGATATGGTTCTCCAGCGGTCGCCAGTCGCCGAACGCGATGAAGGGACCAGCGAGATAGATCACCGCTCCGAGCGAGCTGAGCCCTACTCCGTAGAGAACGATGCGAAGAATGTCCTTGGCAAGCATCTAACCGTACCTGTCGCAAACCACCTGACCCGGCGGTATCTGCCTATTCGCTGCGTTCGATAAAGATCTCGACGCGCCGGTTCTTGGCGCGTCCCTCGGGTGTCGCGTTGCTACCGATTGGCGCATCTGCTCCTTTGCCCTCGACGTCGACGCGCGAACCATCGGTCAAGCCAGGCTTCAGTGCCGCGGCAACCGCCTTGGCGCGCTCGACCGACAACTCGAAATTTGTCGGGAAGCGGACTGTGCGGATCGGCGAACTGTCGGTATGGCCGACGACCCGGATCCGTCCCGGCTCCTTCTCGAGGGTTGCCGCGACGCGGAGTGCGATCGGCTTGAAACCGTCGAGGATGGTCGCCTGGCCCGATGCAAACAAGGCCAGATCGCAGACCCTGATCACGATGAAGCTCGGGGTCTGGTCCGCCGTCATGGCACAGGCGGTGTTCTCCTTCGCGAGCGCGTTGCGGATGCGTTGCAACTGGGTGATGCGATCCGGCGGTGGTGGAGGCGGCGGCGGCGGCGGTGGTGCAACGACCTGGCGCTTGAGCTCGATCGGGCCGGCTGGATGAAGCGCGAGCGCCACCTCGGCAGCATTCTCTGCCCGGCCAGCGAGGAGCGTCCGCAGGACGAAATAGGACCCGGTCAGCAGCGCGGCGACGACGGCCGCCACGAGCCAGACCGGAACGCGCAGACGCTGCCGGCGCCCCGCCAGCGCCTGCCCGCGCCAGTTGGGCGACAGGTCGCTCATCGTCTTCGGCCGAACCCGGCGCAGCAATTCATAGAGGTTACGCTGGATCAGTTGCAGGTTCGCAAGTCCGCCCGCTGACGTCCGGTGAATGCCCTGAAAACCAAGCGCAAGGCAGGCGTGCTGAAGTTCGAGGACCGGATAGTTGACCAGTGGATCAACCTTCAAATGGTCGAGAATCTCAAAGAAACGGACGCCGCCGACACGCTCGCCGAAGAACCGGCTCAGCATCGAATATTGCGTCCAGACGTGGCGCTCCTCGGTCGGGATGTGCTGCACGATATCGTCGGCAGTGGCACACAGGATGTATTTCGCCGTGTTGGCCTGGTGCTCGGATATGCCCGCGGAACGGATGTCCTTCTCGAAGAACTTGATCGCGTCTGCAACCTGCTCCATCAAACTCGCGAATGACGCGCGCATGAGCGCCACCCGCAACCGACCAAGCAGCTGCAGCAACGGGCCCGCAGCGCGCATCACTGGATTGGCATTTGGCGCGACGAGATCGTCGACGCGCAACGGCGGTCCTGGCGGTAGCATGGGCTGCTGCGCCTGGGCTTGCGCGGGTGTCGATATCCATTCCTCAGCGGGATGGCTGGCCGGCGCGGAGGCGTAGTTCGAGCCCTGCGGGACAGGAGAAAATGATGGCGGTGGCGCCGGCGCGCCGGGAGAGGGTACCGGTGACGGCGAATAGCCTGGACGTGCCGCAGGCCCCTCGCCCGGCGGCGGCTGAGAGGTCGGCGCCGGCGGCAACTTCCCGCCGGGGTTGGGACGGATGATCGTCCGTTCGCCCCGACCGAAAGGATTGACCGGCTTGTCCCTGTCGCTCATGGCCTGTCTTCCAGGATGGCCCAAAGGTACAGCTCAAGCTCCGGCCAGTCGCCGGAGAAATGCATTCCGATCGAGGCCGCCGTGCTGAATTCGGGCCACAGCGGCGACTTGCGGTCGAGATAGAAATAGACGTGATCCGTGATGGCCCGGATGTGCGGCGGCGGCGTCGGCAAATGCGCCAAGGTCAGGCCCGGCAAGTTTGCGTGCACGATCTCGTTCATCTTGGTGTTCGGCCCGACCTTGAACAGGTGCGGGAAATCGTTCTGGATCTCCACGAGCGGCCGCCGTGCGGCAACCTCCAGCACCAGGGTCGCGTTTCGGAATAGCGCGCGGTCGCGGATCGGCGACACGAACGCATTCTGTGCGCGCTCGATGATCTCCAGGCGGATCGCCCGCCGGCCCAATCGCGCGCTCAGGAAGTCCTGGATGTCGCTCACCAAGGGTGTGAAGACGTTCTCAAGATCGTCGTGATCGTAAGCCGGATAGTTGCGCGCCCGCCGTTCCGCCGTAGAAAATGTCGCAAGTTCACCCGCGAACCTCAGCAATTCCTCGTACAGGCGCTCGGGGTGCACGCTGCCGGAGCGCTGGAAATGAGTCAGGACGGGAATGGTACGGTTCAGCACTTGCAGGACCAGATAGTCGACGCTCTGCAACCCACCGCCGGATGACGGATCGACCGCGTAACGCGCCAGCTCGTCGAGTTTAGTCTCAACCCAGCCGATGATGCGGTTAAGCCAGCCATCGATGATCGGATGCGCAGCGCAGATCAGCATCGGCGGCACGAATTTATCGTCGAACAGGATGTTCTTGTCGCGCACCTCGAGAATGCGCGCGATGCCGAGGCCCATGTATCCGGGCTTGCTGCTCTTGCGCAGTTCGAAGGACAAGCGCGGATAAGCGATGTCGATCTCCTCCTCGATGCGTAGCGCAGAGGTCGAGTCAATGAAGGTTTCCGAACTACGAACATAACGACTGGCGCTGTCGGTGCGATCCTCGTCGACCTCGCGGGTGTTTGGCGCTGCGACCGGCATCATCAGCCAGACGACCTGGCCTGCGGCCGTCTCCGGCACATCGATCGCTTCGGGAATTTGGCTGTCCGCAGGGATATCGAACGGCGTACCGTCCGGCATGACGCCGGACGCATTGCGCACCGCGAACTTGCTCTGTTCGGTAAGATCCTTGTCGATCTCCAGCTGGGCAAAGCCCCACGGGTATGGTGTCGTGTAGCGAACGCGCTTTTCCAGCAAGTGTTCGATGTAGCGGTCGTTCTGCTGCAGATGATGCGGCCGCAGAAACAGACCTTCCGACCAGAAAACTTTGCTGTACCAAGACATTCCTACATCCACTTAGAAATTGTCGGCAGCCGCGTGGTCGCCGATAGTTTACTTTGAACCGGGCTTGTCGCCGCGGTCGTAATAGTTCGAGAAATGCAACATAAAGGTTTCGATCGGCGCGCTGTTGTCGCGGCCGAGATGCGCCTTCCAGCGCGTCAAGAACTCGTCCCAGAGTTTGCCCTTGTTCGTGCCGAGCCAGGAGCTTGCGCCACGCTGAAGCTCGAGCTCGCGCGCCATCAGCGTCGGATCTATGCCCGCAATCAGCTCATGGACAGCGTGCTGCATCGCCATGTAGGTCTTCAACTGATGTGACTTGAGATCACTGAAGCCTTGTGCAAAGGCGCGCTGTGCGTCGAGGTAGCTGCGCGTCGGCGGCCCAAAGAGAATGCGCATCGCTTCTTCTGAGGTCGGCGAGAACTTCAGCGGATTATTTTCGAGGGCTTGGACGGTGGTTTGGCTGGTGCTACGGGTCAGCTGCTTGGCTTGGGTCCGCGCCTGCAGCAGCGCTATCAGATTATCCACGGTCATACGCAAGATGACGCCAAGCTGTTCGGCGAGTTCGGCATCGGACTTGCTGGCAAAGAAATTGTCCGGCAATCCTGCAGCGCGCGCCACCAGTCGCGCGAACTCGGGACCGCCGACTGGCTTGGCCGTGACAGGTCCCTCGTCTGCCGCTTGCGCCGGGCGCGATGGCGATGCTGGCGGCTGGGCAGCGGCTGGTTCATCATCGATCCATACCGACGGCCGGCGTGGGGTCGGCATAATGGGCGGGCGCTCGACTTGCGGTTTCGGCGCGTTGGCTGGACCGGCTGCCCAGTTCATGTCGTCGTCCTGCTCGGACGGTTGGTACGGAGACGCCGGCGGTGACCGTCGGAAAGGGTCTACACCCGGTGCCGGGACGCTCGCCGCCCAATCCAGGAACCCCGGATTGACGGGTCGCGCAGCCTCGCGTGGCTTCTTCAACAGTTGCGGATCGATCGGCGGCGGAACGTCACGATCGGCTGTCCAAAGCTCTCCGTAGTCGGCATGCTGCTGGACCGAGGGTTCGCGCAGTTGCGCCTCATGGTTTGGGCTGGGCCCGCCGGCCTCATTCTCCAGCGAAACTCCGATGATGTAGTGGCCGATCGTGAGCCGGTCACCGTCGCGCAAGCGGTGCGGCCCCCGCATGCGCTGGTCGGCACCATTGAGAAAGGTGCCGTTGGTCGAAACGTCGTGCAGCCAATAGCCACCGTCGCGAAAGTGCACCTCGCAATGCTTTCCGGAAATCGTCCGCGCCGGATCCGGCAGCGTCCAGTCGAGGTGACGGTCCCGGCCAATATCGACTGAACGCCTGCCGGTGACCGTAAACGACACAGGTCCGCCATCCGGAAGGTTCGGCTCGTTCTCGATATTAAAGCGAAGCACCATCACATCGTCTCGTTAGCGCGGAGGGCGCGGTTCGCCGCGTGCCAATTGAATACCATCCTCTAGGCATGACGTCATTATCCGGTCCCGGGAGTCACGGGGGAGCCGGCAGAGGCCGATCAGCAGTGCTGCACGCACCGCCCGCGCGGCCTGATCTGGCTTAGCTTCCACGGGCGCAAATTCCGGGGGAACCACGCTTCCGCCGGACCAGCCGGCCGCCAGCGCCAGCCATGTCGCTGGCTGCTCAGGATCATTGGCATTGCCGACCGCCAGCGCCTTGTTCCGGGACTGCTCGTCCGGTTGCCGGACCCAGGTCTCCACAATATTGAGCGACCTGGTATCGCTGGCGTCGAAATGGTCGAACATCAGTCGCAGAGAGCGACATCCCCAGGCAACTGCTACGCGCCTGGGAAGCAGATAGGCACAGTAAGACACGGCCGGGTGCCAATTCCGCGCATCGGCGGCCTCCTGAAGGAAGTCTAGCGAAGGCTTATCAGCGTCGGCTTTGCCGACATCATAACGTGCCAAGGGATAGGCCTGAAACAGATCCTGAACCGTACCGAACCGAACTTGTCCCATGACCGTCAACCGACAAGGGTTGGAGTGCCGTGGGCGACCAGCGGACCACCGGCAGCAAGCGCCATGCCGGCCTGCGCCGTCATGGCGATCGTCGGCGCGTTGATGACGATGCCCGCCGGGGTCAGAATGATCTGACTAGGACCCACCTGTAGGGTGATGTTGGCATTGGCCATGAGCGTGATGCTGAGGCCTGCATTGACAGACTGGTCCATGGCCAAAGTGATGTGCTGACCACCCAACTGGATATCGAGCTTATCATTGCCGTTCTTGAGCGTGGTGTTGCGCGTGTCGCCGCCAAATGCAGCTTCGCCGATGGTACGTGTCTCGGTGTCGCGGACCGTTACGTCGTGGTCCTTCTCGGCATGCACCGTGATCTTCTCGGATCCCTTCTTGTCCTCGAAGCTCCACTCGTTGAAGCCGCCGCCGCCTTTGGTGGAGTCCGACTTCAATCCCGCAATCGTCTTCTTCGACGGCAGATCGTAGGGCAGCTTGTATTCGTCGTTGTACACGGTGCCGATCACCAGGGGCCGGTCCGGATCACCCTCCAGGAATTCGATAACGACTTCCTGTCCGACGCGCGGGATGATCTGACCGCCCCAGCGCTTGCCAGACCAAACCTGAGCCACGCGCAACCGGCACGACCGCTTCTTCTTCCGATCCCAGAAAAAGCGGACATAGATTTCGCCCAGGGACTCGACGTCGATTTCCTCGCTCGAATTATCGTCTTTGGTCACCACCTTGGCCGTCTGGATGCCGTTGATTCTTGGCTTCGGCGTCATCATTAGCGCTCGAAACGGCCGATCACTCGGCAAGAACTCGTAGCTGCCGAAATAGACGTGTTGCCCTGCGTCGCTCGGACCGCCGGTGCGATAGGATTCGATCGAGAACGAGTGCACAGCTCGCACCACGAGGTATTCGACGTTCTGCGAGTCCTTGGAGTGCTTTTCGAGCTTCGTCAGCCCACCGGGGAACAGGTTGACGGCGTCGCCATTGCCGCGGCGACGCCGATCCATCGCCTGCTCTGCCTGGAGCTGGATCTTCGCGTAGCGCTCGCCGTCGGATTTCTCCTTGAACTTCCCGGGATAGTCATAAAACTCCATCTCCGACCGAGTGTAATGCTCGGAGCCCTTGGCGTCGCTGATCATCTGAGCGTTGGGCTTCTGATAGTTGTAATCGTTGAGTTCGATCTTGCCGGTACGAAATCGTCGCTCCGATACCCATTCATAGATGTGCTGCTCGCCGCGCCGGTCGGAACCCGCCAGCGGGATGTAGGGAATCGTAGCAAGACCTTTGATCGGACTGTGCGACGATTTGGAGTCCGCCAACACCAGCGTGTGCTTGCCGCCCTCATGCTTGAAGAAGTAGTAGATGCCGTGCTGCTCCATTAGCCGGCACACGAAGTTCATGTCGGTCTCGCGGTACTGAACGCAATATTCGAGCTTCGGACAAGAACCCTCCTCGGTGAGTTTGGATTCATAGTCGGTGAAGCCGCGTTCGTTGAAGACCTCTTTGATGATGTCGGGCGCCTTCTTGTCCTGAAAGATCCGGCAATCGGTGGTCCGCGACAACAGCCATAACCAGGGCCTCAGCACGATCCGGTAGCTGAAATAATCGTTCTTCACCCCGAGCCACTGGGCTTCCGTCAGAATGCCGCTGAACTCACGCTCCTTTTCATGCAGCTTTATGGTCAGCGTGCACTGCTGACCGATAGCGCGGTCGAAGTCGAGGTCGGCATCCTCACTGAGACACTCGATGCGATACTCGAACAGTTCGCTGAGACCTTCCGAGCCTTCGAATCCGGCAAAAACCAAAACGTCCTTGCCAAGAGGCGTCTTGAGTTCGCAGAGGCGGGTATCCTGAGTAAGCTGGCCCATGTGGGCTTAAACTCCCTCCTTCGATCGAATGACCCGCTGCAAAAAAGCTGATCAGACGTTATGCAAGAACGACGGAAATCCTGCGTGCCGCCGGCTGTGCCGGCAAGCCCGCCCCAGGGCTGGGCTTCCTGACGTTCCACAACGGCCGCCAAAGAACTACCCCGGGCCATCAAGTAGTCGGCTCCAAGAGCTTGCCGGTTCACGCGAAAATGGCATGATCTTCGGGAATGAACCAAGGTCGGCAGGCATCTGACCCATAGGTATAGATTCCGGATCATGCGCCCCCGCGCGATCCCCTAGTCGCCACGGGCTCGGCAGCGGGGCCGTGATCGAGCAGATGGACGGTCCGCATATGCTTGACGTCGCCTCCCTGACGCAGCCCATTGCCGCTGACGATCCCTGCGGGCCGGATCTCGACGCCATCGGAGACGTCCAATATCTGAACTTCTTCGCAGGTGCGGAATCGCTGCTGCCGATGTCGTTCTTCGAGGTCGTCAATGCCAACGGAGAGCGTGGACGCTTCGATCCAAAGGCAGTCGATTTTGCCGGCCAGTTTGCCGCCGCGCAGCCCATTCTGGCGCGTACCCGCGATCTACGTCTGAACCTGCTGCTGGCCAAGTTTTCAATCCTCAACCGCGATCTCGACGGCTTTCTCTGCTGCCTGAAGGCGACCAACCTGCTGCTGCGCGAGCAGTGGGAGGCGGTGCATCCGAAGGGCGAGGACGGCGACTACGCACTTCGCGCCGTCACAGTCGAGGCGATCGACGTGTTCCCGACCGTGATCAACCCGCTCCAGTTCCTTCCCCTGATCGAGAACCGCAGACACGGCAACCTCAACTACCGTGCCTATCAGATCGCTCACGGCGAAATTCCCGCCGGCGACGCCGACGCCGACGGGCCTGATCTGGCGGCCATCGAGCGCATCGTCAGCGAGACAGATCTCGACACTCTCAAGGCAACCAGCGGGCGGTGCTCCGCGGTCGCTGCTGAAATCGCGGGTATCAAGCAAACCTGGCACGAGAAGTTGAACGCGGGGCAACCGATCAGCCTCGACAGGCTCTCTGGCTTGGTTAACGGCATGGCTGCCTGGCTTGCGGGTCTTGTCGCGTCGCGCGATCCGGCCGCGATCGCCGCAACCGCGGAAGATGTCGGTCCTGTCGATGCACAGGCACCGTCAGACACGACCGGTGTGGTGACTTCATCCGCACAGGCATCTGCAGCGCTTGCAGCAGTGGCAGACTATTTTGCCCGAATGGAACCGTCCAACCCGGCACTGTTGCTGGTGCGTCAAGCGCAGGAGATGGTCGGCAAGTCATTTATTGAAGTCATGCGGATGCTGGTGCCCGCGCACGTGGAGAGCGCTGCGATCAACATCGGGCGCGACAAGGTCTTCGACCTGCCGATCGAACGGATGGCGGAACTCGCCACGTCACTCTCATCGACGGCCGAGAACAACACCCAAGACATTGTATTTTCAGTGGAAAGCAGAGCGCAGGCCTTGGGCCTGCTGGCGAAGGTGGCGTCGTTTTTCCGAACCGCAGAGCCGTCCAGCCCCATCCCCTTTTTGGCAGATCGCGCACGCGACCTCGCGCAACGAGACTTTCTCAGCCTTTTGAATGATGTTCTTCCTGAGGGAGCGCTTAAAACAATCGACAGATCGCATTGAACCCAGCTTTCGCTCGAGGGCACTAAATGGACACAAGGATGTTTGCCGACCGCAGCAACTTGAAGTCCCCTAGCCGATCTGCGTCGCGCAAATTCGACGTCCAAAGCGATTTCGTAGTGAGGGAACCATGGCTACAGATAGCGGTCAAAAATTCATTCGTCGAAATCGCGCACCACGCGTGCACATCACATACGAAGATCCTTACGACGCCGAGCGGCTGATCGAACTGCCGTTCGTCATGGGCGTCCTCTCCGACCTTTCCGGCAATAACCCCGGCGTCGAGAAGACGAAGGTCGAGGAGCGCAAATTCCTCGAGTTCGACATGGACAATTTCGACAGCCGCATGGCGGCAATCCAGCCCGGCGTGACGGCGCGCGTCGCCAATCGTCTCAGCGACGGATCAGACGAAAAACTTTCGGTCAATCTGCGCTTCAACAAGATGGCCGACTTCACGCCCGTGGCCGTCGCCCGCCAGGTGCCGGCTACAGCCAAGCTGCTCGAGGCGCGCGAACAACTTGCCAACCTGCTGCGCTACATGGATGGCAAGGTAGCCGCCGAGGATCAGCTGAAAAAACTTCTGGCCGATCCTCAACTGATGGCAGCGCTTCGGGAACGCGCGATCAGCCAGTCGACCGAACCTGGCACCGAGAGCTAAGGAAGGAACGGGGACCATGGCAAAAGAAGCTGTTCACAAAGAGAGCACCACCCAGGTCAAGACCGTCGAAGCTGACGAGTTTGCCACTCTGCTGAAGCAAAGCTTCAAACCGCGCACCGAACGCGCAGCGACCGAGGTCGACAACGCGGTATCCACGCTCGTTCAAGAGGCATTGAAAGACTCGAGCGTCATCAAGTCGGACGTGCTCGACACGATCGAGGAGATGATCGCGCGGATCGACCAGAAGCTGACCGCGCAGATGAACGAGATCATTCACGCACCCGAATTCCAGGCGATCGAAAGTACCTGGCGGGGCCTCCACTACCTCGTCTTCAACTCGGAGACCGACGCCAACCTCAAGATCCGGGTCATGAACGTCTCGAAGACCGAGCTGTATCGTAATCTGCGGCTTTATCCCGATGCGCGCTGGGACCAGAGCCCATTGTTCAAGCAGATCTACGAATACGAGTTCGGCCAGTTGGGCGGCGAGCCGTTCGGCTGCCTTATCGGCGACTACTATTTCAGCCACCTCCCCACCGACGTGCAGTTGCTGCGCGATCTCAGCAAGATCGCCGGTGCCGCACACGCCCCCTTCTTCAGCGGCGCCGAGCCGACGCTGATGGGAATGGACTCGTGGACCGAATTGTCCAACCCTCGCGATATCGGCAAGGTGTTCGACACGCCGGAATATGCCGCATGGAAGGGACTGCGCGACCAGGACGACTCGCGTTATCTCGGCCTGTGCATGCCGCGCGCGCTGGGTCGCCTCCCCTACGGCGCGAAATCGGAGCCTGTGGAAGAGTTCGCCTTCGAGGAGGAGACAGACGGGCACACCGGCGACAAATACGGCTGGATCAACGCGGCCTATGCGATGGCGGTCAACATCAACCGCGCCTTCAAGGAGTTCGGCTGGTGCACGCGCATCCGCGGTGTGCAATCCGGCGGAGAGGTCATCAATCTGCCGACGCACACATTCCCGACCGACGATGGTGGCGTCGATCTGAAATGCCCGACCGAGATCGCCATCAGCGATCGCCGCGAGCACGAACTTGCAAAGGCGGGCCTCATCCCGCTGATCCATCGCAAGAACACCGACAAGGCCGCCTTCATCGGCGCCCAGTCGCTTTACAAGCCGAAAAAGTATTTCGGCGAGAAGGGCGTGGATGCAACCGCGTCCGACAACCTGTCGTCACGTCTGCCCTACATGTTCGCAGTGTCTCGCTTTGCGCACTATCTGAAGTGCATGGTTCGCGACAAGATCGGATCCATGAAGGAGAAGGATGAGCTGACGGTCTGGCTGCAAACCTGGATCAACGAGTACGTTGATGCCAACCCAGCCCTGTCGTCAGAAGCTCAGAAAGCGCGCAAGCCGCTGGCCGCTGCGAAGGTAGAGGTCATAGCAAACGAGGAGAACCCGGGATATTACAACGCGCGCTTCTTTCTTCGTCCGCACTTTCAATTGGAAGCGATGGATGTCGGCCTCAGTCTGGTTTCACGCCTGCCAGGTCCCAGCTCCTGACGCTGCAGCATCGCAACCGTACACACAGAAATTTGAGAGGACCATGCTATGGCTGTCGACATCTTCCTGAAACTCGATCCGATCAAGGGCGAGTCGCTGGACGACAAGCACAAAGACGAAATCGATATTTTGAGCTGGTCGTTCGGCGAGAGCCAGACCGGTACCTTCCACAGCGGATCGGGCGGCGGCGCCGGCAAGGTCAGCGTGCAGGATCTTCACTTCACGCACTTCGTTGACAAAGCCACGCCGGAACTTTTCAAGGTCTGCGCAAACGGCAAGCATATCGACAGCGCGATCCTGACGGTCCGCAAGGCCGGCGAAAACCCGCTGGAATATCTCAAGATCGAGATGAAGCAGGTTCTCGTCACGAGCGTATCGACAGGCGGATCGCACGGCGAAGATCGCCTTACCGAGAACGTGAGTCTGAACTTCGCGAAGGTCAAGATGATCTACAAGACCCAGACGGAGAAGGGTGGCGCCGGAGCTTCGCCGACGTTTGGCTGGGATGTTCCTGCCAACAAGGAATGGGCCTGATTGTCGGCCCCTCGCCTGGCGCCGGTTGCGAATGGCGAACCGGCGCCAAGCGGTGCGATTTTCATCGCACCTCTCGTCCGGCCCGGTTGCGGGCCCGAAAGCCTGCTGGGCGACGCCAAGTCGGACACCAACGTGCGCCCCCCGGGATTGCATGCGAGTTGGGCGTCATGGGGACCGTGAATGACCATTGCACCAAAGAAGGATCGGCTCTCTCCCCCACTGATGCTGGCATTTCGCTCAGCCCATGAAGCGCGCGACGCACGCAAGAAGCTCAATCTACGCGATGAGTCTGGCGAGCGGGTCATTGCAGGGCGGCGGAGCGCGGGCCGATTTCCAATCTCGGAAACGTTGCTCCGGCGCGAGGTCTCCCATGACCTCGAAACGCTCCTCAATACCATTGCCCTGGAATCGACCCTGGATCTGGACGGCCGCGATTGCGTCCGAACCTCAATCCTGAACTTTGGCTTCCCTGATATTGCCCACCGTTCGATCGACGAGGTCGCCGACGACGAGCTCACGGACGCGTTGCGCGAGACGCTCACGACTTATGAACCGAGGCTCGATCGCAACACCATCCGGGTCCGACGCGACGGCTCGGTCGGCCCCGAGCAACTCAAGCTGCGCTTCATCGTTCACGCCGACCTGAAGGCCGAGCCGCTCAACGTCCCCGTGGAGTTCGTCGCCGACGTCGACCTCGACAGCGGCGATATCCAGATCAACCGACTTTAGCATGAACCGCGAATTCCTGGATTTTTACAATCGTGAACTGTCACTGCTCTACGAGCAGGCCGGGGATTTCGCCGAAGAGTATCCCGGCATCGCAGAACGCCTCGGTGGGCTGATCCGGGATCGCTCAGATCCCATGATCACAGGATTGCTGGAAGGTGCCGCATTTCTCGCCGCTCGCGTTCAGCTCAAGCTCAAGCACGAGTTCCCGGAATTCACTGCAAACCTGCTCGAGCAACTGGTTCCGAATTACCTAGCCCCGACTCCGTCGGCCATGCTGGTCACGGCACGCCCCCCCTATGCCGACCCAGCGCTACGCGATGGCAAGAAGATCGCGCGCGGCGCCTATTTCGACGCCACCTATCGCGAGAGAGAACGAAGTCTTGCCTGCCGATTTCGACTTTGTCGCGATATCGCTCTTTGGCCATTTGACGTCACTGGCGCCGAATACTTCTCGACGGCAGGCGCGCTGCAGGCGCTCGGGATTCCCGTCGGCGGCGACGTCATCGCTGGGCTCAGGCTGTCGTTGACCCACCGTACCGCGGCCCGGCTCGATGAGGAGCTGCCGGACGCAGAGGCCAGGACCAAGCCGGAAACCTGGTTTGCAGGCTGCCGCACGAGCGAACTTGCGATCTACCTTTCAGGCGCGGAATCCGACGCCATTGCGCTTTACGAGCAATTGATCTCGAACTGCAGGGGCGTCTACTTCCGGCATCTCGATGATTTCGGCGATCCGGTTGTGACTCGTGCGCCCCATGACTGCGTGCAGCAGATTGGTTTCGACGAAGACGAGTCGCTGTTTCCCAACGACAACCGGGTCTTTCGCGGCTCGGAGCTGCTACGGGAATATTTCATGTTTCCACGCAAGTTCCTCGGCTTCAACCTGACGGGACTTCGCAGCGTGATGCCACGGCTGCGCAGCAAATCGATCGATATCGTCTTCGCTTTCGATGAACACAATTCACGGCTTGCCGCCGCGGTGCGGCCCGATACCTTCAGGCTCTATAGCGCGCCGGCAATCAACCTTTTCGAGAAGACGAGCGATCGCATCCCCGTCAAGTCGAATACGCACGAGTACCATGTGGTGCCCGATCGCAGCCGCTATCTGGAATACGAACCGCACCAGGTGCTCGAAGTCTACGCGCACTTTCCGGCCGACAAGGACAAGCGGCCGGTGCGCCCGCTGTATTCGGCCGCCGTCGACCGGACCAGCGGATCGGTCGAGGGGCTTTATTTCACCGTTCGACGGCTGCCCCGGCGCCGCACAGTGGGAGAAAAGACGTACGGCGCATCCTCGGACTACACCGGGACGGACATGTTCCTGTCTCTGCTGGAGCCCGGTGAACTAAGCGGCGAAGGTGCGGTCGCCGAACTCAGCGTCCGGGCGCTGTGCTCCAACCGGCATCTCACGGAACACTTGCCGGTCGGCCAGGGCGGCGCCGACTTCCGCCTGCTGGACGATACTTCCCTTGATCTGATGTGCGTCGCTGGTCCCACCCGACCACGCGAACCGATCGTGGCCCAGATGCGCAGCCGCAGCGAGATCGCGAACAGCGGAATCGTCAGCTGGCGGCTGATCAACATGCTGAGCCTGAACTATCTCGGCCTCGTCGAGCGCGGTGGCGGCAAGAACGCCGGAGCCCTGCGCGAAATGCTGTCCTTGTTCGCCGACCAGTTCGACGACGCCACGGAACGCAAGATCCGCGGCGTGCGCAGCATAGAAAGCCGGCCGGTCGTACGGCGGGTGCGCGAGCGCACCGGCAGCGGCGCAGCGCGCGGCCTGGAGATTACCATCACGCTCGACGAGAAGGCATTCGAGGGCAGCGGCGTGTTCTTGCTCGGAGCCGTGCTGGAGCGCTTCTTCGCCGACTATTCGGGCTTCAATACCTTCACACAGACGGTCGTCTCGACGCCGGAGCGCGGCGAGATCATGCGTTGGCCGCCGCGCATGGGCACGCGGAGACCTCTATGACGCTGATCGACCAGATGAAGGCGGAGCCCTGGCGGTTCGATTTCTTCAATACGCTGCGCCAGCTCGAGCGCGCCAACTCGGATCGACCGCGGATCGGTGACAGTGCTGCACGCCGCGATGAGTATATCGACCTCGGCCAAGTGCCTTATCTGGAGTTCCCCGCCTCCAACCTTGCGGCCGTCGACGACGTGGGTGGCCGGCTCAGGATATTCGTCAAATTTCTCGGTCTCCTGGGGCCGCAGGGCGCGCTGCCGCTTGCCACCACCGACGAAAGCCTCAGTTGGTGGCTGATGCGGGATGACGCCTTCCCGCGCTTTCTCGATCTGCTCAACGGACGCTTTCTGCAACTCTTCTTTCGCGCCTGGGCCGATGCGCGGCCGATCGCTCAGCACGACCGTCCGGCGGATGATCGCTTCATCGCCTATGTCGGCTCCTTCACCGGCCTCGGCTCCGATGTTTTCGCCGATCGAGACACCGTACCGGACATGGCGAAGCTCAGCTTTGCCGGACTGATCTCCCCCAAGGCGAAGTGTGCGTCACGGTTGACGCGGTTCCTGCAGGGGCTGTTCGACGTCAAGGTCGAGATCGACGAATTTGTCGGCACCTGGCTGTCATTCGACCCAAGTCATTGCAGCCGGCTCGGCGGAACCCATGCCAGGCTCGGCCGGGACGCTCTTCTGGGCTCACGCGTGTTCAGCGTCGAGGACAAGATCAGGGTGCGGGTCTTTGTCAAGAATTTCACCCAGTACGAACAGTTCTTGCCGACCGAAGCGCGCAACTTGTCGGAGCCTCTGGCGGACGCCGTGTTCTTCTATATCGGCGACGAATTGGAATGGGAGGTGGAGCTCGCCATTCCGGCGGGAGAGGTCGTCCCGGTCAGGCTCGGACAGAGCGGACGACTTGGATGGACCACCTGGGTTTCGCCGAATTGGACTTCCACGGAAGAATATCGCCGCGATGCCCGCTTTCAGCTCGGCGAGCGCTTGAGCGCCCGTCGGGCTGCCGCAGCCAATGCCCCGGCGATTTGAACCTATCCGTAGCGCCGATTGCCTAAAGCTATGGGATTCGATGAAATTTCCGCTTGATGCCAGGCATCCGCGGATGGATTAAGCAGGAGGATCCGCCGTGACCGACATCAGCATTGAGGCTGTAACGGGCAAGCTGAACCGGGCCGGCTATGATGCCTTCATACAGGCCCTGCGCCACGCGAAGAGCGCCGGCAATCGCAACGTCGAGCTTGCGCACTGGCTGTTTCATATCCTGCAGCAGGAACGCAACGATCTCAGCCTCTCGGTCGATCATTACAAGCTCGACCGGGCGCGCTTGTTGTCGGACCTTGCCGGCGTGATCAATGGCTTTCGTAAGAACGAAACCGACATGCCGGGCGTCGCCAATCCGGTCATCGATCTGCTCGATCGGGGCTGGCATTATGCCACGCTCTTCTTTGGCGAAACCCAGATCCGCACCGGTCATCTGCTCGTGGCGGGCCTGAAATCGAACGATATTCGTCGCACGCTGAACAACCTCTCGCAGGAATTCGCCAAGGTCAACGTCGACGCACTCGCCGCGGAGCGCCGCAATGTCTGGGCTGGCTCCGACGAGGAGACCATGCGGCCGATGGACGGTTCGGGCCTGGTCGGCGCAGGCACGGAAGGCGCGGCCCAAGCGGGTCCCAAGGGGACGACGCCGCTCGACCGGTTCTCTCAGGATCTCACCGCCAAGGCCAAATCGGGTGAGATGGATCCGATCCTTGGCCGGGACGAAGAAATCCGCCAACTGATCGACGTGCTGATGCGACGGCGGCAGAACAATCCAATTCTTACCGGCGAGGCTGGCGTCGGCAAGACCGCAGTTGTCGAGGGATTCGCCCAGCGAATCGCCGCCGGCGACGTGCCGCCACCGCTCCGCGGTGTAAGGCTTTGTGCGCTCGACATCGGCCTGATGCAGGCCGGTGCTTCCATGAAGGGTGAGTTTGAGCAGCGCTTGCGCTCGGTGATCGACGAGGTCCAGAGCTCACCCACCCCCATCATACTGTTCATCGATGAAGCCCACACACTGATCGGCGCCGGCGGCGCGGCCGGCACCGGTGATGCGGCCAATCTCCTGAAACCCCCTCTCGCCCGTGGCACGCTGCGCACGATCGCCGCCACCACATGGGCAGAATATCGCCAGTATATCGAGAAAGACCCCGCGCTCACACGACGCTTCCAGCCGATCCAGATCGATGAACCGGAAGTGGAGACCTGCTGCATCATGCTGCGCGGACTTCTCGGCCCGATGGAAAAGCACCACGGCGTTCGTATCTCCGATGCTGCGATCGTCGCGGCGGTCAACCTGTCCCACCGCTACATTCCTTCACGGCAGTTGCCGGACAAGGCGGTCAGCCTGCTTGATACCGCCTCGGCGCGCGTGGCCATCAGCCAGAGCGCGACGCCAGCCCTGATCGAGGATGCACGCGTTGCGATTACCGCTCGTGAAGCCGAGAAATCGGCACTCGTCAGCGACAGCGATCTTGGGCTTAAGGACAGCGACCGCATCACGGCGATCGACAACGACATTGCGGCACTGAAGGACAAGCTGACGAACCTCGAAGCCGATTGGGCCGCAGAGCAGGAACTCGTCAAGGACATCCGGAGCATCCGAGAGATTCTGTCCCAGCCCAAAGAAGGCGAAGATCCGGCTGTCAGGCGCGCGGAGTTGCGCGGCAAGTTCGACACACTTGAGAGCATCCATCCGGAGAAGCGGATGGTCTATGCCCATGTAGACCACCAATCGGTGGCGTCCGTTGTCTCTGACTGGACCGGCATCCCGGTCGGCCGGATGATGCGCGACGAGATCGAAACCGTGCTGAAGCTACCGGAGATCCTCAACCGCCGCGTCGTGGGCCAGTCTCATGGGCTGACGATGATCGCCAAGCGAATCGAGACCAGCCGCGCCAAGCTGGACAACCCCTCGAAGCCGATCGGCGTGTTCATGCTGGCTGGTCCATCCGGCGTGGGCAAGACCGAAACCGCCCTGGCGCTTGCCGAGACCCTTTACGGCGGCGAGCAGAACATGATCACGATCAACATGTCGGAGTTCCAGGAAGCGCACACCGTCTCGACCTTGAAGGGTGCACCTCCCGGCTATGTCGGCTATGGCGAAGGTGGACGCCTCACCGAGGCTGTCCGGCGCAAGCCCTACAGTGTCATCCTGCTCGACGAGGTGGAGAAAGCTCATCCCGACGTCCACGAGATCTTCTTCCAGGTGTTTGACAAGGGAACCATGGAGGACGGCAACGGGCGGCGGATCGACTTCAAGAACACCTTGATCATCCTTACCACCAACGTCGGCACCGATCTGATCATGGGCCTCTCGCGCGATCCAAAGTATCGCAACGAGCCGGAAGAGCTCGCCAAGATGCTGAGGCCGGAACTGCTGAAGGTGTTTCCCGCAGCGCTGCTCGGACGCATCGTCTCGATACCGTACTTCCCGCTATCCGACGAGATGCTGGCCGGGATCGTTCGGTTGCAGCTCGACCGGATCGGACGACGCCTCCGCGACAATCATAGCGCGTCCTTCGACTACGATGACGCGGTCGTGGAGCACATTGTGTCACGTTGCAACGACCCGGATTCCGGCGGGCGAATGATTGACAACATCATCACCAACACCCTGCTCCCGGAGCTGTCGCGCGCGTTCCTCAGCAAGTCGCTTGCCAAGGAAGAAATCAAGCAAGCGCGGGTCTCGATCGAGAACGACAAGTTCGCATATTCGTGGAATTGAGGACGATGAACATTCAAACCGAGCATCGCCCCCCGAACACCGGTCCCACGCCGTACGACGAGGTCTACTACCCCGGCCACGTCTACGGGCTCACTCATCCGAATCATCTTGCTACCATTGCCGCCGTTTACGGCATGCAGTCAGCGCCGGTGGAGCGTTGCCGGGTGCTGGAGCTTGGCTGCGGCGTTGGCGGCAACCTGTTGCCGATGGCCTTTCAATATCCAAGCAGCGAATTCGTCGGTGTCGACCTGAGCGGCGTGACGATCGAGCGCGGCCAGCGAAATATCGCCACCTTGGGCCTGAGCAACATCAAGCTCCTCCATTGCGACATCATGAATGTCGACGCAGGCTTCGGGGAGTTCGACTACATCTTAGCGCACGGCGTGTATTCCTGGGTGCCGCCGGCGGTGCGCGAGAAGATGATGATGATCTTCAAGCAGAACCTGGCTCCGCGCGGGGTCTGTTACGTCAGCTACAATGCGCACCCGTTCTCGCATCTTCGCGACATGGTCCGCGACATGATGCGGTATCACACCCGCCGTCTCACCGGCATGAAGGAGAAGGTCGGACAGGCCCGCGCGATCCTGAAGTTCCTGAGCGACGGTTCGAAGGCCAACTCGGTGCACGGCGCAATTATGCGCGACCAGTACAACCGCGTCCTCAAGTCCCCCGACGAGCTTCTGTTTCACGACGATCTCGATGATGGCGCCGAGGCGTTCCTGCTGCATGAGGTCGCCGAGGACGCAAGCCGCCATGGCCTGCAATATCTGGGCGATGCTGATTTCTCGCGACGCTATCTTGCCGGCTATTCCGAGGAGGTTCGCGCAACGCTGCAGCGCTTCCCGGAAAGCGAGTTCATGGCGCGCGATCAATATCAGGACTTCATCGACGGCAACGGCTTTCGGCGCACCTTGCTCTGCCACGACAGCATTTCACTATCCCGCCAGGTCGACCTCGATTTCGTCACCCGGTTCCATTTGCTGAGCACGACCAACCCGGTCGACCCCGACGCCTGCGTGACCGACGATTCCGCGATGGAATTCGAGAACCAGGACGGCAGCAGGGTCACGGTAACCAATCCGCTCTTGAAGGCCGCGCATCTATGTCTGGGCCGGGCCTGGCCGCGAGCATTATCATTCGAAGAGTTGCTCGATGGGGCCCGCACGCTGCTGGGCGACCGGCAGGCGGATGATGACCAAAAGGTGCTGACGGAGGCGATGTTCATCCTGGCTTGCAGCGGCGAGGTTTCGTTCCTGCTGTCGCGTCCCTTTTTGTTGAAGGAAGCTACCGCGCATCCGCAGGCGAGCCTGCTCGCGCGAAGACAAGCGCAAACAGGTCCGCTCGTCACCAACCTCCTCCACCAAACGGTGCAGTTGGAGGACGACCGGACCAGGGATTTCCTGCAATTGCTCGACGGAGCGCGGACCATCGACCAGATCACGGCCGAAATGACCGAAAAATTCGGCCCGACCATCCGGATAGACCAGAAGGATAGTGCCGGGCAGCCTGCCGAGCCGTTATTGCTGTCAACGCGAGAAAGCGTTCAGCGCTCGCTTGCGATGGTCGGTAAGCTGGGCCTGCTGGTCGCGTGACGCACTCAAGTGCGTCGGCTCCGTTGGCGATGAACGGCAGGAGTTGGAAGCTCCTGCCATTTCCTGCAACGGATGCGGCCCCAGGCACTCTAGCCGTCGTGGGTATATTGCTGGCCGAGAAGCCATCCCGTGAGAATACCGCCGGGTCCGCTGGCATAGACCGGATCAAGGCCAACACCTGCGCGCAGCATCTTCCATTCATGCTCGCCGACCCAGGGAATCCCGGGATCGCCCTTCTGATACTGGGACAGCAGCGTTCGGGCGACCTCTGCGGCATTGGCGTAGATCGGCCCGTTGGCCCAGCTAGGGCGGGGCAGGCCTGTCATGCGGCAATAGAGCGCCGTGCAGACGTAGGCAGACGCCTCTTCGGCATTGGCATCAAGGCCTGTACGCAACAGATCGTATGCCGCATGCAGGCTCTCGTGGACGATATAGGCCTCGTCCATCCGCCCCGCTGCCGACACGACCTCGAGCGTGTTCGCCGCAACCGCCGTGCCGTCCGCCCTGGTTCTCGCGACATCGTTGTATTGTGCAGCAACGCCTGCCGCGAGATCCGTCGGAGGTCTGACGGTGACCTGCCCCAACCGGATCGCACGGGCGACGTGATGGAACGTTTGCGGCGCAATCGTCACATGGCTGCCGCGGATCGGAAACCGGAAGCGCATGCGTGCGACCGCCGGGCCATGGAGTACGTCCAACACCCTGCTTCGCAGTGACATTTGATCGTCCTCGTTGTTCGCACTACCCCACGGTTGGTGGTCGCCGTTTCCGATCAGCAGGTTCAAACAGTCATTGCACCGGCGCGACAGGAATTCGAATAACCTGGGCCGGGCGGCAGCTTGATCGAACGAGCCGGCATTGAACCCGAACCCGTCCGGGCGAGACCAATTTGGGGCGAGGATTGCCTCGGAGTGCGCCCCATGACGACGACCGATCCGACGACGACCGACACTTACCGGAAGATCGCGGCGCGACTGACCATGCTGCGGCCGCAGATCGATTTGAAGAATTATTTTGCCGGCCCCAATCCGGATGTGCGCCTTTATGACGAGAAGCCCTACATCCGACACCAGCTCGAGAAGTATGGTGTCGCTGCCGCGACGACCACGCTCGACGGCGTCACCTTCCTGCCCAAGGACTGGGAAGAGCTGATCAAGAAGCTGCGCATTGCCAAGACGACGGACGGATTCGACGCCTTCGCCGAAGGGCAAAGCCCGGAGAAAGCGTCGCATTGGGCCCTCGATCTGTCGATGGCGGCAACGATCGGCAAGGGGTTTCGGGAGATCTGGCGCCCAAAGCTGTCGGACAGGCCGCTCTCAACGCGGGATCTCCCGGGCCGCCACGGCTTCGGGCTCGGGCGCGACCGCGGACAATGGAGCGACGCCTACAGCTCGCAATTCGGCAAGGACCCGCAGCCCCAGGACATCACCTCGTTGCATTTCGCCGTAGCACCTGATCGGGTGAACGTGCACATCGACGAAACAGGCTTCGTATTCGAAGGCGTGGACGGCGCCCTTACGGTCGGGCCGAACTTCGTGCATCACGCCGGCAATGAGCTGTTCTGGAAGAGCAACAAGCATATACCGCAATGGGCCGCGGAGCACATCGATCTGATCCTGCCGAACAGCGCGAACGATTTTTCGCGCGTGGGCATTTCGGTCGACATGTACCAGCGCAAAGACTTGCGTGTCACAGTCACCGGCTCCTGCGGAATTTTCGGCGGTTTCGAGTGCTCCGGAACCGTGAGCATCAGCGGCACGCATGATCTGCTCGGCTCGAAGTCAAAAGGCCGGCGCTAAAGCGGATATCGCTCGTTCGACATTGCTCCGTGTCTACGCCTCCAATCTACGAATGGGGCTCTTCAATTTGCCACTGCCCGTTGGTGGCCCGACTGAATGGAACCATCGAACCGCCTCGAGGTAGCGGCGACGAATAAGTATTGGCGGCGAGAACGCGTAGTTCCGCAGGAATCAGCGGGGGAGGTCTTACATTGCCGAACCAGGAAAGGCCGTTGAAGCCCGTCGTCGAAAGCTATGTACCGCCCGCGGGAATCCGGCATGCGGTGACGGCAGGCGAGACCTGGATATCCCTCGCCAAGCGGATCGGCATCGACCCCTGGGACCTCGTCGAGTTCAATTTTCCGGGCATCAAGCTCGTCAAGCAGCGCGATTTCCAACAAGCCACACGCCAGGTCAACTGGTACCTGGCCGAGTATGTAGGCTGCCGCGCGATGTCGCCTGATCGCCAGAATTTCGCGTTTTCCTCCGGTACGACGGGCGGGAGAGGTGGATGGCGAGGGGGATTCATCTATCTGCCGCCAGGTACGCCGCCTCCCCCGCCGATTGCGCCCACTCCACCGGTTGCGCCCACCCCAGCGGCTCCGACCCCGCCGGAATGTGAAGGAAGCCGACCCGACTTCGCGCGCGTGCTGGACGTGAGCGAACGGGATTTCGCGCGCAACGTTTTTGGCCCGACGCTGCCGCCGTGGGAGACAATTGCGATTACCAATGGCCTGGGAGCAGGCGGAAGACCGTGGACGAACGATGGACCGTTCTTCAGGGGAAGCAATCCCATGGTGCCGAGCATGCGGTATGCCATCAATCTTGGCAGTGTCGCGTTCAGTAACCTGGCATCGCCCAGCCCCACCTTCGGTCTCTTGTGCGACGACTTCGGTCGCATTTGCGACCTCTTCGTGCACGAGATGACCCATGTGTGGCAGGCGTTCAACGATTCAAACTGGACGATGGCGCGCTCCTTCTGGGCGCAGACAATCGGTTCCGGTTACGAGTACACGCCGGGCGATTCCTGGGACTCCTACAACGTCGAGCAACAGGCACACATCGTTGAAGATTGGCACAAATACAAAATCAGTTTTCCGATGCTTGCCGAGGAGCGCTATCCGTACGTCCGGCTCGTGATCCGCTCTGGACGCCTCACTTTTCCTCGCGGGCTGGATCTTGTGGCATTGAAAAAGGACCTTCAAGATCTGCGCGCAAGGCACCTGGACTAGAATCCGCTGCAAGGGAGTGATCGGGAGTCTACTTAACTGAAGCACCGACACGCCGAGCATTCGACGCGGTGCGGTCGCGCATTCTTCCTCTCAAGAGTATTTTTCCGACTTGCGTGCTGGTCAGCTTCGCAGCGCAAGCACACGGAGAAGAATTGCGCGGCCGCCATGCGACAGGCGATCGTGAAACAGTTCGGAGAGCCGGTCTCCACGCTTCCGCACCGAAAACCTCTTCCGGAGCTCATGGGCGCGAGACAGCGAGCAATAGAGAAAATCACGACGTAGCCGGCGCAGTCGGTTGCCATACCCTTTAACATCGGCGCTCGCGTAGGCCTCCATCAGGGTGCGCACCAAATAGTCGTCGCTCGGATCAACATAAGTTTCGTGGGAAACGCTCGATGATCGCATGGACACAGGTTCATCGCTCGACAGAAATAAGTTCCTGCGGGTCAGCCCATCCGATACGCCCGTCGCTTCTTTTGTGAAATCTCCATAGTTCACAAAAGGCAGCGCTGCGAGCTGCCGGCGCAGATTTTCGAGCGTCGCCGACGGGATCCGGACGCCGTTGCCCGCGCTGGTGTCGAGCTTATTGGCGCGCACCGTGGCGTAGAGGTCGCCCCAGAATTTGTCCCAGGGGGCGGTGCCGTTGCGGTTAGACGAGGGATTCTTGCGAACGCTATATGTGGTTTGAGTGAGGTAGGCCGCCAGTTCGCCCATGTGGCGCGTAACAGCGCCGTCAGGATCATAGACGTCGATCATGGCGTGGACGCACTCATGCAGGAGCAGCGCCCGATCGCTATCATTTACGGGCGGCGCTTTCTTCTGCGTCAACAGAACATCCGTAACCTGATCGTAGAAGGCGAGATCCTGAGTGCCGCCCTTCACCAATATATTGCCGGCACGAATGTGATCGCGAACTGTCGTCAAGTATTCGCCCTTGATATGGATCTTGTCGACGTAGAACTCGATGCCAAGCGCTACCGAGTCACTGAGTGTGTCCAGGACGTCGCCTTCAGTCAGTGGCATGACCTACCTCCCTTCCGTGGTCGAGCAATAGTGGTCCGGCCAGGCCCCGCAAGCGCTGAAACGCTGTACTGCACTAATAGGAGCCGCCCGCCCCTCCGTTCGCGTTGTGGAAGGTGGCTAGATCGTCACGCCGCCGCCGCCGAAGACTTCGACGACCACAGCGCGATTGGCGGCCCTGTTCATCACAGTCGTGTTGTCCTTCAGATACTCGTAGAGTGAAGCGGGCTTGACGGAGAAAACGCGCGAGCGGGCGCTTGGGCCGAACAGGTGAAAGACGTTCTTGGCCCGGCCCGTGCGCAGGAAGCTGTTGTTCCGTTCGCCGCCGGTGCTGTCGCTGTATCCGACGATCTGGAACTGCAACGACTTGTCGGTCTCGAATCGGATGAGCTGCGCTGCCAACAGCGGATCGCGCTTGGCGATGTTCTTGAGATGCCGCCAGTCGACGCCGAAATCCCAGATGATGAGATATTGGCAGATGCCGGCCGGCGGGACCAGACTGACGTCCACACCGAGATGGCCGACCTCGGTGCGAGACGTCGCGACTTCATTGGCCACGTAGGGAAAGACGGCGGCGCTGTGAACCTTGGCAAGCGGCGAGCACTGCGGTTGCGTCGCCATATTCGGCATCTGTTCCACCGGACCCGGCGGCGTGTATTGCGGCAGTGGCTGCGGCGCGCGTCCCATGGCAATTTCTCCCGTTGCTGGCGTGGCCTGCCCAAAGCTAAGCACTGGAGGGAGCGTCGGCTCCCACCACGGCTATGACTAGTAGTGACGTGAGCGGTCGGGGAAGTTCAAAGACGAGGTGCGGGCGCCCTCAACAGGGCCATTAGCGGACATTGATTGGCCTTCCGCGCTCTCCGGAAAGCGGGGTAGGCTACGCCTATTGCCGTCCATGCCAAATTGTTGCGGAGGAACTGGCCATGAAACTTCGCCGCCGAAATTTTCTGCGTCTCGCCGCGGGGGCCGGCCAGATTGTCTTCCCGCCGCCGAAGGAGGCTCTCATTTCCGCGCGCAAAATTTCGCGTTGACGGACCGAACTGAGACAGGAGAACCAGACATGGCCGCCTTTCAAGAGGTTTTCCGCCGCTCCGGCATCGATGAGCGCCGCAGCCCGCCGGGCATGGTGGTGCCGTTCGGCGGCTCCAACATCGTGGCGCTGATCGATCCCGGAAGAAAGCTCAAAGTCGATCCTAACGCCCATGCCCTCGGGATCAAGGAGATCGATGGCGCCGATACCCTTAGACGCGTCATGCAGGCTAGAGAAACCTTCTCCAAACCCGATATCGATCCGCAGCTCAGGGCGGCGTCACTTCCCGCCACCTTCAATGGCGATGCACGGTTTTTCGAGATCAATGGCCGGATTAAGCCGATTGGTTTTCCCGGCCTGGAGGTGGTGGCCCGGTCGGCCGGCCGGAAGATCGAAGCCAAGCTCTATGTCGTGGTGCTACCGGAAATCAAGATCAAGGTGGCGTTCCGCAATGTCATGGTTCCGGGGAGTGGCGGCGCTCCGGCGTTTCACGCCAAGAAGACCTGCAACGAGCAAGATGAATTGCTGACGATGAACAATATATGGAGGCCGCAGGCCAACATCCGCTTCGAGCGGGTGCCAAGCGACTGGCTGGTCATCGACGACTCGCAGGCTGCCATCAAACAGGAGATCGCCAATGCGACTGGCATGAAGGATGCGAGCCTGGCGACCTTTCCCGATGTGATCGACGTCGAAAAACTGAAGGGCATCTTCGTCAAACACAAAGTTCAGGGCGCCCATCTAACCATTTTCTGCGTCGATAAGGTTTGGTCCAATGGCGGCCTTGCCAATGGCTCGTTTGCTCGAGGGCTGGACCTTGCCTTCATCAGCTCGCAACGCGGGCCTAACACGTCTGCCCATGAATCCGGCCATTTTCTCGGCTACTACTCGAAGAGCGCGACCAAACCTTGGGACAGCCAAGGCCACACGCTGGAGACCGATCCGAAAACCGGAAAAGAGAACAGGGCGGAAGACATCAAGATGCTGATGCGTGGGGGAGGCGCCGGGTGGAAAATTCCGTTCAATCTCGTCAAGGAGTTCCGCGACTTCCCCGGCTAGCATCCGAAGATCAGACAGAAGCTGGAAATCACTCCAGACGTTGAATGTCGCCTTTGGGGCAAAAGCTGCGCCGACGGCCCCGAAACGCTTTCTTTGCCACCTGGCAGGCAGAGCGTGTCATTGGCGATCATGACCGCAACACGCTGCGCCTGCGCCTCGATCCCAAGGGAGAGTCGACAGACCTTGAGCCGGGCATGAGTGTCTGGCTTGAGAACTAGCGAGGACCCGAGCTCCGAAGTATCGCTTCGGCTGCTCACGTCTCAATCGGCTTCGGAGCTGATGTCGCGATTGGACTGCACCCCACGCCTCAGTACGCTCATTGTTACGCGCGAAGCACTCGATCGAACCCGCACGATTCATCTTCCGTTGCAGGCGGACTCGAGAGGCGCGCCCTGCGCAACTCGTCGGTGTCTTCGATCGCATCGCGTATCGGTGGCATGATGATGCGCGCTGAAGCCCGTGGAAGCCGAAATTGTAAGCCAAGGTTGTCGTTGCAATGCGGACCAGGCTCCAACTTCGCGACGTGACCAAGCCCCTGGGCCAAGCGGCGGTGGGCGCGTTGACGATCGGAATACTGCGTGCCGCTCGCCGTTTCGATCCAACCAAGACCGCCAACTTATTCGCTCGGATCACTCGCTCAATCGGGCCCATGATGCGGGAGCAAAAGACCGGTCGAGCCAATCTGACCGCCGCATTTCCGGAAAAATCGCCTACAGAGATTGAGACCATTCTCGCAGGCGTCTGGGACAATCTCGGTCGAGTCGGCGCCGAATTCGCGCATCTTGATCACATCTGGAACTACGATCCCGCACGGCCCGAAGCTAGCAGCATTGAAATCGACAGGCGCTCATATGAATTGTTTACGCAGCTGCGGCTCGACGGCAAACCGGCGCTGATCTTTGCGAGTCATCTCGCTAACT
Organism: Bradyrhizobium sp. LA2.1; assembly: GCF_040547725.1. Lineage (NCBI taxonomy): Bacteria > Pseudomonadati > Pseudomonadota > Alphaproteobacteria > Hyphomicrobiales > Nitrobacteraceae > Bradyrhizobium > Bradyrhizobium sp. LA2.1. Next base: position 203,078 of record NZ_JBEPQI010000010.1, read on the forward strand.
GGGAACTTCCGGCCCTGGCAGCCGTCGCGCACGGGTTGGATACTGCGATCCTGTATCGCCGACCCAACATCGCGTCCGCCGACCGCATCATCCAGGATATGCGCACCGTGAAAATGGGCACGCTCATTCCAGCGGGTCGTGATGCGCCCTTAAGACTTGCCGAGGCCCTTAAAAGTGGCCAGCACGTTGGAATGCTGGTCGACCAGTATCTGACCAACGGCGTCGAGGTTACTTTCTTCGGCCGCAAGACCAGGGCCAATCCGATGCTTGCCCGACTGCTGCGGCAGATTGAGTGCCCGATTCATGGTGTGCGCGTCATCCGTCTGCCCGGACAGCGCTTTCGTGGCGAACTGTCTGAAGAAGTGAAGCCGGTCCGCGATGCCGTCGGACAAATTGACATTCAGGGAACGATGCAAGCGGTCACGTCGGTCATCGAGGGCTGGATCCGCGAATATCCCGATCAGTGGCTGTGGCTACACCGTCGCTGGAGGTAGCACTTGACTGACCGCCGTAGCCCTTAGTGGAGGTACATCGTCCAAATCGGCAATGCGGCGGTCAATCTCGCCGATCACGCGTTCCGAGAACGGCCCGAGGTGCATGTACAGCGCCATCAGCATCACGATGTACCGTAGCGCGCCCGGATTGGTCTCCGCGACTTCGACGAAGGTCTTCCAGAACGGCTCGCGAACCTTCGGCAGGGCCCGCATGATCTGGTGTACGCTGTCGATGCCGCCAAGCCTCTTGCGCACGTCGCCATCCGGCAGGTCGCGGCGTCGGTCGGACCGGTCGAGCATGGCGGCGAGACGCGACAGCCGTCCTGCATATGCTGCCGGACTGTAGACGTGCCCGAGCACGGCCTTGTAATCGGCAAGGATGTCACGAAGCGGACGCTTAGTATCGAAATTGCATCCGAGCGTGCACTGATCGCCCGTCTGCTCGACATTCATGAGGTCATGGCCCTGGTGCAAGCGGCCTTCCGCGGCCAACCGCCGTGTAAGCTGTGTCCCAGGCAGCGCATAAAGCAGTCCAACGATGGAGACTGGAATGCTCGCCTCCTCGATGAGGTCGGCCATTGCCTGTCCTATCGAGCCCTTTTCATTGTCGAACCCAACGATGAAGCCAGCGGTGACGAACATGCCGTAGCCGTAAATCTTGTGAATGCACTCGGCGATGTTGCGCCTGGTGTTCTGCTTCTTCTTCATCTGCACGAGCGTCTCGGGATCCGGGCTCTCGATGCCGACGAAGATCGCGAAGAAGTTCGCATCCTTCATTGCCTGCAACAGCTCGCTGTCGTCCGCGATGTTGATCGAGGCTTCGGTTGAGAACTCGAATGGATAGTCGTGGTCTTCCAGCCAGGCTTTGAGCCGCGGCATCAAGGTGCGGAGGTTCTTCTTGTTGCCGATGAAATTGTCGTCGACGAAATCGACATGCCCGCGATAGCCGTGATCGTAGAGCGCCTGCAGCTCGGCGAGAATCTGATCGTTGGTCTTGGTACGCGGCACGCGACCATACAGCTCGATAATATCGCAGAATTCGCAGGTGAACGGGCAGCCACGCGAATACTGCAAGCCGATGTATAGATAGTGATCGAAGTTGAGCAGATCGTAGCGAGGCATCGGGCTCAGCGTGACATCTATCGTGAATTTCTCGGCGATGAACACGCCCTTGCGTTCGCCGCTTTCCCAGGCGGCGATGAACTGCTCGATGACATGCTCGGCCTCGCCGATCACCTGAAAGTCCGCGTCCGCGTAAAGATGCGGGCTGGAGGAGACGTCCGGCCCACCAACACATACTGGCTTGCCGCGCAGGTGGGCGAGATCGATCAGGTAGATGGCATCCGGCTGCTGGTTGAGCATACCGCCGATCATCACAAGATCGGCCCAGTCGAGGTCCGCATCTGTCAACGCCTCGGTATTGCGGTTGACGAGCCGGATGTCCCAATGCTTCGGCAACATAGCGGCGACGGTGATCAGGCCGAGTGGCGCCGTTGGATACTTCGCGCCGACGAGTTCGCAGGCCTCCGCATAGTTCCAAAATGAATTCGGAACGAACTTCGGATAGATCATCAGGACGCGGCAGGGGATTGTCATGCTGTTCCAGCCCGGGCGTTGATGGCACAATGCCCCGCTGTTTATCGGGGCTCAAGGGTTCGCTTCGCTCGTCAATAAGGCGTTGAGTGCTGATCGTGGAGGTGTCGGTTCAGTTCGCGCACCTCGGCGGTAGTGCATTGCGAATCAATCAGGCCGGACGCGAACATCGCGGACCGTAAGGCTAGTATCAGTATCCACAGATACGCGTTCTAATTGGATTTTTTTGGGGCACGCTTTTTCGGTCCAGTTCCGGCACCGTCCCCACGGCAGGGCCAAGCATCCCTGAATGCTTCGATCGCGACGGTGATCCCCGGTTCATTCACTCGATCCGGATTGTTATCAAGATACTGCAGAAAAACCTTCGCACTTTGCAAAGGGCTGCCTTGCGCGGGGGGGCATGCACGCACGTCAGCGGGCAGATTTGGCGAAAAGAGCATCGCGGTCTCGATCATTCCCTCACATGCGCCTGCGGACCGAGCTTCGTCCTGATTGCGAAGCGAGTTCTTGACAAGTAGCTCGCAAGACTTTTGCGCGTCGGTTCCCTTATCGACAACCGTGGCACTGGCCTTCCCGATGATCGCTAGGATAAGGCCGGCAACAATCATATGGACCCGCATCCGCGTCCCCCGAATACCGGCGCGATAGCTTGCAGGCATTGAGTATGCTGCAAAGAGAGCGGCCGCCCGCGCCGTTCCAGGCGGCTCAGACGGCTTAGCTCAAAAAAAGCGTCTGATCCACCGCGCTCAAATAGGAGCGAAGTGAACTCACCTCTTCCATTTCCACAAAGCTAAAAGAGCCCTTGTCGACTTGACAACACGCAACTTTACGCGCCGTGACCGCCGCAAAGGTCGGCTACACCGCGATCATGATCGCGAATCAACATCGGCGGCGACAAGCGTGCTGATGGTACAGATCTCGATCCGGCGCGGAGAGCATCTATTATCCTGCCGTGTACGCGACGTGCACTGGTCGATTGATGTCGATGCTCGGCCTCGACGCAGAACCATTGCCTAAGCGGTGATCTTCGTCTGCGACGACAAGTTCTGCGAACCTTCCTCAACTACGCCAAGGAGGACTTCACCCTCAGAACGGTTTCCAACAAGAGCTTAGCAATGTCCAAGCTGAGGTGGAGCTGCCTTGCAGCGCAGCTCCACGGACGTTCCCATCGCGGCCTATTCATCAACGAGGCGAGGCAGCGCACGAATGTTGGTCGTATCGAACCGCATCCTCAAAGAACAAGCTCGCTTGAATTTCTTGAAGACCTCACACCCATCCTGACGCAAGGAAAACCGGATGAACTCAATCCGAGGATTCTAGCCTCGACCAGGTTCAAGCTGCACCGTTTTTCGCCCCCCGTTCAGCTCTCTGAGTTTGTTGACGTATTCCTCAGGCTTTAGCAGATGAAACGGAGCGTTGAGGCCCATGAACGTCGCTATGCGGCCGATAAAGGCAGTACAGTTTGTCGTTGCTGCATTCCAGAGCGGCGAAGACTCCTGCTGGCGCTTGATATAAGCAAAGACCTTCTTGGCGTCTGCCTCAGACAAATAGACGCGATAGCTGGCCGTCAGATATTGCTCGTCAAGATCACCGTAGGTCGCCCCCGTCTCAGAAGGGACAAACATGATGTGTCCCAGGATATAGGGCACCTCGTCGCCGGCCGGAGCCAGACCAGCGACCTCGACCTGCTTTTCGCCCGTCTTTCCGTACCAGACGAATGCATGACCGTACGTTGCCGCCGTGCGGGCACGAAAATCAACGTAGTAGGGACCCGTGGCGGCAGCTCTTCGAACTGGCTTTACATCGGATATCGCCGACGTAGCAGCAGCCATGCTCGCCGCATGCTTCGTCGCCGAACTGGGGAGAGCGTCCCGTTGCTGCTGGTCGGTACGCGCCACGACTGGTTGCGCGCTACTGATCCCCGCCCCCAAGCCTACAAAGGCCGCCAGCATGGCGGCCTTTGCAAGAAGCTCCAGACCCGGATACTTCCGAATCACTTCCGCCATCTTCGAATCCTCTTGGATCCAAGATCCGATGCCACAGGTAATCTGCTACCCCAAACGAACGCCGCTGGCGTACGAATGAATAGTCAGATCAACCCTTGGTCACCAACGGAGCCGGGGCAGCGACCGGGTATTTGCCCACGGGGCTCTTACCCACGGGATATTTGCCGATCGGAGCTTTGCCAACCGGCGCCGCGACGGCAACCGGCTGAGGCCGTGGCAGGTCCGCAGCAGCTGCGGTTCCCACGAAAGCCAAAGAAGCGATTCCAAGGACAACGAATTTCAACATCGGTTCTCACCATTGTTCGGAACGATTGGATTCACCTGACACGCATAGGAATAACCCGACACTCGCCACGGCACCAACGAATAGACCGGGGAGTCCGCGGTTCCGACCGCTTTTTCTGCCGTATGTTGCGGAAATGGCACGCAAATTGAGGCGTCTGGTTCCAAATCAGTCTCGTGGGTACCACAGGTCGAGACGTGCCGGGACCTACCTCAGAGTATCCACGGGAAGACCCGACCGGTCCGCGCCATATAATCGCGATAGCTGTCGCCAAACGTCTGCAACATCATTCGCTCTTCTCTTGCAACGCGGCCAAAGAACAAAATCCCGAAGCCGGCAATGCCTGCAAAACCGGCGATCCAATTCGGCAGCAGCAATGCCTGGGCGATGGCCCACAGCCAAAATGCCGAATACATCGGGTGTCGAACTCTCCGGTAAATCCCTTCCGTCACAAGCTCATGGTTCTCCCGCACGTCGAGACTTATCGACCAATTCCGGCCGAGTGCACGGTGTGTCAGGTGAAACACGCCCAAAGCCGCAATCGCAAAGAAAGACCCCAGCCAAGCCAACCAGGGATAAAAACTGTGATCTGCGAAACGAGGCATTCCTGTCGCTACGTAGGCGAGCGGCACAAGTCCGAGGCCCGAAAGAGATATGAGCAGGAGCGCAGTTTCCAGGGGGCCGCGAGCGCTCCGCACAACCCTCGCACGGCGGGAACGCCGCGCGTACTTATAGCGTATGAGGTACCAGCCGATCACCAACGCAACGAAGATGACTTTTGAAATGGTGGGCGTCATTTGAATCAGGCTGCCGCGCCCGGATTTCCCAGCAGTTCGCTTTCCGACACCGGCGCGCCCGCAACAAGGCCTCCGTCGTCAGCGATCATCGACACAGCGCCATCCGGGGCGAGCGTCTGGGATTTGGCTGAAATAGGTCCGCAAGTCAGCATGAAGTAGTCATACGATGTTCGCCTGTCATTTCCGCTGACGAACTGGCAGTGCACGCGGAAGAAATTGAAGCGGATGCGTTGATACATGTCGTCGTTAAGCATTCGACTAATCTTCACGACCCTGACGGTCGCCTCGTTTTCTGTCGACAAGCCCATTTCGGCCATTGGCCGGCATTTGTAAAAATTCAACACGTCGGTGAGGGCCTGATAGTCGCCCCAGAAGATCGCGCGGGAATTGGCGACGCGTTCCACCGCCCCGCGAAAGCGCACTGCCTTCGGGTGCAGGCCGATCTTGAGTATGGAAGATCCAACGCTCAAGAATGTGACGGGAATCTTTTTCCGACCGAGCGCAGGGTCCAGCTTCAAGGCGCGATCAAGTAGATCAACCGCTAGTACGGCGCCAAGGCTGTGCCCTACGACCAAAATTTCGTCTGCGGCAGAGTTGCTCGCCGCAACCACAAGCTCGGCGGCCAACCTGTCCAGCCTCTGCTCTATTTCCGAATTACCGAATCGAATGTACTCGCAAGAAAAGATCCAATCGTCGAACAAGTCGCCCAGGTGCAGCCAGCGCCACGGACCCGCCAACACGGCTGCGAGTCCGAAGAGGCCGCCACCGGTAGCAATGGGAATTGATCCGGTGATCTTGAATGCAGCCACGCCAATCAAAAAGGCGGCAGCGATGAGCAATCCGAACGCGACAAATGGATAGAGAAAGAAAAGTGCGTAGCGCCAATTGGTCTGCAAGTAACGCCAAAGAGCGCCGGCCAATACGAAATCCAGAAACGCAAGAATGCCGATGGAAATGCGTGAGCCGATGCTTCGACCCCCGAACACCTCGATTACATCGTGCCATCGGACCAGACGGTAATCGGTTTCGACGAGCCAATCGGGGCCGATTGTCGTCACGTTCCATTGTATCTGGTCGGCGGTATCATGCGAACCGTCGACGGTCGCTTTCACTGACCAAGTACGTTGGAACCTCTCAATTTCGCGCACAAAGCGTCGTTGCGCGCTGGCATGCGACGTGATTGGATCATAGCCACCGATATGGAATACCAACCGTTTCGCTACAGGCTTGCCGCACATTGTCTTATCCCCGGACTCATGCGTGCTGCTCGCTGCCCCCTCAATCGATCTGTAATCAAAAACAGACGTTTGACGCCAAGGGTTGTCAAGAGAGAATCCACCAGTTATTGGGGAACATGGGTCGATTTGTTCTACCATGCGTAAGCCGAACCGCTCGAACAATAGCGTCGATCGGTGCTGCCGTGATTGTCGGTTTGTCGAGCACAGCGCCCTCTCAAGCGCAGGACGGGGCATCATCTGGCGAGAGATGCCTTGCTGCAAATTTGGATGTTTCGCTGGGCGCACAATTGCCCCGCACGGCGGCGCGTTTGAGATCTGGTGAGCCGCTAAAGATTGTCGCGATCGGATCATCGTCGACCGTGGGGCTCTGGGTACTTCGGTCCGCGGCCACATATCCGCAGGTGATGCGCCGAGAACTCTCGAGGCTTAGATCCAACGCAACGATCGAGGTCATCAACAGCGGTCGAGTCGGTGATACGATTCCGAACAACATCGCGCGGTTCGAGCGTGACGTTTTCGCGCACACGCCTGATCTCGTTATCTGGCAATTAGGTACTAATGACGTCGCCTGGGGTGGCCGGCCGGACCAAGGGCTCAAAAGAAGCGTTCTTGAAGGGGTAAGGGCACTTAAGGCGGGGTCTGCCGATGTCGTGCTGATGGATCTGCAATATGCGCCACAGGTGCTCGCTTCCGCTAGCTACTCAACGATGGAGGGCATCATCGCCGATGCCGCGAAGCAGGAACGGGTCGGTCTATTCTCTCGTTTTGCGCTGATGCGTAACTCGATCAATGCCGGAGTTGCGCAAAGCGAGCTTGTAACGTGGGACGGATTGCACAACACCGCCGATGGTTATGATTGCATTGGACGAGCCCTTGCCCGAGCAATCTCAACGAGTGCGCGTTGAGAGGCCCTAGCTCAGGCGAATCGAAGGCTGCGGGCTCGCAAGAGTTTGGGCACCGGCCGTGACAGCGATGCCGAGGGTGCAGATGCCCACCAACGCGAACAAAGACCAATTATCGTCGACAATCACCGCATCTCTCGCAGCGGTGACAGCAATTCGCGCCGACGCTGTCAGGAGGTGCGCTCATGCACCATTATGCCAGCCAACTTGTTGACCTGTTACTGGTGGTTGTCGCCGCGTGGATGGTGCCGGCCACCGTCTTTATTATCTACGCCTATTTCGCTCGTCTTAAGAATCCGGTCAGCGAATCGATCTTTGGACGTGTGGTGATCATATCCTTGTTCATCATAACCACGTCGATCTGGCTCCCGATAATTCTGACCGCCATAGTCCTATCACTGATCGGTCATTTGTGGTTCCGCTTCAGGGGACAACTACGCAAATAGCTGGGTATTGGTAGAGGCGAAAAAGATGGAGTCGAATTAGAGCGGCCCCTCAGAAAACTAAAAAAGGGAAGCGAAGCAATGTCCGCATTTCTCCCTGCTCTGACGATAGCTGCTGTCAATTTTATAACAATCGCCACGGCTGCAGAATGGCGACCGCAGTTTCTCTCAGCGTGCCGGAACGGTTGCGCGCAGCAAGGCGGCTTTTCGACGGACGCTTGCTTGCAGATTTGCATCTGCATGGCGTCAGAGTTGGGAGCGAAGTTTAGTATCGAGACTCTCGGCTCCATTGATCCCCCGAGTGCTGAGCAACTACACCAAACTAACGAAATCAGAATGCTTTGCGTCCGGCGAGTACTAGGACGTTAGAGCTGTTGCCATTGGCACGGTGGTCATCAGCTTGACCCTGACGTAGCTCTCCGTCTTTCCAGACGCAAAATTGGCTGCCCCGGCTGTTCGAGGACAATATCGCGCCGACGGCGCATCCGAGTTCTCCCTTGCGAGACCATCTCAGCCCTGAGCTCGAAAATGGCCTTTGCGCCTGGTGGATGCGATCGCAAACGGACATGGCGATCCTTCCATTCTCGACCCCGATCGACTGCCTTGGATGCCGAACGAAAGAGGATATCCCAAGAGTTGCAGAACGAACCGCCTGCCTCAAAGGAAGTCGCGCTGCATCCCGCCGTCCTGAAACGATATGAGGAGCAACTCAATCGGCTTGAAGAAGCATCGGGGAAAAGTATCACAGCCGGCGACGCAGAAGCCGCAGAAGCCATCAGAGACCTTGTCGATACAGTCACTGTGTTCCGGGATCCAGCCCGACCAGGTGGAGTTGCGGTGGAGATAGCTGGCCGCCCAAATGCCTTACTCGGCGAAGCCGCCTACCTACGTTCCCCCGACGGCATTCCGAGTTTACGGTTTCCCTGGCCTAGCTCTTGCGCCGGGGCTTCACTCTCTCCCTTCGTGAGAAAGGCTGGTCGGGAACAATTCAATAAGATCAATGGATCGCGGCGGTGTATAGCAAAACAGATTTTTTCCGGCCGCCGCGAGATAGGAAACAGGTGGTGATGCGCGGAAGAAGGAGGATCGAGCAGCGGATTATTTAGTCGCCGGGATCCCTTACGCTCGCGACACGCCTTAGTGGGATCATTTCGCACATTGACCGAGGTGACACCGCGAAAGTTGAAATAAAAAGTGAATAGAAGAGCGGGGATATTCCTCAAAGCTGACTTGATCTCACCCTTCGCTGACTTTCTCAGCGCAACTAATTGATGAGTAAGTAGTTATGACTGATCAGCAATTAGCCCTGGAAGCGATTAGCGACGCGCAACTCATATTGGAAGAATTTCTTCGGCCCCATCCCAGGGATCACGCGCGTATCCTTGAAGAGTTGGTGGAAGTTCTCGAGCGGCCTGCTTTGATCGTTGCTGTAAGTCGATTGCAGCAACACGGCAATTGAGCGCGCCCATGAGCAAACCGCTTCAAGCGTTTTCTTTAACCGTTGGCATTGTTGCGCTCTCATCGCTCGAAATGACCAGCCTGCATGCCAAGCAACAATGCAGCGCCGCAATGCCGCCAAATCTGCAAGGGCAATGGTGGTCCTACCGCTTAATCGACGGACGAAAATGCTGGTACGCGGGCAAACCCATGCTGTCGAAAGCATTGCTGGAATGGCCTACAGAGCAGCGTCCCCAACCCGGTTCTCGCGGAGAAGCTACAGGTATCCTCATTGCTAACAAGCCCGGCAATCCTCTCGATGCACAAGCGTTGGCACTGAAAGAGGGCCCTGACACGTTTGAAGAGCGATGGCGTGCTAGGATCTCCATCTCCAACACTGGACACGACTGAACAATACTAATGACTTAGCGATCCTGCATCTCGCCTATCGTTGGCGAGGACTTTCGCGCCTGTTCCAGGCCGTGTGCTTCGTTACTCCAGCAATCCCGCGCACTGCGTTCCTCTAGAACAACGCGCCTCCGCAACTCGTGCGCAGCAGCCGTCAAACGAGTCCCTGCAATCAACCGATTGCCGAAGGGCTATTCAACACGCTGGCCCACACGCCAGCCCATTTCCCAGAAGTCCGCCTCAAGCCGAGTGGCTTCCTTGAAGATGGCAATCAGTTCTGCCTCGCGAGCCGGCGTGGCGTAGAGATCGGCGAGATGCTCCAAATGCGCACGCGCATTCGCCGCGACCTCCTGGTATGGCACGCCAGCGTACTCGTCGATCCAAATCCGATAGGAGTTCGTCCTAGCGTCCGCATCGGGTCGCGAGGCGAGCCGCGTTGCGATCTCCGCGTACCCGATCACGCAGGGGGCAAGTGCCACCTTGAGTGCCAGCAGATCGCCGCGCATTCCGGCATCGAGCACGTAGCGTGTGTAGGCCAGCATCTCGACCGCCGGAGGAGTTTGTTCAAGGTCACTCGGGGATAGCCCCCAACCGGCACACAGCTTCACATGAAGGCTCATTTCGACATCAAGGATGGCCGACAGGCCGGCCGCAGCTTCACGCATGTCGGCAAGCTTGGGCGACTTGTAGACCGAGAGTGCATAGGCGCGCGCAAACTCGATGAGGAACAGATAGTCCTGAGCAAGGTAGTGACGAAATGCGGCTTCAGGGAGCGAGCCATCTGCCAATCCGTTCGTGAAGGGATGCTCGGTGTAGGCCCGCCACTCAGCAGATGCTTCTGTCTTTAGACGCTCGAAGAAACTCACGATCCATTCCCGCCTGGCTTGCTTTCCTATGAACTTTTTACTCACGTCCTATCAACGCGAAGCAAGACGCTGACCTTGGCAGACCGCAGCGACTAGCGGGTAGGATGCGAATGGAATTCGCTTGCCGTCGGTCGCCGGGAATGACTGGCGTTATCACACTATCACCAACAGAACGAAATGCGCTAAATTCAAGTTTCGATCGCAGACCTGCCGTACCAGGTTCACCCAGAACCGACCCGCACGAAACCCGGTAAACGTGGCCGACTTTTTTACGAAATGCGCAGGAAAATCAACGGAGGCGGCCATTATCCCGCCGATGGCGCTAGACCGACTTGGATGATGGCGAATGTAATCGTCGCCCACTCATCGGTTAGAGATGCTCCGACAGAGCCGCCGATTAAGAGACGGATGATTTGCTAGGAAAATAACGCCTGTTCCGATGCTGCCATGGCGTCACTCCTTCAAGCCGCTGGAGGCCACGCCGCGTACGAAATTTCGACGCATCAGCGAGAAGAACAGTGCGCTCGGAACCAGCGCCAGCGCCGCGGCCGCGCTGAGGCGACCGATGTCCACGGTGAAGCCGGTCTGAAACAAGGCGAGCCCAACCTCGAGCGTATAGGTCTCCTTGTTGGTCATGACGACGAGCGGCCACGCGAAGGCAGTCCAGGCCTGAAAGAACGCCAGCACGGCAAGAGCGCCCAACGGGCCGCGCATCAGCGGCAGCACGATCCGCAGGAAGATCCAGAGCTCCCCCGCGCCATCCACCCGGGCAGCCTCCAGCAGCTCGTCAGGGATCGACGTCATCACATATTGCCGCACCAGGAAGATGCCGAAACTCATGATGAGATAGCCGACCAGGAGCCCGGGCCAGGTGTTCAACAGTCCGGCGGACTGGACGTTGAGATAGAGCGGGATCATGTAGACTTCGAAGGGAACGACCGCCGTCGCGATGATCACGCCGAAGATGACCGGGATCCCCGGTAGATCGAACTTGCCGAGCACATAACCTGCGATCGCCGATGTGGAGACGATGCTCGCGGTCGAGAGTGTCGCGAAGATCAGCGAGTTGCCGATCCAGCGAAACAGCGGCGTTTCGCGCAGGACGCTGACGATGTTCTCCAGCGTCGGCTGGTGCGGGATGACGGTCGGCGGCCACGCCAGCAGCTCCGGCGGCGTCTTGAACGCGTTGCTGATCAGGAAGACCAGCGGCAGGAGCATCATCAGGCTGACGACGCCAAGAACGGCGTCGATCACGAGGCCGACGGCACCGTTCTGACCAACGACGGACGGATGCTCGCGTTCGTGCTCGCTCATGCGCGACTCCTGTCGCGGAACAGCCTGAACTGCGCGCTGGTCAAAATGAGGACGATGACGAGCAGTACGACGGCTTCGGCGGCAGCGTAGCCGACCCGGTAGTTACGAAAGCTGTTTTCAAGCATGTCGAGGACGAGGACTCGGACGAGACGCCCCGGCGCACCCTGGACATCCGATGCCAGCACGAAGGCCTGCGCATAGATGTTGTAGGACGAGATCAGCGTGATGACCGACACGTACAGCATGACAGGCTTTAGCAGCGGCACGGCGATGTGGCGGAAGGCCTGAAACGACGAGGCGCCGTCGAGGCGCGCGGCCTCGTAGAGCGCCTCCGGGACGTTCTTCAGTCCGACCAGGAAGATCAAGACGGCATAGCCGATTGCCTGCCAGGAGCAGAGAACGATCAGGCACACCAGCGACAGGACAGGGTCGAACAGCCACGGCTGGGCCGGGATCCCGACAAGGCCGATCAGGGCGTTGAGCGGTCCGAGCCGGGCGTCGAAAATCCATTTCCAGGCCATCGCCGCCGGAACCAGCGAGACGACGTGCGGCAGGAAGACCGAGGCCTCATAGACGCCGCTGCGCCGCAGCCCCTGCCGGGTGTTGATCAAGGCGGCGAGCGCAAGCGCGACGGGGATGGTGATCGCTACGACGCTAAAGGCGATGATGGTGGTGTTGAAGATCGCTTCGAGAAACAGCGGGTCGCTCGCCAGCTCGACGAAGTTGGCGAAACCGACGAACGGCTTGCGCCGCGAGATGATATTCCACTGGAAGAGGCTGAGCCGCAGCGTCTCGATGATCGGATAGACGCGGATGCAGCCATAGAGGCCGAGGACCGGAAGCAACGCCAGAACTGGAAACAGCCATTTCGGCGTGGTGCGCATGTATCCTCCGGCAAGCGCCGGTCAGCCGCCGGCGCCTGGATTGAGTGGGTCCCTGTCGATGGAGTCTAGGGTTTGGCCAGCAGGTCTTCCCGGGCCAGGATCTTGTCGCTCTCCTCAGCCGCGGCCTTCAGGAAAGCATCGATCGCGGCGTCGTTGCCGGCCAGCGATTTGTCGGTGAACGCCTTCTCCAGCCGCGCCGCGAGCCGGGTGAGGATTTCGCTGGCAGGGCTGATCGCCGGGACCGTGAAGAAGACGTGGCCGGGCGGCGTGTTGACGAAGGCGTCGAGCTGCGGGATTTTCTTGAGCACGGCGGAGTAGTCGAGGCCTTTGCGGTTCGGGACCCAGGCCGTGTTCTCGAGCAGCCAGAGCAGATTTTCCGGCTCGTTGGCCTTTTGCACGAAATCCCAGGCGATCTGGCTCTTGGGTCCCTTGTTCGGCACGTAGAGATCGACCGGGACCATCAGCGTGCCCTTGGGCAGTGGAGCCGTGGCGTATTTGAGATTGGGCGCCTTCTTGGCGACGTCGCCGATCACCCAGGATTCCCGGATGAACATCCCGGTCTGGCCGAGCTCGAAGGCCTCCGCATCAGCCTTCATCTCGGGCGTCACGGTACGGTAGACCACGACGTTGTCGAGATACTGCTTGAGTGCGGCGCGGCCGGCTGCGTTCGCATAGGCGGCGCGCCATTTTCCGCCCTTCTCCTCGAGCAGCGTCCCGCCGTGATTATAGAGAATGGTCCAGTACTTCTCCGCGATGCCCGAACCGCCGCCGCTGAGACGCAAGCTCCATCCGCTCACCGTCGGCACGCCGGAGGCATCGCGCTGCGCGAGCTTCTGCGCATAAGCGGTGTAGTCGGCCATGGTCTTGGGCGGACCGTCGAGGCCGGCCCTGGCGAACATCTCGGTGTTGTAGAACAGCGCGCCCTGCCCCTGGAATAACGGCACACCGAAGATCTTGCCCTCGTACATGGCGGTCTTCACGCGCGTCATGTCGTAATTGGCTTTGACGAAATCGACGATCGACGCCGGCGGCTCCGGGATGAGGCCGGCCTCGAGATACCGTGCCGCCTCGACCTCCATCTCGATGACGTCCCCGGCCGCGCCCGATGGAAGCGACAGTGCCAGCCGCTTCTCGTGCTCGCGTAGCGCAATGGACTCAACGCTGATTTCGAGATCCGGGTATTTGCTCTTCAGCTGGTCGCCGACGCGCTTGTAGAACGGAGCCAGATCAGGCCACCCGCTCCAGATGGTCAGCTTCTCCGCCGAAGCAGGAGACGCAAACGCCGGCACGGCGACAGCGAGCGCCAGCGACAGCGCGGCCGACATCCATGACCGACGCCCCGAATTCGCCGGGCGAATGTTGTCCTCGGGACGCGTGATGTAGCCGAACCTGCCGACGGGTCTCATCATGAGGGTCATTCTCGCAATACAGAACGGGACAAATCCTGCGAAAAAGCTCGCATGCAACCGGTTGCGTGTCAATTGCGATCCGTTGCCGCTTTCGAAGGCCTTTGATGAAATCGTCAGCGGCCTCGCCGCTTCGCTGGCGCCGGCCCGGTCGAGGCGCGAATGACGAGATGGGAATTCAGCTTGTGGCGAATCTCGCCCGACACGCCGCCATTCATCTGGCTGAGCAGCAGACCGACTGCGACATCGCCTGCATCGGCGCAGCGCGCCGACACGGTGGTGAGCGGCGGATAGGTGGTTTCGCCGAGGACGTCGTCGCAGCCGACGACACTGAACGATTTGGGCACCTCGACATCGAGCGCAGCCAACCCTGCCATCAAGCCTTGAGCGACAAGGTCATCGAACGCGATCGCCGCAGTGACGCCGCTGGCGACGATCTGGGTGGCCGCCAGCCGGCCAGTGTCGTAGGAGGGTGGACGCGCTGGCACGGCGATCACCTTGAGCCCGCGCTTCTCCGCCTCGCGCCGGACGGCGTTGCGCCGTTGCTGGTTCGACCACGATGTCGTGGGGCCGCTGACATAGGCGATGTGCCGGTGCCCCAGCTCGGCCAGATGCGCGATCGCAGCTGCCACGCCCGGCGCGGTGTCGATCAGGACCCGCGTAATGCCTTCGATATCGCGATTGATGAGCACCAGCGGCCGGCGCGTCGCATGACGGCGGATACGCTCTTCGTCCAGGCGCGACGAGGCGAGGACAAGTCCCTCCACCTGGCCGATGAAGCGGCCGACCAGCAGCTCCTCACGCACGGGATCCTCGTCCGAATTGCCGAGGAAGACGCACAGCCCGGCCTGGTCGGCGCGCAGTTGCGCCGCCCTGATCAGCGGTGGAAAGAACGGGTTCGCGACATCCGAGACGATGAGCGCGACGTTGCCGTGGCGTCCGGTCGAAAGCGCACGCGCGACCTGGTTCGGCACATAACCGAGCTTGCCCGCGACTTCCTTGACGCGCCGGACGGTCTCCTCGGTCAGCATCTCCGGCCGCGAGAAGGCGCGCGATACGGTGGCACGCGAAACCCCGGAGGCCTTCGCGACCTGACTGATCGTCGGCACAACCGATGGACGTCCCTCCCCGCCGCTATCGGAATCGCGTTTCACCGCAGGCCGCCTCCTCTGCATCGCCTTCACCTAGACATGCCCCGGCCGGGCCCGGGGCGCAAGCTTGACATGCAACCGGTTGCATCACATTCTCTCCGCTCGAGGGTGAAGTGCAGGCCCGGCAGACCATGGATGAGCATGACGGCTTCGGTGACTCCCTCAATCGCGACGTTTAAAACGCGGGATGCGATGGGCCGGGCGGCCGCTGCGGACGTCGCTGCTGCGCTCCGCGACCACCTCGGACGGCAGAGCAACGTGCGGATGATCTTCGCAGCGGCACCGAGCCAGGCGGAGATGCTGGATGCCCTTGCTCGCGAGCGCGATATCGACTGGCGGCGCGTCACAGCCTTCCACATGGACGAATATCTCGGACTTCCCGCGGATGCGCCGGAGCGCTTCGGGGCTTGGCTGACACGTCACTTGTTCTCGCGCATCGCTTTCGGCGCGGTTCACCTGATCGGGCAGGAGCCGGATCCGGAGCGGGTAGCAGCACGCTATGCGGCCCTTCTCGGCGAAGCCCCGATCGACATCATCTGCCTCGGAATCGGCGTGAACGGTCACCTCGCCTTCAATGACCCGCCGGTCGCCGATCTGCACGACACCAAGTCGGTCAAGATTGTCGAGCTCGACGCGGTGTGCCGGCAGCAGCAGGTTGACGATGAGTGCTTCCCGACGCTCGGGGATGTTCCGACACATGCGATCACGCTGACGATTCCCCGGCTCCTGGATGCCGACCGGCTGTTTTGCGTCGTGCCCGGCGCGTCCAAACGCGCCGCCGTCGAGCGATCGCTATACGGTCCAATCGGGACCGAGTGCCCGGCGAGCGCGCTCCGCACGCACCCACGTTGCACGCTGTATCTCGACCAGGATTCCACGCCGCCACAGCTCTCACTGACACCGGTACGCGCATGACAGATCCGGCAACGCGCGTTTCGGGCCGCGATCCGGAGACCGGACAGAATCGCACCATCGTCATTCAGGACGGCCGGATCACGGACATCGCTCCCGGCGGTGACGATGACGGGCTGTGGCTGTCGCTCGGCCTGTTCGATCTGCAATTGAACGGCTTTGCGGGCTACGATCTCAATGGCCGCCCTGATCTCCGGACGGTCCGCGATCTCGTCACGGCCGTCCACAACAGCGGGGTGTCGCGTTTTGCCCCTACGCTCATCACGGCATCGCATAATGCGATCATCGAAGCATTGCGCGCCGTTGCACAGGCGCGTGACAGCGATCCGTTTCTCAAGCACGCAATGCCCTTCGTGCATGTCGAAGGCCCGCACATCGCGCCAGAAGATGGTCCGCGCGGTGCGCATCCGGCCGAACATGTCAGGCCGCCGAGCCTCGACGAGTTCGATGCGTGGCAGGCGGCCTGCGGAAACCTCGTCGGCCTCGTGACGTTGTCGCCGCATTGGCCGGAAACGGACGTCTATGTGCGCGGCCTTCATGCGCGCGGCGTCCGTGTTGCCCTCGGCCATACAAACGCCGCACCGGATCAGATCTCCGCCGCCGTCGCGGCGGGCGCAATATTGTCGACGCATCTTGGCAACGGCATCGCCGCCACGCTGCCGCGACATCCCAACCCGATCTGGTCGCAACTGGCCGAGGACGGGCTGTGGGCGAGCTTCATCGCCGATGGCCATCACCTTCCCCGCGAGACCTTCAAGGCCATGCTGCGCGCAAAGGGGCTGGAGCGAGCGATCCTGGTGTCGGATGCCGCCGCGCTCTCGGGTTGCACACCCGGAATCTACGACGCGCCGATCGGCGGCAAGGTCGAGTTGAAGGCGAACGGCCGGCTGGAAGTCGTCGGCACATCCTTTCTGGCGGGCGCAGCCGTCAGCCTCGTGTTCGGAGTTGCCACGGCAAGACGCATGGCCGGATTGACCCTGGCAGAGGCGCTGAGGCTCGCGACTGTCAATCCGCGTATCCCGTTCAACCTTCCTGCGCTGACGGTGGGAGCGCCGGCCGATCTGCTGCGCTTCCATCTCGGCAAGGATGAATCTCTCGTGCCCGAGACGGTCTATGTCGCGGGCCGTCCTTATCGTTGCAACTCTTGAGGACTGAGACATGAACCGGCTTCGCATCGGGTTGATCGGTCCGGGAGCGATCGGCGAAACACACGCGCGGGCAATACGGGCGCTCGACGATACCGTCTTGTCCGCGATCGCCGGCGGCACGCCTGAGCAGATTGCTGCGTGCATGAACGGCGAGGACGTTGCGGCATTCGCGACCACCGAGGCGATGCTGGCGAATGCCGGGATCGACGCGGTCGTGGTCTGCACCCCGAGCGGCGCGCATCATGACGTCGCGCTTGCTGCGATCGAGGCGGGGCGGCACGTGCTGGTCGAAAAGCCGCTATGCGTCGATCCGATTGAGGCTGCGTCCCTGGTCCGCGCCGCCGAGCGCTCGCAGCTGACCTGTGGCGTGGTTTCGCAGCGCCGTCTCGAACCGCAGCACCAGGCGATCAAGACCCTGCTCGACACTGGCCGGCTCGGACAGCCGCGCCTGATCGAGGCGGCGATCCATTGGTACCGCTCCGACGCCTACTACGCGGAGAAGCCGTGGCGCAGCGAAGCGGAGCATGGCGGCGGCTCGCTGTTCAATCAGGGCGTTCACAATCTCGACCTGATGCTCTGGCTGTTCGGAGCCGTCGACAGCGTTCAAGGCAAGACGACTACGCTCGGACACGCACACGCCGTCGAGGACACGACGGCGGCGCTGCTGTCTTTCGCATCCGGCACGCTCGGCGTGATCGTGACGAGTACGGCGCTGCCTCCGGGACGGCCGGCCATGCTTCGATTGTTCACGGACCGCGGCAGTTGCGAGCTCGCAAACGACAGCATCGTGCGCTGGGATTTTGCTGATGTTGCCGAGCCGCCAAGCGCGGCCGGGGTTGGGAGCGCCGCGAGCGATCCCAAGGCGATCGGGATCGAAGGACATATCGCGCAATGGCGCGACTTCGTTCAATCCGTCCGGGAGCGACGGCCGCCTGCGAGCACGTTCAGGGATGGATTCGAGGCTGCGAGACTGGTTGACGCCATCTATCGCTCGGCTTCCGAAGGTCGCGCCGTCAGCCCCAATGAGATCGCAGCGGAGGCCATTCATGCCAGCTAGCTCCGAGATGCTCGACATCGCCATCATCGGCGCAGCCCACCCGCATGTCGAATACGTGCTTTCAGAGATCGCGAACCGCCCCGATGTCCGGGTCGTGGCCGTCGCCGACCATGACCCAGCGCGGCGCACCGAGCTCGAACGACGTACGAAGTCGCCCGGCTACGCCGACCCGAATGCGCTTCTGGATGCGCATCGGGTTCGGGCCGCAGCAGTCTTCACCGAATTCGGCCTTCGCGCTCCAATCGTCGTCGAACTTTTACGCCGCGGCATCTTCGCGATCGCCGACAAGCCCATGGCTGTGACCCTGGCCCAGCTTGCGCTTATCGAGGAGACGCTCGCCGGGCGCAATTTGCTCACTCTTCTGCTCGAGAAGCGGTTTTATCCGGTCACGCTCGCACTCCGATCCGTGATCGACAGCGGCCAACTTGGAGACATTGTATCCATCACTGCAACCGGGCCGCACAAGCTGATCCCAAGCCGACGTCCAGCGTGGATGTTCGAACCATCAACTTATGGCGGCATCCTCGCTGACCTCACGGTCCACGATATTGATCTGGCCCTTTGGTTGACGGGATACACCAGCGGCACGATCAGCGGCTGGGTTTCGTCGACCCCGGCTGCCGGCACGACGAACTTTCCCGCGCTGGGGCGTGCTATTCTCGCCTGCGATGGCGGACCGGAATTCGCGATCGAAGTTGACTGGATCCAGCCCGAAGCATCGCCACGGCACGGCGACTATGCCATGCGGATCTCCGGGACAAAGGGTCGTGCTGACGTTCTGTTCGCGGAAAATCGACTGCTCGTCGAGACGGCGACGAGACCCCGGCGCGAAATCGACCTGCCCGTGGGCGCCTCGCCCGCCAGCTTCGTCTTTGATCATCTCGCCCGCGGCGAGACCTTGCAGATTGCGGCAAACGAGGCCCTGCGCGCCACGCGTATCGCAATACTTGCTCAGGAGAGTGCGGCCAACGGCGGAAAACCCATGCGATGGAGTTAACACCTACCCCGCTACCCTGGATCACAGCCAAGCAGGATCTTCGCTACCTGCGCGGGGTCGTGAAAAAGATCGTCCGTGCAGTCGATCTCCATGAAGAGCTGTCCTTTACATCATTCCGCCACGGCGGCTTTTACCGAGGGAGCCGACAGCGATCTGACGGGCGCTGAGCTCAGAGCCGCCGGCCGCCATCGCTCGTCGCGGCAGTTGCCGACCTATGCAAAGCGCACACGGAAACAGCTAATTTCCGGCACGAAGAAACGGCGAGAAGAAAGAACAAAGACAGCCGGTTTGTCGGAATAGCCACGGCGCGTCTGTCGGAATGACGACCGTGACAAACCCCTAATCTATTGAAAAGCTTGGTGGGCGCACCAGGGCTCGAACCTGGGACCCGCTGATTAAGAGTCAGCTGCGGTTTCAATGACTTGCCGGTCGCATCCCAGGCTTATGCGGCTGAAAATGGGCGTCCGTCGGACGATCATAATCCGTCATTGCGCTGCCGGTCAGGCAGGTGTGCCGAGCTCGACGTTGTATCGTCGAATTCGGGAGATCAACGTCGTGCTTTCGAGCCTCGGGCCGCTGGAAGGAAATGCCCGGATGCTCCTGGAGCGGGTCTGCCCAAGTCCGGACCTTGACAGCACCGCTGTCGCTCCAGCGAAAATCGCGGCATTTCCAACGGGAGAACGCGTTGTCGCTGATCGCTAGCGAGGCGGCGACTCGCATTGAAAGCTCCATCAAGGATTGACGAGCTTCCTGCGAACGGCGTAGCGGACCAGCTCGGCCGTCGATGACATTCTGAGCTTGCGCATCGCTGACGCGCGGTGGGTCTCGACGGTCTTTACGCTCAGCTTCAGGATGACGCCGATCGACTTGTTGGTGTGTCCCTCCGCAATAAGCTGGACAACGCCCTGCTCGCGCGCGGTGAGCAGCATGTCGGACGTATTTTGCTTGCCGGCCTGGTATTCGTGGAGCAACTTCTCCAACAGAACGCCCGTGAAGTAAGGTCTGCCATCGAGCAAGGCCTCGATCGCGAAGATCAGGTGCCTACTGGCGTCCGATTTGAACAGGAAGCCGCGAACGCCAGCCAGGATGGCTTCAGTCAGCAATTCCTCATTCTCGTGCATCGTCAGGATCAATACTTCGGTGCGCAGGTGCATCGACTTGAGGCGGCGGCTGACCTCAAGTCCGTTCATCAGCGGCATCGAATAGTCGGCTATCACGACGTCCGGACGCGTCTCCACCGCCACGGCCACAGCCTGCTCGCCGTTGGTCGCCTCTCCGCTGACGATCCAGTCTGAGCGGGTCTCAACGATCGCTCGGAGCCCGGAACGTACGACTTCATGATCATCCGCAATCACGATGCGTTTCACGGCGTCGTTCCCGTATGCGGGCCCAGAACCTGTCGGGCAATGGATGGAGATTTCCAGCAGTCAAGTGTGCCAATCTACCGATTATCCTTCAATGGGTTATCCTGCAAAACCCTGATATCTCCGGGCGGATGTACCAAACATCGGCGTTTCCAATCAGACATCGACGGGTCTTGCCCGCGCGCAGCCCAAATCGGACCGCTACACGATCATCGTCGATCAGCCTTCATTTCGTGGAGGGAACTCCGGGAACCGACGGACAGAGACTGCCTGCCCTCGGGGTCCCTGATCTCCGTCATTCCGTGCACACGCTGGCTTATGATTTCAGTGACGCGCGCCGGCTGCGCCTTTTGGTCATGAGACCATGCGGGAACACCGCGCACAGCGTCGTGCCGGAATGTCGCGGTGCAAGATCGGACCGGATCTCGAACGTGCCCCCAAGCTGCTTAAGTCTCGCTCTCATGGCGGGAATGCCGACACCGGGCGATATCGCACCGTTGCCACGTTTTGTGTGATCGACCGGAAAACCGCGCCCGTTGTCGCTGATCGTCAGATGGAAGTGACCCTCGATCGCCTCGACGACGATTCTGACCTCCGTCGCCTTCGCGTGGCGGAATATGTTCGTGAGCGCCTCCTGAATGACCCGCAGCACCGAGAGCTGGCTCGCGTAAGGTAGCTTATCGACGGCGGCGGGTATCCTCGTGCTCACCCGCAACGACGTACGTGCACCAAACCCCAAGGCATGCTGCTCGATCGTCGCCTTGAGTCCCCGGTCCGTCAGATCCTGGGGGTGGAGCAGATAGGTCAGGGAACGGATTTCCTTGAGTGCCGCGTCAATCGACGCGTCGATATCATCGCAAAGCCGCTCGACGCCGCGCGGGTTATCGAGGCAAGTGCGGACACGCATCACACCAAGACTGGCGGCAACCAGCTCCTGGCATGTCGAATCATGAAGCTCCGATGCGATCCGCTGGTGGATGTCCTCGCGGATGGACATCAGGCTGACGTCCCCGTGAAGGAAAGCAGCCTCTTCAGTCACACAGTCGAGCCCCTCCTTGTGGAGTAACCGATGACCGCCAATCAACCGGGCCGCATTGCCGGCCATGGGATGGAGGATCGGAACAACGGTTGTCTCGACATCCCGCAGCAAGCCGCCGAGCATCAGACTGTGCTGGATTTTGGCCTCGGTTCCATCCGCAAGACATGCCTGGAGGATTTCACAGAGACGCTCGGCGTCTTCCTTGGCAAGACATTCGAAGACGTCCAGCTCTCGGACCTCCTGCTGCGACATTCCAAGGAGAGCCTCGAAGGCCTGATTGATTGCCTCGTACACGAAGCGCCCGCCACGTGAGGGGCGGACCGCGAAAAGGAGCTCTTCGGAGTGTGTCCAATATGAGCGATCGCCAATTGCGTCCTGGCCAATCAGGTGATCGTCGATAAAGGGACGCGCCGGCTCGCGAGCAGGAGAACTGTGTGGCTTCACGGTACGCACCCAACTTTCCGGGTCGTTTTCGAGGTCGAACTCAACGCTCAATCTCGAAAGCTCCCCTCTCCAGTCGTCCCAGCATCGATCACCGGACTACAGGAAACGCCCTAGGGGATAGATCGGATTATACGCTCGATCTTACCCTCAGCCAGCAGGTTGTATTCTCCGAAGACCAAAACCTCGCATGACTGGCATGAATTCCGGCATATGACTATGCAGTTCGTGCCACGCAAATATGGCGGACGCAACGATACGGGATGCAGCGCACAGTGGTGGGATTGTGAGCCATTTCGATTTCACGCCCCCGTCCCTATCCTGAGATCGCTTTCTGCACTGCAGGATGATGTTGAGCCGACCGAGCGCGATGCAACCGCGCTGCGGTACAACCGAAATGGCACAATCTCGCCGAAAATTTCGACCTTCGATGGAGCCGGCTTGCGATCGCTGAAATCAAGCGCAAAACTCGATGTGCCCCGAACGTGCCAACAGGAGGCTTGCGTGCGAACATTCCGAGCGCTTTGCGGCGTTGCATCAATCGCAATATTTGCCGGTCCGTCTTTGGCGCAGACACCCGCCAGTCAGGAGCAGAAACCTTCCATGGAAGAGTTGATGCGCCGTCTCGATGCGCTGCAAGCCCGCGCAACAGAAGGTGACAAGCTGATCAGCGCGCTGCGCCATCGCGTCGACGAACTCGAAACGCGCGATAAGCATTCGAAGTCCCAAGCCGCCACCGCACGTCGTGACGTCGTCGCACCGACCACCGGGCAAAAGCCGCCTGCGATTCCGGTTGCGTCGACTGAGCCGCGCATGACTGCGAGTGCTGCGGTCCCTCCACAAGCCGCGGCGGCGCCCATTCCGGGCCTGCGTCCGCCCGAACCGATGGGCAGTCAGTTCGACGGCGAAGGCGAGGACGCGCTGCGTTCCGATCTCCCGGGTTTGTCCTTGCGCATCCCGGGTTCGCAGTCCGAGGTGCGATTCTACGGTTTCGCGAACGTCAATGGCTACCACGACTTCAATGGCCGCAATCAGTCCGATGCGCCGACAGTGCAAACCATTCCGCTTTCCGGAAGCCCCGCCGACATCCAGGGAGGCGATACCGGATTGTCCGCCCGGTTCAGCCGCATCGGTATGGATACGCGCACGGCGACCGCCTGGGGCACTCTGGAAACCCGCTTTGAAGGCGACTTCGGCGGGGGCACGGCAGCCTCACCCAATGCGGTCTTTCGGCTCCGTCAGGCCTGGGGCGAGGTCGGCAGCGAACAGTTTCGTGTCCTGGTCGGCTGGGCGAACAGCCTGTGGAACGAGGGCGTCTATGAAACCGTGAACTTCTCGACCAATCTCAACCAGTCATTCGTGCGCCAGGCGCAGGTTCGGGCGACCGCGACATTGGCTCCGGGATTGACCGGGCACGTTTCGATCGAGATGCCGGATACGCAGTACACGTCCGCGGCAGGCGTATTCACGCAGATCAGCACCCCGGCTGGCTTTGGTGGATTGAGTCCGTCATTTGCCTCCGTGCCCGATCTACTCGGCCGGCTCGAATACCGGAACGATGGCCTGGGCCTCGACCTGCGCGGCCTGCTGCGCGATCTCACCATCCGCACGGCTGGTACGGCGGCGGCGCCGCCAGCGGTCGAGCGCAATACCGCCGGTTGGGGTGTCGCAGGTAGCGGTCGCTTCCCAATGCGATGGCTGTCACCAGCTTTCGGTCCGGACGAGCTGGTTGGCATGGCCTATTACGGCCAAGGCATCGGGCGCTATTTCGGCGCCAATACCTTCGGCCAGGATGCGCTGTCCAACATCGGTCTGCCCGGCGTTGTCGATCCCAGCCTCGACGCCCTGCCGACCTATGGCGCGAGCGCAGGCTACCGCCGCTTCTGGACACCGCAATTGCGCAGCAATTTCGTCTACTCCTACGCATGGCAGCAATATCCGTCCTATGCGCAATTGTTCGTGCCGGGATCTGCCTCGGCGACGT
Source organism: Bradyrhizobium sp. LA2.1 (assembly GCF_040547725.1). Lineage (NCBI taxonomy): Bacteria > Pseudomonadati > Pseudomonadota > Alphaproteobacteria > Hyphomicrobiales > Nitrobacteraceae > Bradyrhizobium > Bradyrhizobium sp. LA2.1. Next base: position 227,242 of record NZ_JBEPQI010000010.1, read on the forward strand.
CGTTGAACAGCACCATGCAGCAGGGGATCGTCAATTTGATCTGGAGCCCGTTCGCCGAGCTTCGTGGCAACAGCGTCGGGACCGGATGGCTCGACGTCGGTCTTGAATATGTCTACTCCCATCGGGACGTGTACGGCGGCACCGCAGCAACAGCCCCGGTCAGCACCGGCTCTGGTACCGCCAATCGCATCCTTGGCTCGGCCACTGTGCGGTTCTGAAGACAGTCTTGTTGCTTCGCAGGCAGACATGGAAGCCTTGCTGACACAGACGTTCGTTCGGGTCGGTAATTGCCCCGGAACAATCTAGGCGCATTCGGTATTCAGCCGGATTTTGATGCGTCTTATTGATTGTTCGTAAGGCAGCGTATGAACGGACAGATCGCGAAAGGATGAGCAATCCTCTCCCGAGAGGCCTCCGTGTCTCCATGGTCCTTTCAGATCGTCGCCGCACTCGCGGCGATGACGCTGGCATCTTCGTCAGAGGAGTAGCGGGGTCGTCGCGTTGATTACGAGATCAGCGGTTTCGAGCGCGCATTGGCGTCCGATCCTTCCTCGCTGTTCTCATAGCATGGATCATCATGGTACCAGCGCCGCTCCAGCCGTCGCTAATGGAGCGGGAGGATTTCCGACATGAGCGCGCGCAGTGACGCCACGAACACGCCGCCATCGAAGACGATGACGCAAAGAGCCCTCGACACTGTCGAACGTGTCGGAAACAGCGTCCCGCACCCGGTCGTGATATTTCTGATCCTCATCGCCATCGTGTTGGTGCTGTCTCACTTACTCTACATGTTGGGGGCAAGCGTCACCTATCAGGTCATCAACCCGGATACTCACAAGATCGAGACCGCGACCTCTGCCGCCAATAGCCTGCTGACGGCGGATGGAATTCGTCATATTTACACCCGGCTCGTGCCAAACCTCATGGGTTTCACCGCGGTTGGGCTGTTGATCGTCGCCATGATGGGCGTCGGCGTCGCCGAGGAAGCCGGCCTGATCAACGCGTTGATCAGAAAACTCGTGGCCGTCTCTCCGAGTTGGGCACTCGTTTACATCGTCGCGTTCGTCGGCATCTTGTCCAGCATTGCCGCAGACGCCGGCTATGTGGTGTTGATCCCGTTGGCCGGCGCCGCCTTCTTGAGCGTTGGCCGGCATCCTCTCGCCGGGCTCGCTGTGGGATTTGCCGCAGTCTCCGGTGCATTCACCGTGAACATGATCATCAAGCCGCTTGATGCCGTTCTGACGGAAATCACCAACGACGCAATCCACATGGTCAACCCCACCACGTCGCTGGATCTGACCGCCAACGTCTCGTTCTCGATCGCCTCCGTTGTTGTCCTGACCATCGTCATCGCGCTCATCAACAACCGGATCATCGAGCCACGGCTGGGCGCTTACCAGGCCGAGAAGACCGCCAACACTCAGCCGGAGGCGAACGGAGGGCAGCTTTCCGCCGACGAGTCGCGTGGGCTGAGGTACAGCGGCTTTGCGCTGCTCGGGGTCGTGATCCTGTTCCTTCTGTTAACGGTTCCGTCGGGCGCGCCCCTGCGCAATCCGACCACGGGCGTCCTGATCGGCAATTCACCATTCATGAACGGCCTGATCGGGGTCATCATGGTGCTGTTCCTTGCAACCGGGATCGCATACGGCATCGGCGCGAGAACGGTGAATAGCTCCACGGCCGTCATCGCGGCCATGACCAAGGCGGTGGCTTCGCTGAGCGGCACCATCCTCCTCTTCGTCGTCATCAGCCAGTTCGTCGACTACTTCAACTATAGCAACATTCCGACGTTGATGGCCCTGACGATGGCCGATGTCTTGAAGAGCGCGAATATCGGCACGCTGTGGCTGCTGGTTGGCTTCATCATTGTCGTCATGATCCTGGACTTCGTGTTCACGCCGGCGATTGCCAAATGGGCCATCTTCGCGCCGGTCTTCGTGCCGGTGTTCGTGCAGCTTAACGTTGATCCCGCGGCCGTCCTGGCTGCCTACCGCGTCGGTGACTCGCCGATCAACGCGATTACCCCGCTCAATGCCTACTTTGCCATGGTGGTCGGATTTGCCCAGATTTACGACAAGAAAGCGGGCGTCGGGACGGTTGTCGCGCTGATGTTGCCGTACACTCTCTGGATGGCCATCATTTGGACCGTGCTGTTCGTTGTCTGGTACCTGCTGGGCTTGCCTTGGGGATTGTGAGGCGCAAGGCAGCCCTAACCCGGAAAAACCCCGAGATGTCCGGGTAAATGGCCTGATTGTTCACCAAGGAAAATCAACGTTAGATGACGGTCCGTTGGGCCTCGCTAAAGGCAGTGAACGAAAACGGCGAGTGAGGAGCGTTTGACCCGACACATGTCGGGGCTCCCTCGGTGCTTCTCATTATGGAGGCTTGGAACGCGCTATGAATGCGAACGCCGATGCCGACAACAACTATTCCTACGTATCAACCGGACACTTGCCGGCCGAAGCTGAAGTCATCTCGCTGATCGACGAGGTGTACGCGCGCTACAAATCAAATACGGACGGCAAGAACTCTCAAGTATATCCCGCGCTCGCCGAGGTGCCGAGCGACCTGTTCGGCGTTTGCGTGGTCGGCACCAACGGCGCGGTCTACGCCGTAGGGGCGGCCGAATACGAATTCTCGATCATGAGCGTTTCCAAGCCGTTCATCTTTGCATTGGTCTGTCAGGTCCTCGGCGCGGCGCAGGCACGCCAGAAGCTTGGAGCGAACGCGACCGGACTTCCGTTCAACTCGCTCGCTGCCGTCGAACGCAACCCCGATGGCCGCACAAATCCGATGGTGAATGCGGGCGCGATTGCAACGACAAGCCTCGTACCGGGAACGACGGCTGATGCGAAATGGAAGTTCATCTACGACGGATTGTCACAGTTCGCCGGACGTCCGCTTGCGCTTAACGACGAGGTTTATGCCTCGGCGACGGAGACCAACTTCCGAAACCAGAGCATCGCCCGCCTGCTCCAGAGTTTCGAACGGATTTACTGTGATCCTGCAGAGGCGACAGATCTTTACACCAGACAATGCGCGATGAATGTGAGTGCCAAGGATCTGGCGGTGATGGGTGCGACTTTGGCGGACGGTGGCGTGAACCCCATCACGAAAGTGCGCGTGGTCGATCCGTCGGTCTGCCACTACGCACTGGCCGTCATGACGACTGCCGGAATGTACGAGACATCAGGCGATTGGCTTTACGATGTCGGGCTACCGGGCAAGAGCGGCATCGGCGGCGGGATTGTCACGGTCTCCCCGGGAAAGGGCGGTCTGGGGACTTTTGCGCCGCCGCTTGACGGCGCCGGAAACAGCGTCAAGGGACAGCTTGTAGCGAAGTACCTGTCGCAGCGGCTGGGCATGGATTTATTCATGTCCAACCCGGAAGCCTAGGTTTGCAATTGTCGGAGATTCAGCCCGCACTGACCGTGGTTGGACTTCAGAAAGAATGACAGGGGACACGCCATGACGATGGCATCTGCGACGACGGTTCACTCCGTTGAAGAAGAGAATGCATCCTGGGTGCCGATGATCACCATCGCCCTCGGCCAGATGATCATGTCTTTCAACGTTGCCTCCTTGCCAGTTGCGCTGGGAGGGATGGTCAACAGTTTTGGCGTTCCGCCCACGACTGTCGCCACCGGTATCGTGGCTTATTCGATGCTTGTTGCCGGCTTCGTCATGCTCGGTGCGAAGCTGACACAGCGCTACGGGGCGACGCACGTATTCCGCGTTGCCGTTGCCGTGTTCGGCGCCGCGCAGGCATTGATGACGTTCAGTCCAAACGCGGATCTCATGATTACTGCGCAGTCCTTGTCCGGCGCGGCTGGTGCGGTGATCGTACCGTCGTTGGTCGCGCTTATCGCGGAAAACTACAAGGGGCGGCAGCAGGCAACAGCCGTTGGCGCATTGGGTTCCGCGCGCGCCGCTGCGGGCGTTCTGGCGTTTGTCATCGGCGGTACTCTAGGCACATTCATCGGATGGCGCCCTGCGTTCGGGATTCTGATCGCCGTGTCGGCTGTGGTTTTCCTTCTGAGCTTTCGTCTCAAGCCCGATGAGGCGCGTCCGGAGGTCCGGATCGATTTCGTAGGTGTCATTCTCGCTGCCGCAGCCATCATTCTGATCAGCTTCGGTTTCAACAACCTCAATCGGTGGGGGCTGGGATTGGCGGGGCCCAATGCGCCATTCGACCTCTTTGGCGTATCTCCCGCCCCGATCATGATCGTGATGGGTATCGTCCTCGGTCAGGGCTTTCTGAGTTGGACCCACAGACAGCAGGCTGCGGGGAAGACACCGCTTCTTGCGCTCGAGGTGATCGACTCCCCGCAGGAGCGCGCGGCGGTGTATGCGATGTTTGCTGTCGTAGCGCTGGAAGCGATGCTCAATTTCTCGGTTCCATTATACATCCAGATCGTGCAGGGGCGCACGCCGCTGGCGACAACAATCGCCATGATGCCCTTCAACCTCACCGTCTTCTTCGCCGCGATGCTGATCGTGCGATTCTATGGTCGGTTCACGCCGAGGCAGATCGGACGCTATGGCTTCATCCTCTGCACTGTGGCGCTCCTTTGGCTCGCCTTTGTCGTGAGGAATGATTGGAGCGCCGTCCCGGTTCTCCTTGGGCTGGTGATTTTCGGCATCGGACAGGGATCGCTGGTCACACTGCTGTTCAACGTGCTGGTCACGGCTTCGCCGAAAGAGCTCGCGGGCGACGTCGGCTCGCTGCGCGGCACGACCAACAATCTCGCCGCGGCCGTCGGCACAGCGGTGGCCGGGGCACTGCTCGTCGGCCTGTTAAGCGCGGCTGTTTTGCGGACCATCGCCGAAAATCCAAAATTGCCGCCTGAGATACAGGCGCAGCTGGACCTGGATAACATCACCTTCATCAGCAATGACCGGCTGCAGAGCGTGATGGAGCAAACCACGGCCTCTCCGGCTCAAGTGGCGGAAGCGGTGCGCGTCAACACTGTCGTGCGATTACGCGCTTTGAAAATTGGCCTCCTCATCATGGCTGGCGTTGCCTTGCTTGCGATTTTCCCGGCAGGGAAGCTTCCCAACTTCCTGCCAGGCGAAATTCCCGACCCGGCGCCGCGTAAGCGCGGAAGGAACGAACAGCAATCGTAACCTCGTGCCAAGGAACAGCGTTCGCGACGACGGACAATGTGGCGATCGCGCCCGCGCATACTGACCAACGGCTCAGAAGACCCTCCGGAGGGCTCCATGACCAAGCTCGATGATGTCCTGTCCAACGTCGACGCAAATCTCGATGCGGCTCTCGAGCGTCTGTTCGCGATCCTGCGCATCAAGTCGATTTCGACCGATCCGGCTTACAAGGCCGAATGTACGGCCAATGCCGAATGGCACGTGGCCGACCTCAAGAGCATTGGCTTCGACGCCTCGGTGCGCCCGACACCGGGGCACCCGATGGTCGTGGCGCATGACCGCAGCGTGCCCGGCCCCTCGGCACTGTTCTACGGCCATTACGATGTGCAGCCGGTCGATCCGCTCGAGCTCTGGGAGCGCGATCCCTTTGACCCGTCTATCCAGACGATGCCCGATGGCGCGAAGATCATCACGGGCCGCGGCGCCGCGGACGACAAAGGCCAACTCATGGCCTTTGTCGAGGCCTGCCGCGCCTGGAAGGCGGTCACCGGCAAACTGCCGATTCCGGTTTCGATCCTGCTGGAGGGCGAAGAGGAATCCGGTGGCGTGAACCTGCCGGGCTTTCTCGATGCCCATGCCGCGGAGCTGCGCGCAGATATCGGCCTGATCTGCGACACCAACATGTGGGACCACGAGACGCCGGCGATCCAGACCATGCTGCGCGGACTCTGCGGGGAAGAGGTCATCATACACGCCGCCGACCGCGACCTGCACTCGGGCTTCTATGGTTCGGCCGCGGCCAATCCGAACCGCATCCTCGCCCGCATCCTCTCTGACCTGCACGACGACAACGGACGCGTCACGCTGCGCGGCTTCTATGACGGCGTACCGGAACTTCCCAAGGCGCTGCGCGAGCAATGGGACAGCCTGAACTTCAGCGCAAAGTCCTTCCTCGGCGCCATCGGGCTTTCGATTCCCGCCGGCGAGAAGGGCCGTGACGCGCTGGAGATGGTCTGGTCGCGCCCGACCTGCGAAATCAACGGCATGGGCGGCGGCTACCAGGGGGCCGGATTCAAGACCGTAATTCCCGCCATGGCATCGGCAAAGGTGTCTTTCCGCTTGGTTTTCGATCAGGACCCCCATGCCATCCGCAAAGCCTTCCGGGAGCATGTGCATGCACGCGTCCCGGCCGATTGCCGTGTGGAATTCCTGGAGCACGGCGCGGGTCAGGCGATCCGCTTCCCAATCGAGGCCCCGGCCTTCGGCAAGGCGCGCGACGCACTGACGGCCGAATGGGGCAAGCCCGCAGTCTTCATCGGCGGTGGCGGCTCCATTCCCGTAACCCATCAGCTCAAACAATCGCTGGGCATGGACGTGGTGCTTGCGGGCTTCGGCCTCGAGGATGACCGCATCCACAGCCCGAACGAGAAGTACAATCTCAAGAGCTTCCATAAAGGCATCCGCTCCTGGGCACGTATTCTGGAAGCGCTGTCGCGGTAGAGCGGCACGGGCACGCAGCGCTGGCTCTAGGCCAGACCGCCCTCGCGAGGTGCGATGACGCCGCATATACTCATTACCTTCGCCATCATCGCCACGATGGTGCTGCTGTTCGTCTCGAACCGGGTGCCGGTCGCGGTCGTGGCGCTAAGTGCGACACTCGTGCTTTACGCGACCGGCATTCTGGAGCTCTCCGAGGCGCTGGCAGGTTTCGGCGACACCACGATACTCTTCATTGCTTCGCTCTTCGTGGTGAGTGCCAGCCTGGATTCGTCCGGCGTCACCACGTGGGCAGGCCAGGTGCTGATCCGTTACGCCGGCGAAAGCCGGACACGCCTGTTGGTGCTGTCGATGCTGCTAGTGGCCTTTCTCACGGCGCTGATCGGCTCGGGTGGCGCAGTGGCTGCTCTGCTGCCCGTGCTGGTGATCGTCTCCGTCCGGCTCAAGCGTCCGCCTGCGCAACTCATGATGCCTCTCGCCTTCGCCTCCTATTCGGGTTCGATGCTGGTACTGACCGGAAGCCTTGTGAACGTGCTGCTTTCCGACGCGGCGAGCGATGTCGGTCTCGCGCCCTTCGGCTTTTTCGAGATGACGGTGATCGGCGTACCGCTCCTGGCAGGTACCGTGGCCATCGTGATTCTTTTCGGCGATACGCTGCTGCCGGTGCGCACTAGCCGGGAAATGCCGGAGGATCTGAGCCACCATTCGCGCATGCTGACCGAGCAATACAAGCTGTTTGACCAGGTGTACCAGCTCGAGATCACCGCCGCCTCGCCCTATCGCGGCACGTTGCAGGCAGTGCTGGAATCGCGGCTGGAGCGCGAGAACCACCCGGAACTCAGCTTCATCGCTATTCGCCCTCGCCGCCAGAACAGCATCTCGTGGCAACATTCTCTCGTGGAAGGCGATCGGCTCATCATGCGCGGTGAGCAGGCGGCGATGGACGCGTTCGCGGAGCAGCATGGCCTGACGCCCTGCCAGGAGACGATCGGCAAAATGCGGGAGGCACTGTTCAACGATAGCCATGGCTTTTCCGAGGTGGTGCTGCCGCCCCGCTCTCGTCTGATCGGTGAGACCGTCTTCCCCGGCATGGTCACCGAAAGTGGCGATCTGATTATCCTGGGCGTTCAACGCGGCGGCGAGAATCTCGGACCAGGCGAAACCGTTCTTGCGGCGGGTGACACGCTGTTGCTGCAGGGCCGTTGGGAAGCGCTTGAGGAGTACGGGCGAGATCCCAACGTGCTCGTCGTTGCTGCCCCTGACATGATCCGCAGCCAGGCCAGGCCCCTGGGCACCGGCTCCATACGCGCCATTGTCATTCTCGCGGTCATGGTTACGCTGCTAGCGACGGGCGTCGTGCCAAGAGTCGTCGCTGGATTGGCGGCGGCCTGCGCGGTGATCCTGTTGCGCGTACTCAAGATCGAACGAGCCTATCGGGCGATTAACTGGAACGTGCTAATCATGGTCGCTTCGCTGATCCCGCTCTCGACCGCCATGTACAAGACGGGGGCAGCCTATCTCATCGCCGATACACTCGTTGCCATTGTCGGCAATGCGAGCCCGTATGCGCTGCTGGCGGGGCTGTTTTTGCTCACGGCGTTAATCGGCCAGTTGATCAGCAGCACAGCGACAACACTCATCGTCATTCCGATAGCGATTGCCTCCGCGGAAGCCGTCGGTGTCTCGCCGCGCACCGCGCTGGTGACGGTGGCGGTGGCTGCGGCCGCTTCCTTTCTTACGCCAATCGCCGCCTCAGCGAGCCTTATGGTGCAGGGCCCCGGCGGCTATCGATTTGGCGATTTCTGGAGGATGGGTCTACCGTTGCTGCTCTGGTTCTTCCTGGTAGGCACGTTTCTCGTGCCCATCTTCTGGCCATTCGCAGGATGAGCAGTTTGCGCAGGATGATTGGTTTGCGTCTTAACCGACCGGGTATTTCCGTATGAACACCAATCTTGCTTTGGTTCTTCTGCTGCTTGCGGCCGCGATCGTGATGTTTATGGCCAATCGCCCGCGCATGGATGCGGTCGCGCTGCTGATGATCGTGATCATGCCGTTTACTGGGGTGATTACCGTCAACGAGGCGCTGGCGGGGTTCAGTGATCCCAGCATCGTGCTGATCGCGGGCCTCTTCGTGATCGGAGAAGGGCTGGTGCGCACCGGCGTGGCGCGTCGCCTCGGCGACTGGCTGAATGCGACCGCCGGCAGCAGCGAGACGCGCATGCTGGTGCTGCTGATGCTCGCGGTCAGCGGGCTCGGTGCATTCATGAGTTCGACCGCCGTGGTGGCCATATTCATCCCGGTCGTGCTGCGCATCTGTCAGAACACGGGCGCCGCGCCGAGCCAGCTGATGATGCCCTTGAGCTTTGCGGCCCTGATCAGTGGCATGCTCACCCTGGTCGCGACGGCGCCAAATCTCGTGGTCAACGCCGAGCTGATCCGCCAGGGTGCGGCAGGCTTCGGCTTTTTCAGCTTCACGCCCTTTGGGCTCACATTCCTGGCGCTCGGCATTGCCTATATGCTGTTCGCGCGGCGGTTTCTGCCCGTCTCGGCCAAGCGTGTGGACGGCGAGCGCCGCCAGCCGAACTTGCTTGATTGGGTAACGCAGTATGGCCTCGCCGATCGCGCCTTGCGCGTACGCGTGCTGACTGACTCGCCACTGGTCGGCAAGCGCCTGGGAGAGCTCCCGCTCCGGAACAGTGGCGTGAATTTGCTCGCCATCGAGCTTCCCGGCCGCTTTGGGACCGAGGTGAGCCGCCCGAATGCAAGGACCGAACTCGCCGCCGGGCAGATCCTGCTACTCGACGTCATCGCGTCCCCTGCCGAAACCAACCGGATGCTGAATGACTATATGGTCGAAAAGCTCCCTTTGGGCGATTGCGGCTACTTCACCGATCGTTCCCAGGAAATCGGCATGGTCGAAGTCATTGTCCCGGCGGAATCCAAGCTGATCGGATCGAGCGTTTTGCAGGCACGGGTCCGTAGCGAAATGGGATTGACGGTGCTGGGGTTGCGGCACGGTCGCGAGGTCGTGAGCCAGGGGCTGCTCGATGAGACCTTGAAGATCGGTGACACCCTTCTGCTGACCGGCTTCTGGTCTGACATCCGCAAGCTGCGATCCGAATTCTCGGATCTTGTCGTCCTGAACCTACCGACCGAGCACAAAGAGGTTCTCCCGGCCGCGAACCTCGCGCCTCAGGCTCTGGCGGTGCTGGCTTTGACGGTCGGTATGATGGTCAGCGGTGTGGTGCCGAACGTGCACGCGGTTCTGATCGGCTGCTTGCTGATGGGGTTGCTGGGCTGCGTGGATTTCAACAGTGCCTATGCCTCGATCAACTGGAAGAGCCTGGTTCTTATTGTCGGCATGCTGCCCTTTTCGCTGGCGCTCCAACGAACCGGTGGCGTCGATCTCGCCGCCGACGCGGTGACGCATCTTGCGGGCGAGGCATCACCGCGAGTCCTGTTGGCGCTGCTCTTCGTGATCACGGCTGCCCTTGGCCTGTTCATCTCGAATACGGCAACCGCGGTGCTCATGGCGCCAGTAGCGCTCGCTGTCGCGAAGGACATCGGCGCCTCGCCGTATCCCTTCGCGATGACTATCGCCATCGCAGCCTCGGCCGCCTTCATGACGCCTGTGTCTTCGCCGGTGAACACCTTGGTGGTCGGACCGGGCAATTACGGTTTCGGCGATTTCTTGAAGATTGGTGTCCCTTTTACCGTCGTCGTGATGGTAACGACCCTGGCGCTGGTGCCTTGGCTGCTCCGATTTTAGCGGCCGTCAGGCCGGGCGCGATCCCGCGGACGGTTGCTCTTTCTCGTCCCGCGCAAACCAGGCTACATACAGCGTCGGCAGGAAGACCAGCGTCAGAACGGTGGCGACAAGGAGTCCGCCCATGATCGCGAATGCCATCGGTCCCCAGAATACTGTTGGCGCGATTGGAATCATCCCGAGAACGGTCGATACGGCCGTCAACATGATCGGCCGAAAACGGGAGCTGCTGGCATCCACCGCAGCGTCCCAGGCCGTCTTGCCCAAAGCGCGTTCGGCGTCGATCTGACCGATCAGAATGACCGCGTTCTTGCTGATCATGCCCAGCAGCGCGAGCACGCCGAGAATGGCGACAAAACCCAGGGGCCTGCCGGACAGCATCAACGCTGCAACCACGCCGATAAGGCCGAGCGGCGCCACGCTGAGCACCATGAACAGTCTCGGAAAGCTCTGGAGCTGCACCATGAGGACGGTAAACATGACGAACAGCATCACCGGCACCACTGCCAGCACAGACGCCTGCGACTTCTGACTTTCCTCCACGGTGCCACCCACGACGACGCTGTACCCCGAAGGAAGGCTCTTTCTGAAGTTCTCGATCGCCATCGAGAGCGACGTAACCACGCTCTCCGGCAGCTTGTCACCGGCAATGGCAGCCTGAACCGTCAGGGTCGGAACGCGGTCGCGCCGCCAGACGAGCGGAAACTCCTGGTCATATTCGAAGGAGGCGAACTGGCTGAGAGGAACAGTCTGCCCACCCGGCAGCGCCACCTGCAAGTTGCGCAGACCGTCCAGCGAGCCCCTCTGCTCGTTGGTCGCGCGCGCCACCACATTGACCAGATAGATATCGTCGCGAACCTGGGTAATGGGTGTGCCGGATATGACCGTATTCAGGACTGTCGCGATCGCTTGCGAACTGAGGCCGAGAAGGCGAGCCTCGTTCTGGTCCACGCGAATACGAACTTGGCGATTGGGTTCCATCCAATCGAAATTCACCTGCTTGGTGTCCGGACTGGAGGCTACGATCTGTCCGACTTTGAGCGCGATTTCGCGCACCCGTTCCACGTCGGGCCCACTGACCCGATACTGCACCGGCCAACCAACCGGCGGTCCGAGCTCAAGCGGAGAAACGAACGCAATCGCGTTAGGAAACTCCTGCGCGAGCAGCTTTTCGAGCTTGGAATGCAGGCGCTCGCGTGCAGCGACATCCTTGGCGATCACCACGGCCTGCGTGAAGAAATCGTTCGGGAGCTGAACATTAAGGGGCAAATAGAAGCGGATGGCGCCGCGCCCGACATAGGTGCTCCACCGCGCCACATCGGTATCGGTCGAGAGGGCAGCATCCAGGCGCTTTGCCGCAGCCTCGCTCGCGTGGATTGACGAGTTCTGCGGCAAGCTCAGGTCCACGAGCAATTCGGGACGGTCCGACGATGGAAAGAATTGTCGCGGGATGAGCGGCAGCGCAAGCACCGAACAAACGAAGAGCGCCAAGGAGATCGCGATCGTCAGCCATTTCGCGCGCATCGCGAAAGTCAGGAAACTCCGATACATGCGGAAGATCCTGCCCGGATCCGCCGTACTTGTCTGCTTCGGTGGAACAAGGATCGCTGCTCCGAGCAGTGGCGTGAAAATGACCGCAACGAACCAGGAAACCAGCAGTGCGATCGTGACCACTGCGAAGAGCGAGAACGTGTATTCACCGGCGGAACTCGCGGCAAAGCCGACCGGTATAAAGCCCGCTATCGTCACCAGCGTGCCCGCGAGCATCGCCATTGCATGGGTCCGATATGCGAAAGTTGCCGCCTCGATCTTACTGGCGCCCTCTGCGAGCCGACTGAGCGTCGCATCGGTCGTGGTCATCGCATCGTCGACCAGCAATGCAAGCGCAATGATGAGCGCGCCAAGCGATATTCGCTGCATATCGATGCTGAGAAGTCCCATGATCGGAAACACGATCGCCAGCGTGAACGGTATGGCCAGCGCGATGATCAGGCCGGGTCGTACGCCCAGGCTGATGAAACTCACTACCATGATGATGCCGATCGCCTGCAACAGCGAGACCGTAAACTCGCGGATCGCCTGGTCGACGACAACGGGCTGGTCCGCGACCAGGCTGGGCTCGATTCCAATGGGGAGATCCGCGGTGATTTTCGCCATCGCCTTTCTGATATTGGCGCCGAGCGCGAGAATGTCGCCGCCATCCCGCATGGCGATTGCAAGGCCTATTGCCGGTTTGCCATTGATCCGAAACATCGGCTGGGGCGGATCCGTGTAGCCGCGTCGCACCTGCGCAATATCGCTCAGGCGAAGCATGCGGCCGCCGGCGGAAAAATTGATGTTGGCGACGTCCTGCTCCGACTGGAAGCTGCCTGAAACCCGAATCGAGATGCTTTCCAAGCCGGTCTGAATCGTTCCTGCCGGACGCACGATGTTTTGCGACTGGAGCGCCGCAATAAGAGCGGACCGATCAATTCCGAGGGCCGCGAGCTCCTTCGTGGAGAACTCGACGAAGATCACTTCATCCTGTTCGCCCAGAAGCTCAATCTTTGACACGTCAGGTACGAGAAGCAGCCTTGAGCGGATGTCCTCGACCCGATCGCGCAACTCACGCTGAGTGAAGCCGTCACTGGTAAAGCCATAGATGATGCCGAATGTATCACCGAATTCGTCATTAAACCCCGGCCCGATCACGCCTGCGGGTAGTGTGTGACGCATGTCTCCGATCGTCTTTCGTACGTGGTACCAGGTGTCGGCCACCTGTTTCGCATTCGCGCTCCCCTTCAGATTTACAAAGACGGTCGCGACGCCGGCCCTTGTGAAGCTCCGCAGGAAGTCCAGATGCGGCGTTTCCTGCAAGTGACGTTCGAGGCGCTCAGTCACCTGCTTCATCGTCTCTTCCACAGTTGCGCCGGGCCACGCGGCCTGGACGACCATGGTCTTGATGATGAAGGCGGGATCTTCGTTGCGCCCCAACCGGAAATAGGACAGCGCTCCCCCGACCACCGCAATCATCATCATATAGACGACCAGCGAACGGTGTTTCAGAGCCCAGTCGGAAAGATTAATTCCGCTCATGGCTCGGATCCAAGAATCCGGACCTTCTGACCCGGATGCAACGCCTGAACGCCGGCGGTGACAACTATTTCGCCGATGTCGAGCCCCTGGGAAATGATGGCCTGCGCTTCATCGAATCGCAGCACGTCCACATTGCGCACCGCGACCGTGGCGGTGGCCGGGTCGACGACCCATACGGCGGGTTGCTCGTTCATCCTGGTCAGCGCGGAAGATGGAATATCGATCATCGGCCCTGCAGTGGTACTCACTCGCCCTATCACTGACGCACCCAACCGCATCGTGGCTGGCGGATCCGTCAGGCCGACCTTGACCTCGAAGGTTCGGGTCACAGCACTGGCCTGTGCAGCGACTTCGCGAATGCGCCCTTGCGCCGTTATCGACGGATCGTCAGCCAAGCTGACAGTAATCTCTGGATCGGTGGAGGCCGACCTGATCAATTGAGCGGGGACATCGAAGATCGCATCGCGACCGTCCTGCCGTGCGATCCTGGCGATCATCTGCCCGACCTGGACGACCTCGCCGGCGACCGGACCTGTGGCTGTTATCACACCGGGTGCATCAGCCTTGAGTTCGGTGAAACCAACGAGGTCATGCGCAGAACTCAGTTGCGCTTCGGCCGCATCGACTTGCGATTGCGCGGTTTGCCGCGCCTGGGTTGCGGCATCATAGTTGACGCGCGTGGTCCACCCCTGCGCCAACAGCGTCTCCTGACGATCGAAGTGATTGCGCGCCTGGGTCAATTGCCCCTGAGCGGCGGCAAGGGAGGCCTGCGCCTGCCGCAGCGTGCTCAGTTCATTCTGCGACTCCAATCGTGCCAGCACCTGGCCGGCCTTGACCCGGTCGCCTATCTTGGTGTCATTACTCAACAAGCGTCCCGAGATCCGGAATGCGACATTCACCTCGTCTTCTGCCTCGACCCGTCCGGAGAATGTCAGCGGCGTTGTGACCTTGCGTTTTTGTACGGTCGCTGTGCGTACGATCCGCGGCGGAGATGCGTCCTTGGTTTCGGTTTCCCGTCCACATCCTGCCAGCATCAGCGAGAACGCCGTCACCAGCGTCGATGTGAGGATGTTTCGGGGCGCGGATCGGCTGCCGTGCATGAACATGACCTGTTCCGTTCCGGGAGTGAGATCTTGCCGGGAGGATTGCTCAGTCCGCAGTCGCATTTTCCCCGGTACCGCCATCCGCATTTTTGCCGAAGGAGTCCGCCGTCAACATCGGTAAATCTACTCGGTGGTGCCGGATGGAATCCGTGCTCGGCCATCAGCAGATTCCTGAGACATGATCAGGCAATCACCCGATGTCGCCGGTTCCGTCCACGACGCATGATGCAATCGTCAGGTGAAGCAGTCGCGACCCTGCCGCGGCTCCGCCGTTTGAATTCTCGTCTGGGGCGCGCAAACGCGCTTCCTCAAAGCACGGCAGACCCGGACGACACAATCCGGGAGCAACCGAGGAAACCGGGATGACAGGGTCCTCAGGTGATCGATATGGGCGTGCCGTCGTCGCGGTTGGAGGATCGTGGCGAACTGCGACTTTCAGAGCCGCATTTTTCCTTTGCCTCTGGCTCGTGCTTGCCGGCGCCAATCCGTCAGATATTCCTGCCGCGGCGGCAGCAATCGCGGCAGCAACCTGGACAAGCCTGCACCTGCTGGAGCCGAGCAGATCCCGGCGGTCAATTCCTGCCATGGTCCGTCTGGCGCTGCTTTTCCTATACCAATCGGTGGTCGCCGGCGTAGACGTCGCACGCCGCGCGCTCGATCCCCGGCTGCCGCTGCGGCCGGGATTTGTGTTCTATCCGACCGGCCTCTCACGCGGGATGCAACGGAACGTGTTCACGACACTCACCAGCCTTTTGCCTGGCACTGTGCCAACCGGGGAGGAGAGCGGGCAGCTCGTCTATCACTGTCTCGACGTCGAGCAACCGGTCGTTGCCGAACTTGCCGCGGAGGAAGCGGCGTTGGTTCGGGCCCTCTACAATGACTGAATTCCTCACTGCCGCAGTCGGCTTGATCCTGGCGATGCTGGGGCTCGGGCTGGTCTCCATCTTGCGTGGCCCGACAGATGCCGACCGGATGATGGCGGCGCAACTGATCGGGACTGCCGGCATTGCCGTCTTGCTGCTGCTCGGCACCGTGACAGGCGTGCCGGCGGCCGTCGACGTGGCATTGATACTGGCACTGCTCGCCACTTTCGCATCCATCGCATTCGTCAAGAAGGGGCTCTCCCGCCTCGAAACCGATGGGGCCGATCCGGGGGAGGACAGATGAGCATCGCACGCGACATCATCACGGTTGCGGGAGTGTCGGCAGGCGTATTCTTCTTTTTCGCCGGCACCGTCGGCCTTCTTCGCTTTCCCGACACCCTGACTCGTCTGCACGCGCTCAGCAAGGCCGATAACCTCGGCCTGGGTTTCGTCGTGCTAGGGCTGCTCCCCCAAACAGGAGGCCTGCGCGACGGACTGAAGCTGATCAGCATCTGGATGTTCGTGCTGCTCGCGGGCGCCACCGTCTCCCAATTGATCGCGCGCACGGCACGTCAGAGCGGGTCAGGCAAATGAACATCGCAACAGTGTTCGAGATCGCGCTCGCCGCCGTGGTGCTGGGCCTCGCCATCTGGACGATCGCCGTCCCCGACACCTATTCGGCCACGGTCGGTTTTATCGCCTACGGACTGCTGGTTGCGCTGATCTGGGTCCGTCTTGACGCCGTCGATGTCGCGCTGACCGAGGCTGCAATTGGCGGAGGCCTGGGCGGCGTCGTGCTGTTGGGTGCGGCGGCCCGGCTGCGCGATACCGAGGCGATGACAACGGAAGGGCCCAGCCTGATCGTGCGCTTGAGCGCGGCCATACTGTCCGCGTCGATCGCGGCAGCGCTGGCCGTCACGATCCTGCTGCTGCCCGATCCGGCGCCAACGCTCGCGCCCGCCGTCGTCGCGAATGCCGGGGCGACCGGAATGACCAACCCCGTCACCAACGTTCTCATGGCATTCCGCGGAATGGACACCATGCTCGAGAAGGTCGTGCTCCTGCTCGCCATCGTCGGTGTCTGGTCGCTTGCGTCGGATCAGGCCTGGGGCGGTCGTCCCGGACCACGCCACCAGGCTGATCCAAATGGTGTTCTCGCCTTTCTTGCGCGCCTGTTGCCACCCGCCGGCATCGTCGTCGGCATTTACATCCTGTGGACGGGCGCGGATCACCCCGGCGGAGCATTTCAGGGCGGCGCGGTTCTCGCATCGATGTGGCTGCTGGTGATCATGGCCGGGTTGGTGGATACCCCGCCCGTGCGCAGTCGATGGCTACGTCTCATCCTGGTCGCCGGCCCCGGCCTATTCCTTGCCGTCGGCCTTGGCGGGCTCTGTTTTGGGGCGGCGTTCCTTGCCTATCCCGTTGCGTTCGCCAAGCCGCTAATTCTGAGCATTGAGGTCGCGATGCTCCTGACGATCGCGACGACGCTCGGCCTGCTGCTCGCCGGTGCACCTGAAAGGAGCGCTGAGCGATGAGCGCCGTGACGGTTTTCGGACTATGCGCCGCCGCGGCGGTCGGGCTCGGGCTCTACGGCCTGATTGCCAATCCGCAACCGCTTCGCAAGATCATCGCATTCAACCTGCTCGGCAGCGGCGTGTTTCTTCTGTTCGGCATCGTCGGGCGGCGAGGCGCCGCAGCGGGCTTTGGCAACGACCCGGTGCCGCAGGCCCTGGTGATCACAGGAGTCGTGGTCGCGTTTTCCGCAACGGCTCTGGCGATCGCCTTGTTGCTGCGGCTTTTTCAGATCGCAGGCTCCACGACGCTCAACAATCGGGCGGCGGCGAGCCCGCGCTCCGATCCGTCCGGTCACTGATGCTGCCCCCCGCCCCCGCGCTGGTGACCACCGCCGGCGGCTTCCTGCTGGTGCTGTCGATCGTCGTGCCGGTCGCGGGCGTCTTGCTGGCGTTTGCTCTCGGCGAGCGCTACGTCCGGCAGGTTGCCTCCACGGTCGTACCGGTCGGGTTGGCGATTGCTGTCGCCGTTCTCGTGCTCTTGCCTCGGAGCGACGGCCACCTCGCCTACCTACTCGGCGCCTGGCCACCCCCGCTCGGCGTAGCCCTCCGCGCGGACGGATTGTCGGCGGTCATGCTCGCGACGACGGCGGTCGTGATCTGCGCGGTCGCCATTTTTGCCGCAACCGATTTTCGTCCTCAATCTGTCGAAGCGCGCGCACCTTTCGCATTCTGGATCCTGCTTCTGGCAATCTGGGGCGCGCTGAACACGATCTTCGTCGCGGGAGACCTCTTCACGCTGTATGTTGCGCTGGAATTGCTGACGTTCGCCGCAGTGCCTCTGGTCTCTCTCGACGGTCGCGCGGAGACGCTTCGGGCCGCGCTGCGGTATCTGCTCTTCGCACTGCTCGGCTCGGTCCTCTACCTGATGGGCACCGCGCTGCTCTATGGTCTCTACGGCACCCTTGATATCGAGTTGTTGTCGCATCGCGTGAGCGCGGACTCCGGCGTGCTCATCGCGGCAGCCTTGATGACGACCGGTCTCCTCGCCAAAACTGCACTCTTTCCGTTGCACCTCTGGCTGCCACCCGCTCACGCCGGCGCACCGGCCGCAGCTAGCGCGATCCTGTCCGCCTTGGTCGTGAAGGGATCGTTCTTCATCCTTGTGCGGCTCTGGTTCGACGTCATGCCGGGTTTGCCCGGCTTGGCTGCCGCACAATTGCTCGCGGCGCTTGGAACCGGAGCGATCTTGTTCGGAAGCGTTGTCGCTCTCCGGCAAGAGCGCCTCAAGCTCCTGATTGCGTATTCGACGCTGGCTCAGATCGGATATCTCTTCCTGATGTTTCCTCTTGCGTTCGGCGCGTCCGGAAAGCTCGAAAGTGACCAGGCCCTGGCGGGCGGCCTATTGCAGGCAGTTTCCCATGCGACTGCCAAGGCGGCGATGTTCATGGCCGTCGGATCAATCTACACCGGGCTCGGCCACGATCGCATCACCGGGCTGCGAGGTGTCGCACGGGCCCTGCCCTTGAGCGTCCTGGCGTTCGCAATTGGCGGCATCGCCTTGATGGGTGTTCAACCGAGCGGAGCGTCACTCGCGAAGGAGTTATTGCTCCAGGACACGGCGAGGACGGGGCAGTGGTGGTGGGCCGTCGTGCTCCAGGCCGGCGGAATGTTCACGACCGCCTATGTCGTACTAGTCCTGTCCCATGCGTTCGCGCCATCAGACCAGCCGATTACCCTCATCGGCCCAGCACCGCTCAGCCGGGACCTTGCTGCACTTGCCTTGGCCCTCTGTTCTCTGTTCCTTGGCTTGCTGCCCTGGGATTCGTATTTGCCGGTCCCGTATGATGCCACATCGAAGCTGTTCGGCATCGACGCGCTATCCAAATTGCTCCTGCCTGTGCTGGGAGGGGCGGCGCTCGCGATCCTGCTCAGCCCGTGGCCACACCCGCTGGGCTCATCCGCGGCCTGGAAAGCGCTCATGAGAGTGGTCGGTCCGCTCCGGCGCGGCTGTCTTAGATTCGGCAGCCTTATCGAAAGAGGCGACGAAGTTCTCCGTCAATGGTCCGCCGCGGGCATCTCCCTGCTCCTGGTGTCGCTGCTGCTCGCCGCGTCGATGTTCGCCGCAAATTGAAGACTCAGAACAGCCGGATCGCGCAGATCGGGCCGAGGGATTCCCCTGCTCTCATGATCCGGAACATTCTCTCCCGCGCCCAAGGGTTTTCTCGGATGTCGAGCTTGCAATTCGCCGTTTAGTCTCCGCGCCATGCAGTTGGCATCAGTCTTCCCGCGGTCCCTGCGGGAATGCCAAGGAGGTCTCCATGTCTGATCTGGTTGCGATCGTATACCCGACCGAAGCAAAGGCCGAAGAAGTCCGAACTCGGCTGCTCAAACTGCAAAAGGAATATTTGATCACCATCAGTGACGCCGTGATCGCCGTCAAGGCCGAGAACGGCAACATCAAGCTCAACCAGCTCGTCAACACCACAGCGACGGGCGCGATTACCGGCAGCTTCTGGGGACTCCTGGTCGGCGTGCTCTTCCTCAATCCGATCATCGGTGTCGCGGTCGGCGCTGCGTCCGGCGCGCTTGGAGGCGCCTTGTCCGATTTCGGCATCAACGATTCCTTCATGAAGGAGCTGTCCGCTTCGCTCCACACCGGCAACGCCGCTCTCTTCGTCCTGATCAAGAACATGACGGCAGACAAGGTGTTGAACGAAATCAAGGATGCCGGCGGAGTCGTGTTGAAAACGTCCCTGGACGAGACCAAGGAAAAGATCCTGCGCGATGCGCTCGCCAGCGCGGCGGAGCGGCCGGCGGCCTGAAGCCGCCTACCGCCTACCGCCGAGCAGGCGCAGCAGCATCATGAACAGATTGAGGAAGTTGAGGTAGAGCGACAGTGCCGCGATCACCGACTTGCGGCCTGCCGTCGTCGCATCGTCCCTGCTCTCGTACATCGCCTTGATCCGCTGCGTATCATAGGCCGTGAGTCCCGCAAAGACGCCAACGCCGACGATCGAGATCAACCAATCGAGCCCCGTCGACCTCAGGAAAATATTGACCAGGCTTGCGACGATGATGCCGATCAGGCCCATGAACAGGAAGCTGCCGACCGCGGACAGGTCGCGCCTCGTGGTGTAGCCGAAGACGCTGAGTGCCCCGAACATCGCGGCCGCGATGAAGAACACGCGCGTGATCGAGGCGCTGGTGTAGATGTGCAGCAGCGTCGAGAGCGAAACTCCGACCAGCGCGGCATAGACGAAGAATAGAATGCGCGCCGTTTCCACCGACAGCGTATTGATGCGCGCCCCGATGAAGAACACCAGCCCGAGTGGCGCCAGGATGAAAACCCACATCAACGGGCTCTCGAGCAATGCGGGACCCATGAGCTGATACGTCAGCCACGCCACAATTGCAGTCAGGCCCACGCCCGCGGCCATATAATTGTAGATGCGCAGCATGTAGGCGCGCAATCCGGGATCGATCGCAAGCGCGCCGCCACCAGTGCCTGAGGCAGTCAGATTCGGATCATAATTCGACATCGCTTGCCTCCTCGGATTGGTTCACATGAACAAACCAAGCTAGCGGTCCGGCCCCTGCGGGGACATCGGATGATCACCCGAGCGCCGGAAGATATATCACCCTATCTCGGGATACCCGTATCCGCCAGAGCGACTTACCGAAACGTAACCTTGGGTTGCCCCTGGCTTCTCATCCTTTTTGCCTGGACTCTTACACCTTTGTCACTGGAAGCTGGTCACGCACCGGCCTAATCCGTTCGCATGCGCTACTTCTTTCACATCGTCGACAAAAACGGCCTTTGTCCGGACGGAATTGGATGCGAGTGCGCCGACCATGACGCCGCCGTTCTGCACGCCAGGCATATCGCGACTGAACTCGCTAAGGCAGGCGAGTTGTTCCGCGCGAGCTTCGTGCTGGTCACCCCGGCCGCTGCGCCCGGATCGGCAAGTCCTCATTAGAGGCGGTCGACCGATTTCCTGCCTCGCCCTCTACATAGAATCCCTGATGCGCCGACCGAGAAGCTGCCTCTAGTCTCGTAACCGAGGGTGGCCGGCCTACCCCGTTCAAATTCGACCCTTCCGCCCACCTCATCTCCGGGGTTGAGGGCTCGCCGCACGCGTCCGCGTCTATTCGTTGGCCGTCGGCGCTATCTCGATCTGAAGTGTTGTTGTGGGTCAGTTGGAGACAAACATGAATGTCCGGACCATTTGCGGTGCCTTGATCCTTGCCGGATCGATTGCGACCGCGCAGTCGACCAGTTCCCAGGCGCAGACGACCGATCCGGCCGCATCCGTGCCAAAGCAGGTCACGACACCTGCCCCAAGCACCGCCGCGCCAAATACGAATACGAACCCCACCAAGCATCGCTACTGGCGTCATCGCGGCGGCTCGCATCCCCATTATGGCAGCCGCCGTGTTCGCACCTGAGCCCCGGCGCGACAGTTCGTCATCGCAATCCGCCGCCGAGACACCCGATCGATGAGCGACGTGAGGACAGGACAAGAGCAACCGCGCGAGGTCGTGGTCCGTGAGCCTCCAGACCGGGGCATGACCGACAGGCGGCGCGGCTTTCTCGCAACGGGTCTCGCCCTGCTCGCCACTTGCGTTGCTCTCTTCCTCGTATGGCAAACCGCCTCGAGTCTTCTCATCATCTTCGCGGGCGTACTGTTTGCTGCCTTTCTGGATGCCGCCGCACGCGCACTGGCGCTACTAATTCCACTCAATCGTGTCTGGCGGCTGACATTCGTGCTGCTGCTGCTCACCACCTTGGTCGGACTAGGTCTCGTCTGGGGAGGCGGCAAGCTGCCGGAGCAAACACGCATCCTGCTGAAGGTCATGGACACCCAGTTCGACGTCTTGCAGCAACGCCTTCTGACCTACGGCGTCGATCTGCTTGGTCCGGAATCGGGGCGCGATTTTGCGCAATGGCTGCTGTCCGATCAAGGCCGGTTCTTCAGCCACGCCCAGCTCGTCGTTGGCAGAGCGTCGAGCTTTCTGACCGGTGTGCTGGTGATCGCGTTCCTCGGTATCCTCTTCGCCTTTGATCCCACCAGCCATCGCGAGAGTCTGGTGATGCTGGCGAAGCCTTCCTATCGCGCCCGAACACGCGCCGTAATGAACGAGATGGGAAACGTCCTGCGGCTGTGGTTCGTCGGACAGCTGATCCGCATCACCCTGATGACACTATGCGTGTGGGTCGCGCTCTATCTGATCGGGCTTCCCGGCCCCTTCGTGCTTGGGCTGCAGGCGGGCCTTTCCAACTTCGTTCCGTATCTGGGGCCGATCCTTGCCGCGATCCCGATCGCGCTCGTCGCGATGCCGCTCGGCGCATCGCTGCTGATCTGGGCCGTCGTCATCTACACAATCATTCAATCGATCGAGGGCTATGTGATCGGCCCGTTGATCCAGCGCCAGGCGGTCGAAATTCCTCCCGCATGGACATTGGTCGCGATCGTACTGTTGGGCGCAATGCTAGGCGTGATGGGTATCGCACTCGCCATGCCGCTGGTCGCGGTCGGCCGGGTCGCGATCATTAGATTCTACGTCGAGGATTACCTCGGCGATAACAGCGGGCGGATGTCCAACAAGGGACCATCGCAAATGGGAGCGCCATGAGCGAGATTCGAGCCGAGCAGAACAATGGAATGGAGCCATCCCCGGCGCACACGCGGATGACACATTTTCTGTGGCAGCAACTTCCCTACATCATCGCACTGGTGCTCGCCGTCGCGGGCGTCGCCTATACCAACGCCTCTCACCAGCCTCTCGTTGGCTATTGGGAATTTCTCGCGCTTGCCATCGGCGTTGTGTGCGTCATCAACAAATGGCCGGAGATCGATGGCAAGGAGGCCCGGTGGCGACTGATCTGGACCCAGGCGCTGCACTGGGTTGCCGTCCTGGTCACGATGAACATCATGCTGGTGTCAGGCGTTCAGCAATTGTTGCCGAC
The DNA here is from genome assembly GCF_040547725.1 of Bradyrhizobium sp. LA2.1. Lineage (NCBI taxonomy): Bacteria > Pseudomonadati > Pseudomonadota > Alphaproteobacteria > Hyphomicrobiales > Nitrobacteraceae > Bradyrhizobium > Bradyrhizobium sp. LA2.1. The sequence goes on from NZ_JBEPQI010000010.1 coordinate 250,134, forward strand.
ACCGGCAACCAGCCTCGTCCTTCTCACGTTACTTGCGCTCGGCACCTTCCTCGCGGGCGTCAGTCTTCTTTCGCCGCAAATTGCCTTCCTCGGCCTTGCGATGGGCGTCACGGTTCCGGCGATATCCTGGTTACAACAATCCATCATCTTCTTCCTGTTGGGCGCCGTCCTGCTGATCGGCCTCGGCATCACGTTCTGGCTTCGCCAGGATCGCAGCCCAGGGAGTTCGCCCACCGACACCGGAAGTCAAATGGAGGCCTGAATGCGCATTAACCTGCTTCTTGCGATCATCTGCGGATCCGCCTTGATGTGCGCCGACGCCCTGCCCGCACGCGCCGAGGCCTTCAGGGTCGGCCGGCTCGTATGCACCAGCACTCCGCGCGTTGGGCTGGTGCTTGGCTCCGCGCAGGAGCTTCGTTGTATATTCATCACGAGACGCCCGGCCCGGCAGTACGTCTACGACGGACGGATCCGGCGCGTTGGTCTCGACATCGGCGTGACCAGCGCAGGAACCCTCTCATGGGCCGTCTTCGCCAGGAACTCGCGCGTCGGCCCCGGCACGCTGCGCGGGAGCTACGTAGGGGCGAGCGGCAATGTCGCGTTCGGCCCCGGTCTCGGAGCGAACGTTCTGATCGGAGGCTCTCGCCGGACGATTACGCTCCAGCCTCTGTCGATCGAGCGATCGATCGGATTGAACCTTGCGGCAGGCGTTACGAACCTGACACTCGGCCCGCGCGGACCGGGATAGCGGCTTGTCCCGCCCCCCGGAGCAAGGAGCGGAAAATGGACCTTGCGGACGTCTCGGTCAGGATGCTGGCGGCGGGTTTCCTGACATTCATCGCTGGCGGCACGGGCTGGACACAGCCAGCCGCAGGCCCTCCGCCCGCTGTCGGCATCGTGGAAGCGATCAGACGACCGATCACCGAGACCAACGAATTTCTCGGGCGGATCGAGGCGGTCAATCGCGTCAATGTCGTGGCTCGCGTCACCGCATTCCTGGAGCAGCGGTTGTTCGTCGAGGGTGCCGAGCTCAAGAAGGGCGACCCGCTCTACCGGCTTGAGCGCGGTCCGTTCGAGGCCGATCTCGCGTCAAAGCAGGCGCAGGTGGCCCAGCTCCGAGCGATGCTCGAGAACGCCAAGCTGACGACCGACCGGGCGCGTACGCTGCTCAGCGGGCCGGCCGGTCAGCAATCGACCTACGACGCGGCGATCGCCAACCAACGCAGCCTGGAAGCCCAGGTCCAGGCCGCGCAGGCACAAGTCGATGCGTCACAGATCAACCTCGATTACACCATGATCAGCGCGCCGATCGACGGCAAGATCGGACGTACGGCCGTGACCGAAGGCAATGTCGTCGGTCCCAGCTCGGGCGTCCTGACCACGATCGTCAGCCAGGATCCGATGTACGTCACCTTCCCGGTGCCGTTGCGCCAGGGGCTCGAACTACGCGAACGCTATGGTCCGCAGGGAGGCTTGGAAGCCGTGGTGATCCGGCTGCGGCTGCCCAATGGCCGCATGTATGGCAAGTCCGGCAAGCTGGATTTTGTCGACAACACCATCGCCCAGAACACGGACACGATCACCGTGCGCGGCGAGATCGCCAACCCGATCCTGCGCGCGCCGTCCGCCGCGGGCGTAACCGTTCACGAACTGACTGACGGCGAGTTCGTCACGGTCTTGCTGGAAGGTGTCCAGCCCATCGAAGTGTTGGCGGTCCCGCGTTCGGCGGTGCTGTCCGACCAGCAGGGTGACTATGTCCTCGCCGTTGGCGCCGGCGATAAAGCCGAACAACGCCGCATCAAGCTGGGGCAATCGACGCCCACCATCGCCTCCGTCATCAGCGGCCTCGCGGCAGGCGACAAGGTGATCGTCGAAGGCCTGCAAAGAGTTCGTCCTGGTCAGGCGGTTTCTCCGGGCCCGGCGAGCGCGCTGATCCAGTCGAGCATGAAGGCCGGCACAGGCGACGCGCCTTCGCAGCCGGACCATGGCGGTTCAACTGATCCGCGCCCGGGGGACAAAAAGCCATGATGTCCGCCGTGTTCATCGATCGCCCGCGACTTGCGATGGTCGTGGCCTTCATCATCACCATTGCAGGTGCGCTCGCGCTGACACGGATCCCGGTGGCGCAATTTCCGGACATTGTGCCACCGCAGGTCACGGTTGCCGGGACCTTTCCCGGCGCGTCTGCCGAGGTCGTGGAGGCCAGCGTCGCTCAACCGCTCGAAGCGCAAGTGATCGGCGTCGACCGAGCTCTCTATATGAAATCGACGAGCGGCAACGACGGCAGCTACACCCTGACGGTGTCATTTGCACTCGGCACCGATCCCGATATCAACACCGTCAATGTTAACAACCGGGTGCAGAGCGCGCTGTCGCAATTGCCCACCGAGGTGCAGCAGCAGGGCGTGACCGTGCAAAAGAAATCGTCGGCGATCCTGCAATTTCTGGTGCTTTACAGTACCGACGGCCAGCAAGATCCGCTGTTCATCACCAACTACGCGATCATCAACATACTCGACGCGATCTCCAGCACGCCCGGTGTCGGCCAAGCTCACCTGTTCGCCAAGATGAACTACTCGATGCGGATTTGGTTCGATACGCAGCGGCTGACCAGCCTCAATCTCACGCCCTCGGACGTGATCGCGGCAATTCGAACGCAAAGCGTCCAGGCGCCGGTCGGCCGCATCGGCGCGCGTCCAATCAGCGACGACCAGCAATTCCAGTTCAACGTCCAGACCCTGGGACGGCTCGCGACGGTCGACCAGTTCGCCAATATCGTGCTGCGCGCCAACCCGGATGGTTCGACGCTGCTCGTCAAGGACGTCGCCCGGGTCGAGATTGGCGCGCAGAACCTCGACAGCGAAGCGCGGATCGACGGGCGCGCCGCGGTGCCTCTCGCGATCTATCTGGCGCCGGGCGCCAATGCCGTGACCACAGCGCAGGCGGTCGCGGCGACGATGCAGCGGCTATCGAAGCGATTCCCGACGGGGTTGAGCTATCTCGTGCAGTACGATTCCACGAGCTTCGTACGGGACACCATCTCGGAGGTTCTGCGGACACTGGGAGAGGCCTTCGTCCTGGTCGTGATCGTGGTTTATTTGTTCCTCGGTAATCTTCGGGCCACGGTCATACCAGCCATTGCCGTACCGGTCAGCCTGGTCGGCACCTTCGCGGTGCTGCTGATGCTTGGCTATTCCGCGAATACCGTGTCACTGCTCGCGATGGTGCTCGCCATCGGCATCGTCGTGGATGACGCCATCGTCGTCGTGGAGAACGTCGAGCGAGTGATGGAGGAGGAACCGGATCTTTCGCCAGTCGAGGCAAGCAAGAAGGCGATGACGCAGATCACGGCACCGATCATCGCGATCACGTTGGTGCTGCTCTCCGTCTTTGTTCCGATCGCCTTCATTCCCGGCATTTCCGGCACGCTGTTTCGACAATTTGCGGTGACGATCAGCGCCGCCATGATGATTTCGGCACTGAATGCGCTGACCTTGTCGCCCGCCTTGTGCGCGCTGTTCCTGCGGCATACTGGACCCCGGCGCGGCATGATCGGCCACGTTCTTGGCGGCATTGACTGGATCCGCGATCGCTATAGCAGCGGCGTACGACGGCTGCTGCGCGTGGCCAGTCTCTCCCTCATCCTGGTCGCCGTGTTCGCAGCCGGCATTTTCGGGATGTCGCACCTGACGCCGACAGGGTTCCTCCCCGAGGAAGACCAGGGCGCTTTCTTCACTTCGGTGCAGTTGCCGGACGGTGCATCCGTTGCGCGGACCAGTGAAGTCACCAAACAGATCGAGGACGTCCTGAAGGAGATGCCGGCCGTCGACCATGTTCTGGCCATCATCGGCTTCTCCCTGCTTGACGGGGCGTCCGAGCCCAACAGCGCGCTGGTGGTGACGCGCCTCAAGCCGTTTGCCGATCGCAAGGCGGCCGCGGATTCGGTGCAGGCGTTGATCCAGCAGACTTACGCAGCCGGCGCGCAAATCCGGCAGGCCAATGTACTGCCGTTCAATATGCCGCCGATCATCGGACTCTCCACCTCAGGCGGGTTCGAGTACCAGCTCCAGGCGCTGGAAGGACAGAGCCCCGCCGCGATCTCCAGTGTCACGGGTGCGTTGATCGGAGCAGCCAATGCCGATCCGCGGCTGACGCGAGTGTTCTCGACCTTCACCGCGACCAATCCATCGATCTATCTCGACATCGATCGACGTAAGGCGCAGGCGCTTGGCGTGACCATCAGCGATATCTTCACGGCCCTTCAGGCGACGCTGGGCGGCATCTACGTCAACAATTTCAACCTCTATGGACGTACCTGGCAGGTCAACGTGCAGGGGGAGGCGCTCGATCGCGCCGACCTTTCCGATATCTGGCGCATCTATGTCCGCAATAGCACGGGTCAGATGGTTCCGATGCGGTCGCTCGCCGGCATCAAGATCGTAACCGGGCCTCAGGTCATTACCCGCTACAACAATTATCGTTCAGTGACGGTGAACGGCAGCCCGGCGCCAGGCGTCTCGTCCGGCACCGCGATGGCAGCGATGGCAGAGATCTCCAACAACGTGCTGCCTGCAGGTTACAGTTTCGAGTGGACCGGCACCGCCTATCAGGAGCAACAGGCAGCGGGACAAACCGGGGTGGTGCTCGCGCTCGCCGTGCTGTTCGCCTATCTGTTCCTGGTGGCGCTGTATGAGAGCACGGTGATCCCGATCCCGGTGCTGCTCTCCGTCGTTGTCGGCGTTCTAGGGTCATATATCGGAATTAAAATCGCCGGCCTCAATCTCGATCTGTACGGCCAGATTGGCCTCGTGGTGCTGATCGCGCTTGCCGCCAAGAACGGCATTCTGATCGTGGAATTCGCGAAGGAACGACGGGAAGCCGGCACAGAGCTTGCGGAGGCCGCGATCCGGGGGGCGCATATGCGGTTCCGCGCGGTGATGATGACCTCGGTTGCTTTCATTCTCGGACTCCTCCCGCTCGTACTCGCAACCGGCGCCGCCGAGCTGAGCCGCAGGGCGGTCGGGACCGCTGTCTTTGCCGGCATGCTCGCCGCAAGCTCAATCGGGATTTTTATGGTGCCGATGCTCTACGTCACGTTTCAACGCCTGCGCGAGCGCGCGAAGGCACGACCGGTCCCGGCGCAAACCACGTGACCCGAGTATCCAGGACGGCGGGAATACGCCGAGCCTGTTGCTCAGGGTTTCGTTGGATGCCGGCGTTGCCGTTCCCCGCTACCGTAGTCCGTACTTGAAACTGCGTGACAAGAAGAGAGGAGAAGAACAATGAACGCTCCCACACGTCGTGCCTTCCTTGGTTTTGCGCAGGGCGCCGTCGCCGCCGCAGCTGTCGGCGCAATCGGCGTTCGTTTCATTGCGACAGCGGAGGCTATGCCGGTCGCCGCAAATCTGGGACGGGCCGCGATAACCACGGATCTCGCGACGCAGGCGCAGTGGGGTCCTCCGCATGGCCCCGGTTGGGGGCGGTCGCGACCGCGCAGGCGCCGTTGGGTTTGCTGGTGGCATCGCGGTCGCCGCCATTGCGGGTGGCGGTGGAGGTGACCGTCCGCGATCCCTTTGCGGACGGGAAAGGACAGCGCTGCGCTTCCGCAGCGATCAGCTCTGCTTCACCGCCGCGATCGGTTGCGAAGCGCGGCGGGCCGGCAGCCGCTGATTTCGTTCACTCTTCAATCAATTTAGCTCTGATCGCGTAGCGGACCAGTCCAGCTATCGAATTGACCCCCAGTTTTCCCATGGCCGACGCCCGATGCGTTTCCGTGGTCTTCACGCTTGAGCTCAGCATCGCGCTGATACCCTTATTGCTGTACCCCTCGGCCACGAGCTTGACAACGAGCCGCTCTCGCGGAGACAGCTTCACATGCCCCTCGCCAGCTTCGTCTTCTCGACCCGACTGACCACAAAATCGTCCGCCAACGAATGGCTTACGTGCCATTAGCGCTTCAACGGCAGCCAACAGCAGCTTGTTTGCGTCCGACTTGACCAGGAACGCGCGCGCACCCGCCTGAAGCGCCTCTTGAGCCAGCACTCCGGATTCGTGCGCGGTAAAGATCAGCACCTCAGTTTCGCGGAGATGTTTTTTTATTCCTCGAGTTATTTCCAGTCCCGTCATGCGCGGCATGAAGAAGTCGACGATCGCAACATCGGGCCGCTCTTTGAGAGCGGCCTCAAATGCCGATCTTCCGTCGGACGCCTCGGCGACAATCATCCAACCCGGCCGCTGCTCGAGGACCGCCCGTAGCCCGGATCGAACAGCATCATGATCATCAGCAATGAGAATTCGCTTCATGAGAGGGCTGCCTCGATGATCTTGTCGCAAGAGAACCTGGACGAGCTATGGGCGCTGCGTTTCAGCAGCATCTCCAACCGGGCCATCTCACTCGCGCGCAAGAGCGCATGGAAAGGTCGCGCGCAGGATGGTACCGCGCCGCAGCGTTGTGGGTGCCGATAATATCTCAAGCTGCCCTCCCATCTCTTGCAATCGAGCTCGCATGATACGGATTCCCGCTCCGGGTGCCCACGGACGAAAGCGGCATGCGCCATCTGCAGCGACCATGCCTTGTCCGTTGTCTCGGACCTCGAGCTTGAACTTCCTGTCCCTCGTCCTGATAGTTATGACGACCTGTGTCGCCTTGGCGTGGCGGTAAACGTTCGTCAGGGCCTCCTGAACAATTCTCAGCAACGCTCGCTGCGCCCCGTATGGCAGGCCGTCGACCGCGGACGATATCGAGACCTCAATATTCAGCGGCGTTCGGGCTGCGAGCCCTTGTGCGAATTGCTCGATTGTCGTCCTGAGCCCTCCTTCAAACAGGTCCTGAGGGTGAAGCAGATATGTGAGAGACCGCAATTCCTTCATAGCGCGATCGATCGAGATGTCGAGCTGATCGCAATGTCTCGTCGCCTTCAGAGGATCGCCTAGCGCACTCCTTACTTGCATCAGAATGAGGCTCGCCGCCACCAGATGCTGGCACGTTGAATCGTGAAGCTCCGAAGCAATTTGACGATGAACTTCTTCCTGCAGAGCGAGCCGTTCGGAATTCGCCTTGCGCGCATGCCTCGATCCTCCGGAGGCATTTCGAACATGTCGGCTGACCGGTGTCTCCTGAAGGGACATGATACACTCGCCTTCCTGCAGTGCTAACTTTCGCACCGCTAGTTTCCTGGCATATGCAGACAACTCTCCGATAAATTTAGCCTACCGCCGCGACACACCGACCACGCAATCAGTATAAGCCACTACGTAGAAATCCTCTAGGCAGCCAATCCCCGTCGTGTGCCGAGCATCCCAAATTTGGCGCGATGCTCCCTGATTCAGATCAAGGAGCTGCAGGTAAGGAGCAGCATGCGGGTCGGCGAAAACGCGATTATGAAGACGCGTCCGTCAATCTGCGCGCTGTGTCATCGCCCGCTTGACGGCGGCGAGCGGCCCGGCGAGGGTGTTGCGCCGCAGAACAGTCCGCCGCTGTTTAGGTAAGACGTCTTTCCATATTCCGCCCGGGCCACCTCTTTGAAATTCCGTAATTCGGAAATCAACAGAGGCATCGTCGGCTTGTCTTTCGGCGTCGCATCGATCTCCGGATCCATCGCGGCGTTCTATTCGGAGCTGTTCGACACGCGGATCCGCTACACTGGTCTCGTCTTCGCAAAAGAAGTCAGCGGCGCTGTCGTCGGCGGCTTTGCGCCACTGATTTCGACGCTGCTGGTGCAGTGGAGTGGCGACGCGAGCTGGCCAGTCTCGGTCTACATGATAGTCACGGCGCTGGCAGCGTTTTTGTGCGCCCATCTCGCCAGGGACATCCTCGACGTCGGCCAGCGAAACGTCACAACTGCGACGAAACGCGACGCTCTTGTGGGCGTGCGACAAGTCATGGACGATACTGGCGACCATGCGAGATGACGAGCGCGACGGTGATGCGAACCAGCAAGAACATCTCGCGAACATCGCCAAGTCGACACACGGTGCGATGTCCGACCACCAAAAGCGTCGCACGATACGCGCTTTGCTCTGTCGCCTGAAATGGAAAAACCCTGCGCTAATAGGGCTTTCGATATGGTGGGCGCACCAGGGCTCGAACCTGGGACCCGCTGATTAAGAGTCTCATTCTCTAAAAGAGATTTCAGGCACTTAGCTGTAAAAGGCAACCAAAACAGCACTAGCAAAATCAATACGTTATGGCCGAAATGTAAATCGCTTGATCGCGCGCCCAGCACGCGCGCCCCTTGCGTCCCGAACGTAAGTAGCAACCGAAAAGTTCAACAAAAACAGTGAACTTCGCTCCTGGTTGACCACCTTTATCGCTGTTTGTTCAGGGCGGTTCGGTGGTCAATCGGTGGTCAGCTAACCGGGCAAGTCTCGGCGCTGTGGCTTCGCGGCACTATGAAGGCATTAGCCGCCTTCGCGCCTCCACCTGCCCCTCATATTCGTCGCACTACTAACGACAACGGCCCCTGCGTAACCCGCCTTAACGCAGGTGCGTCAACGACTAGCGTCGGGGGTTCGAGTCAGGAAACCGCAGCAAATCTGCGATATTCGCTCCGATCGTCCGCCTGAACCCGGCAGCTCGTCGAACGGTAGGCTCAAGTCGGGGACCCACAGCAGCCCCCCAGATGCAGTCGCCTATTGAGAGGATGGTGCGACTCGGCTGGAACGTATTCCCGCCGCCGTCGCCGGCGTGTCCCGCACCAGCAGCGCGCGGGTTGCCGCCGTCACATCGGGCTGGCGCATCAGGCTCTCGCCGACCAGAAAGGTCGACATTCCCACACGCTCGAGCCTGGTCAGATCGTCCGGCGTGAAGATGCCGCTTTCCCCGACCATCAGCCGCTCCTCCGGGATAAGCGGCGCTAGCGCCTCGCTGGTCGCGAGCGTGGTCTCGAAGGTACGGAGATTGCGATTGTTGACGCCGACCATCGGCGAGCGGAGTTTCAGCGCCCGCTCGAGTTCGGCTCGGTCGTGGATCTCGACCAGCACATCCATCTGAAGCGCGATGGCGGCGTCCTCAATATCTTTGGCGGCGGCGTCATCGAGAGCGGCCATGATGATCAGGATGCAGTCGGCGCCGTGAGCGCGGGCTTCGACGACCTGATAGGTGTCGAACATGAAATCCTTGCGCAGCACCGGCAGATTGGTCGCCGCGCGTGCCGCGACCATGAAGTCGAGATGCCCCTGGAACGACGGAGTATCGGTCAGCACCGAGAGGCAGGCCGCGCCCCCGGCCTCATAAGCCTTTGCCAGGGCCGGCGGATCGAAATCGGCGCGGATGAGGCCCTTCGATGGCGAAGCCTTCTTGATCTCAGCAATCAGCGCATAGTCACCGCCGCCATGCTTTTCCTTGATCGCGCGGACGAAGCCGCGCGGTGGCGCCGCCGCCTTGGCGCGTGCATCGATGCTCGCGAAGGAATGAGCACGCTTGGAGGCGGCAATCTCCTCGCGCTTATAGGCTTCGATTTTCTTCAAGATGTCTGACATCATCGACCTGTTCGTGGACTTACCTGTCATTCGACCATCTGCGTTGTTTCGGCGGTCGGTACAAATCAATCATTATCGACGCTTACTCACTTCCTCTTTATTAGCCCTTCGCGTTGGTGCGCATGCGCGAGCTCGTTATAACGCTCGCGCCGCCGATCAATGCGCCAAATGCGCGCGTCACTTTCGCTCTTGGAAGCAATTGTCGAAGCTGAATGAGCCCGCGCCTGCTCGCCGCGCAGTGCGATGCCTTTGGCGGACAGCACCATCGCAGCAGTATTCCCCGCTGCTATGGAAACCATACATGCCGGCTATTGGAAGATTTCGTCCCGCGCTGCGATCAATGGGCGTCGCTATCGGAGATTCATCGAGTAACGCCCCGCGCAACCTCAATCCGTCGCATCTGCCGGAATAGGCCGTATCGGGCGACTTGATCCTGTCGAGGACGACCAATGCGTGGGTGCTCGTCCACTCACTCCTCACTCCCAACGCGCTCAGGAGGCACGCATGGCATTCACGTTGAAAATCAACGGTACACCCCATGAGGTCGATGTCGACGGTGACGTTCCATTGCTGTGGGTGCTGCGCGATGTGCTCGGCATGACCGGAACCAAGTTCGGCTGCGGCCAGGCGCTGTGCGGCGCCTGCACTGTGCATCTCGACGGCCAGCCGGTCCGCTCCTGTCAGACAACGATCGACAGCATTGGGGACAGCGCGGTCACCACGATCGAGGCGATCGGCCAGACGCCGCAGGGCGCAGCTGTACAGAAGGCGTGGTTGGAGCTCGAGGTGGTGCAGTGCGGTTACTGCCAATCCGGCCAGATCATGTCGGCGGCGGCGCTCCTGAAAGACATGCCGAAGCCGACGGATGGCGACATCAACGCCGCCATGTCGGGGAATGTCTGCCGATGCGGCACCTATCAGCGCATCCGCGCCGCGATCAGGCTGGCTGCTGGAGTTTGAGATCATGAATGGACCAATTTTGAGGGAGCAGGTCGCCGAAGAAACAGGCGTGTCACGGCGCGCCTTCCTTCAGGGCACAGGTTTGCTGCTCGGCTTTTCGCTGACCGGCGCCAGCACGAGCTCCGTCTTCGCGGCGTCCACTTCGCAGGTGCAGGTGGTCGAAAACGAGGTCACGGGTACTTTCGCGCCGAATGGATTTATACGGATCAATCCAACGGGCGCCGTGACGCTGGTCATGCCGATGGTCGAGATGGGACAGGGGGTCTACACGTCGCTCTCGATGCTTCTCGCTGAAGAACTGGAGGTGACGCTTGACCAAATTCAGGTTCAGCATGCGCCGCCAAATCACGCGCTTTACGTCAACTCGATCATAGGCATTCAAAATACAGGTGGTTCCGCCTCTGTCCGAGCGTTCTGGACACCGCTGCGTCAGGCAGGCGCAGTAGGTCGCAGTCTGCTGATCGGGGCAGCCGCAAAGCGCTGGAATGTCGATCCGGTGACCTGCCGCGCCAAGGGCGGCATCGTCTTCGACGCGTCAGGCGCAAAGCATCTAAGCTACGGCGAACTTGCGACGGCCGCAGCGAAATTGCCCGTGCCGCCGGCGGCAAACGTCAAATTGAAGGACCCGAAAGATTTCACCTTGATTGGCACGCGTGCCAGGCGCTTGGATTCATCGATAAAGGTCGATGGGCGCGCGCTCTACGGCATCGATACGCGACTGCCGGGTATGAAGGTTGCAGCGGTTGCTATTTCGCCCGTGCTCGGTGGCAAAGCGAAAAAGGTGGACGAGAAAGCCGCGCTGGCGGTGAAGGGCGTCCGGCAGGTGGTCAACATCGATGAAGCTGTTGCCGTGGTGGCGGATCACATGGGTGCGGCGAAGAAGGGGCTCGAGGCCGCCGCCATCACGTGGGACGATGGGCCCAACGGCAAGGTCAGCAACGCCGATATCGTCAAGCAGCTGGAGGAGGAGTCCAAGAAACCAGGGGCGGTTGCCCGTAACGATGGTGATGCAGAGGAGGCCCTTGCTGTCGCGGCGCAACGAGTTGACGCGATCTATCAGGTGCCTTTCCTAGCCCATGCGGCGATGGAGCCGATGAACTGCACAGTCCACCTGCGGAAGGATCGCTGCGATATCTGGGTCGGGACGCAGGCGCCTACGATCACGCAGTCTCTGGTGGCCGCACTCACCGGCCTGCCAAAGGACGCAATCAAAATTTACAATCATCTGATTGGCGGTGGCTTCGGCCGAAGGCTGGAGGCCGATGGCACGGTGCTGGCCGTCAAGATCGCCAAGCACGTCGATGGCCCGGTGAAGGTGATCTGGAGCCGCGAGGAAGATATCCAGCACGATATGTATCGGCCGTACTATCTCGATAGGCTGTCGGCCGGACTTGACGCGGCCGGCAAGCCGGTTGCCTGGACGCATCGGATCACCGGCTCCTCAGTCATGGCTCGCTATTATCCCCCTTACGTCAAGGACGGATTGGACCCCGATGCCGTCGAAGCGGCGGCCGAGCCGCCCTATGCTCTGCCCAATATCCACGTCGACTTTGTCCGGGTCGAGCCCCCTGGTGTCCGGACGTCTTGGTGGCGCGGCGTCGGACCGACTCACAATGTTTTTGTGGTCGAAAGCTTCATAGATGAGCTCGCTCACGCCGCGAAGCAGGATCCCGTCACCTACCGCAAGGGATTGCTTGGCCACAATCCGCGAGCACTCTCTGTTTTATCGCTTGCGGCGGAAAAGGCGGGGTGGGCATCACCCCTTCCCGTGCGGCATGGCCGCGGAATTTCAGTACAATTCGCATACGGAAGTTACACGTCGCAGGTCGCCGAGGTCGAAGTAGCGGCCGATGGCTCCGTCAAAGTTAAGCGGATCGTCTGTGCGCTTGACTGCGGAATGTACGTTAATCCCGATACGATCGAAGCCCAAGTTCAAGGAGGAACGCTTTTCGGGCTGACGGCCGCGCTTCATGGCTCGATCACGTTCAAAGATGGTCGGGTCGAGCAGAGCAATTTTGACAACTATCTGCCGATGCGTATCGACGAGGTACCGGTGGTGGAGACACACTTGATCAAGAACGCGGAGGCTCCGGGTGGCGTTGGTGAAGCTCCGACGGCCATTGTCAGTGCTGCAGTGACCAATGCGATCTTCGCCGCAACAGGCAAGCGTGTGCGCAGCCTGCCGATCGATACGAATTCGTTGAAGTCGTCGTCTTAATCCTTCCCGTCATCCCGCACGCGTTGTAGCGCGCACGTGATGACGGTCGGGAACTAAAGCCCCGGAACATAATGGCTATTGGAACATTCGCGTTCTCCGCAAGTCAAAATTTCGCCTAATGGCGAGAGGCGAGGTTCAGTGGTACGAACGGCATGGCGACGCCTCCGCCGATCCTCGGAGAACAGATTTCGGAGCACTATCGGTGCTGGTAGCCGTTAGCAGGAGCCACCACAGTCATGCATAATTCGAAATCGATTCCAAAACAGGCTCTCGTCGGGCAGAACGTTTCACCGCCCGCGGGCGCCACTGTCAAATTGTCTACAGCAGACCTCAACAATTTGATGCAGGCGCTCGACATAGATGTCATCGCCATGACCGAGATTTTGGTGCCGCGAGGCCATCGAGTCGAATTTGGGACGATTGACGTACCCGGGATCCACTACAACTTAAGTGGCATGGGACGTCTATCAATTGATGGCGGGCCGACGATACCGTTGAGCCCTCATTTACTCATCATCGTGCCGCCAAACACTCCGCTCATGATCGAGGTCGACGGTGGAAATCGCCCTCCGAAGCTCATTTCGAGAGACTGCTGGACTCGTCAAGAAGGCATCCTTCGCGTCGCAGTGCCGAAAGAGCAACCAGAGATCGTCCAGATATGCGGCTTTTTTAACGCATCCTTTGGCCAGTCTGTGAGGCTGTTCGGAGAACTCCGCGAACCGGTCATCGAGCAATTCGAGCCGGCGGACAGGATTGATCTCAAGCTTCGCGAAGCAATGAACGAGTTGTTACAGCAAGAGGTCGGCGTTGGAGCCATGACAGCTTCTCTGCTCAGGCAGATCGTTGTCTCGTTGGTACGACGGTCGCTCAAGTCATCCCGACGGTGGACTGAACGGTTCTCGATACTTGCTGACAGGCAGGTCACTCGTGCGTTTGCAGATATGGTGGCGCGGCCAGGAGCCGCCCATTCAGTTCAAAGCTTGGCACACAGTGCAGGATTGAGTCGTTCGGCGTTCATGGCGCGCTTCTCGGACATTTTTGGACAATCCCCGATGGCTGTCTTACGACACTTAAGAATGCGCCAGGCCGCGATCGATTTGACGACAACGACGATGTCGATCGACGCAGTGGCTCTTAATGCGGGGTACGAGAGCCGTTCGAGTTTTGTGCGGGCTTTTCGAAAGGCGTACAATCGAGATCCGAGCGACCATCGGCGGATCGCCAAGGAGGGCGAAGTACGGAAGGATATTTGAGAACGGGGTGCGATCCGCTCGTAGGCGTTATGCGCTCTACGATGGACACCCTAAGCATCGCGCTTCCCGTACGATAAGCAAGGTCCACCGGTCCCCCCACGACATCTAAAGGCTCTGCGGCCGGACAGGTCGGCCTGGCTTTGCCGATTCCCACCGTGATTCAATGAGTTTCGCTGGCGAGGCGACCGCCAAGCGCAGTTGGCCTGCTCGCACGACAGCCTGCGAATACTGAAAAGACGGACCGGATCTCTTCGGCCACGCAACATGTGTGCGCCTTCGTCGCGAAACGCAGTGGCGAGTTCCGCGCTCCCTTCCGCAGACAATGCATCCATGAATTCGCCGGTGACGAGCACCGAAGCCTCCAATACCCGGCAATGGGCTTCAACCCGACTAGCGACATTCACGGTGTCACCGATCAGGGTGAGTTCCAATTTCTTCTCATTGCCAACGTCTCCATAGATGACTTCGCCGTAATGGATACCGACGGCAATACGGAGCGACTGGTCTCTTGCCTCAATGCGTCGGTTCCAAGAATCGACGGATTTGATGAGCTCGATCGCACACTCCGCAGCGTTGGTGGCGTCGCGCAGGCTGGTCAACGGCAGGCCGAAAAAGGCCATCAACCCATCACCCAGGAACTTGTCGATCGAACCCTGATGGGAGAACACCACGTCACTGAACATACGCAAGTGGTGTCGCAGCGTCTGGACGACGACATCCGGAGGCCTGTTGGATGAGAAGTCAGTGAACCCGACGATGTCGACAAACAGGACTGCTGCACGCTGACAACGCGTAAACGAAAGAGGGGTCCGCGCCTTGATGAGCTGTTCAGCGATGCTTGGCGGGAAGAAGCGCGCCAGGTTCATACGTTCGCGCTCTGCTTTCTTGACGCGCTGGTTAGCGGAAAGTCTATGGAGCACAAGCATTGTCGTGACCAAGAGCGCGATCGGGCTAACACTGGATCGCAACGCTGCGATCCCGTTGGGGACGAAGCCGTGCGTAAGAATATAGCTGAGGATGGTAAGCAGTGCGCAGATTAAGCCGACGACGACAGCGCCTCCGCGATCGAGATCCTGGGCAGCTACCAACACGACGACAACATACAGCGAGGCGACCGCGAACTGCAGTGATGACAAGGTATCGACCAGAAAGATGCCGATCGCGAGTACGGCTGCAGGAGCCAGGTACCTGAACCTTTCTATACGCATTGGACGCTCATGGCCGGTGTCAGCTCCCGCGCGGCTTCCCGGCCGGCGTGGGCCGGAGGCCGGCCTCGCCTGCTCGCGCCAGAACTCCTCAGGTGCGTTTCAGATCCTCGACCAGCATCGTCGCAGCGTGGCGCGCAAGCGCCTGGGTCGGAGCGTTGGTATTGCCGCTGGTTATGTTCGGCATGATCGAGGCATCGATTACCCGCAGGCCGTCGACGCCGCGGACCCTGAGCCTCGCGTCAACCACCGCTCGTGCATCCTGGCCCATCCGGCAGGTGCCGACCGGATGCCACATTGTCGTCACGACGCGCTTCACCCATTCGCGGATCTCCGCATCCGATTGGACGTGCAGGCCGGGGTCCATCTCTTCCTCGATCACCGGCGCCAACGACTCCTGGGCCATGACCTTGCGGATCGCGCGCACTGATTCCACCGCGGCCCTCAGGTCTTCCTCTTCGCCAACGAAATTCGGGTTGATGAGGGGCATCGACGTCGGGTCACTGTCGGCCAACCGCACCCAGCCGCGGCTCTTAGGCTGAAGCACCACGAGTTCGAAAGTGATGCCCGAGCGGTCGCCCGCCGGGCCGAGCTGCTCGTTCAAGACGATAGGAGCGTGATAGCATTGGATCGTAGGCTCGGCGGTGAAATCAGATGGATTCCAGTGTGTCACCGTCTCGATGCCATTACCCGACGCCGGGCCGTCCTTCGTGACGAGATAGCGCAGGCCGGCCTTCACGCTGCCGAGACCCTGCGCGGCAGCCTGATAGCCGAGATCACCCTTCACATAGACACGGACCGGTACCATCGGGTGATCCTGGAGATTTTCGCCTACCGCCGGAGAATCGACGATCACCGCGATACCGTGTTGACGCAGCTGCTCGGCTGGCCCGATGCCTGAGTGCATGAGGATCGTCGGGCTATGGACGGCGCCAGCCGACAGCACAACTTCGTTGGCCATGATCCTCTTCAGGCTCGTGTCCATGAACTCAACGCCCACAGCCCGCTTGTTTTCGACGAGGACGCGAGCGACGGTCTTGCCGGTGAGCAGGACCACGCGGCCCGAAGTGAGGTGCGGGCGCAGATAAGCGTCGACCGCGCTGCATCGGCGCTGGTCTCCGACCGTCGACTGCACCGGCGAGACGCCGATCTGGCTCTTGCCGTTATAGTCGGGATTATAGGGAATCCCATATTCCTGGAATGCCTTGAGGCAATATTGGTTCAGCTTATTGATGCCCTTGGGCAACTGGACAGCCAGGCCACCATCTATGCCGTGATACTCGTCGTGGAAGGTGTCGTTGTCCTCCTGCGCCATGAAGACGGGAAGCAGGTCTTCATACGACCATTTTCCGGTGTCGCCGACCGCGTCCTGCCACGCGGCGAAATCGCGCATCTGACCACGCACGTAGCACATCGCATTGATCGAGGAGCCGCCGCCGAGTACCTTGCCTGAGCGATATGCTCGCTTCGTCCCGTGCTGGGGAACCGTCTCGTATTTCCAGACATGCCGGTCGTGGGCCAGAAGTTTGGCGAAGCCCGCTGGGATGTGGATGAACGGATCGCGATCCATATCGCCCGCTTCGATCAACGCGATCGACGCATCGGTGTGTTCGGCAAGATAACTCGCAACGACGCAGCCGGCTGCGCCTGCACCAACAATGACAATATCGTAGGCTTCCTGGGACATCAGTGTCTTTTCTTTCACAGAATTTGCATCGTTCAATCGGCGTCCGTCGCTGACGTGGCGCTATCGCAGCTCCTGATCCTGAGATTGATCGGACCATGCCTTTGGAGAGTGATCCTGCAACGCCGGCGGGGGAAATCACCTATCGCCATAGAGTTGATAGGCGATCGTTATTGTCGCTCCCCGAGGTCCTGTGGACCGCTGCAGACGAACATCGGCGACGTCTCGACGACGCCATCGCAGCTTTCAGCCGGCTGCGCGCCTGCCCAATTCCGGACGGTTCGCAACGGGCTTCTCAGGCGCGTTCAGGACTGACGTCGTGAACAGGACAGCCGCAGCGAGGCCCCAGTAGTACCAGGCGTCGAGCCCCGTGAATTTGAAGGCAAACGGTGCGATGACAAAGACCACCCCGACGGCGCGATCGACCCAAAGGTGCAGCCAGTAGGGAATGATGTGGACGATCCCGGTGGGATGGTCGGTCAGGGAGGCCAAGAGCAGCGCGGCCACACCGGCGACGACCGAAAGCTCCACTGCAACCGGTCCGCTTTGACCGAGCCCCAGCACGAACGGCGCGGCGATCAAGACGACCGCGACAGGATAGTCGATCAGGTAGGCGTGGATAGATTTGGTGATGAAGCGAAACGACATCGGAGACTCCTCTGGTCGATTACTTGAGCGGGTCCTTGCGACGCGGAAAGTGCATCCACCCAAGAGAGAGATTACGCAATCCTGTGCCAGCAAACACTCCGGCACGGGCCAATCCGTTAGACGAGCAACAGGCGTAGGCCGGCACGCCAACCATTGGAAATGCCCGGTCGTTATCGTTTCCATTCCAGTCGTCGGGCGCCACGGAAGCGGGTAAGCGTGGCGCGTCGTCCGCGAGGCCGACGGTGGTGGCTCAGTGTCCGGCTGTCGAGGTCAGGGACAGCTTGGGAAGGCAGCATTGTTCGCGTAGCGCATTTGGATGGCCTTTGAACCAACCAGGTGAACGCATGCGCCGCATGCTCTTCCGGGCGCTGTACGCATTCGACGATTTCACGCCGTCCGAGCGACGACCGACCAGTCGCGAAGGCGAACGAACCTGACGAAAGCGTCCAGCGCCGGCGAGTAGCAGCGCCCCTGCACAGCCAGCAGCCGCACCTCCCGCGAAACCAGGTCGCCTTCGAGCGGGATGGTCTTGAGCGTCGGAAGGTGCGGCATGTGCTCGGGCGCGAGTATCACGCCGAAGCCAGCAGCGGCCATGTGCTGCAAGTGCAAGTCGTGACCACTGCAGTGGCCGAGGTGGAGCGGTTCCTCGGGAAAATACGACCGTTGGATCTTCGGGGCGATGTCGCATCCGGCGCGTTCCAGCAAGATCGTCTCACGGAGGTCGTCGATGCCGATCGAGGGACGATTTGCGAGCCGGTGTGTCGGTGCGAGAACCGCGACATAGCGCTCCTCAAACAGCGACCAGTCGTCGATGCGGGCGGGCACGTCCTGCACGTCGCCGACCATTGCGGCGTTGATCTCCCCCTCAAGCAAGAGATCGACGAGCTTCTCCGCCGCGTCCTCGCGCAGCTCGACGTGAAGTCCCGGGACGCACTTTGCGATCTCCGCGATCGGATCGAGGACGAGCGACGCCGAGATGGATGGGGCAAGGCCGATCCTCAGTGGCGCGATCTCCTTGCGTTGGAACTCCTGGGCCCTGCGACGCACCGCCTCTGCCGAGACCAGTGTGCGCTCCAGCATCGGAAGGACTTCCTTTCCAAGATCGGTGAGTTGGGTGAGCTGGCGTTCGCGGTAGATCAACTGGCCGCCGAGCTCCTGCTCGAGTTTCTGCACCGCCTTGGTCAGAGCGGGCTGCGTAACGTTGCACTGCTCGGCCGCGCGGGTGAAGTTGAGCGTGGACGCGACGGCGAGGAAGTAGCGAACCTGATGAAGCTCCATGGGCTGCTATGTTCTCCGTCAAGGTGCGGCTGTCTCTACTGACAGGCCTTGCGTCGCCCTGCCCGGATTCGGGCGCTCGTGGTCGTTCACCAAGAGGGGGAAGGCGAACTCGGTTACCGTCAACGGCCGCATTTTGACGGATAGGGGCGCCTCGGTCGACTACGCGGAGGTATGATGAGGTTCGCTTGTCGCTGCTTGTGCTAAGCGATCGCTTAGAAGTGAGAGCGTAAACCTCGCGCCCCGAATCCGTTGGCCGGATCGGCCCCTAAAGGAGAGGATCAGCGGCGCGGCGAAATGAGGTGGACGCGATTTGCGAGTAGACGGCACCCTCGCACGGAAGCGCTGATGGCACGCCTTTCAGGCTCAGAAGTTCTGCAGATGCTGTAGTTTTATATTGAGGCAGTCCGCCATCCGGGTGAGTTCCGGGACCGAACGCGCTTTCATCTTCCGCATCAGGTTAGTGCGATGCACTTTCACCGTGGACTCGGCGATGCCGATATCGTTGGCAATCTGCTTGTTCAGGCGACCAGCCACGACATGGAGCATGACCTCAGTCTCGCGGGGGCTGAGCGTGTCGAGGCGCCGCCTTATTGCAGCCACCACGCTGTCACTCTCACGTCGGGCACGATCGCGAGTGAGTCCGGCATCGATGGCGTCAAGCAGATCCTGATCTCGGAATGGCTTTGTAAGAAACTCTATCGCACCGCTCTTCATTGCTTGCACAGTCATCGGCACGTCGGCGTAGGCTGTGATAAAGATGATAGGCACTTGCCTGTTTGCGGCGACAAGTTCGCTCTGAAGATCGAGACCGCTTCGCCCCGGCATTCTTACGTCGAGCACCAGGCAAGTAGGACCATCCGGCGGATCGGCCTCGAGAAAATCGGGAACAGACGAAAATTGTCGGGCATCCAAGCCGACTGTCCGCAACAGTCGCGCGACCGAATCGCGAAATTCGCGATCATCATCGATAACCAAGACACTGGGATTTGCCTCACCCATTCCCGGTATCCTGCGTTGGGGAAGCGCATTCTTGCCTAGTCCGGCACACCCTACGCACAATCTATCGAGATGAACAGAATATTTTGCCTGAGCGGATAGCCGGACGCCTAAACCATCGCTTAGGAACGCCGACATTGCGTTATTGAGGGATGTCCGAGACACTACGTTGCATGCAGCGCGAGGCGCTGCCTCGCCGGCCGGCGGAAGTGCCTGGAAGCCGCTATGTTGCATCGTACACTGATATCCGTCGTCGACGACGATCAGCCCCATCGTGAGTCAATGCGAAAGCTAATAATGCTGCTGGGCTATACTGTCGAAGCGTTTTCGTCGGCGGCCGATTTCCTGGCATCGCGGGCTCTGCCTGAAACCGCCTGCTTGATCACTGACGTTAACATGCCCGGAATGACCGGAGTCGAGCTGCACAGGCGTTTGGTCGATACAGGGTATGCAATCCCAACGATCCTCGTTACCGCCTACCCCGATGAGGTTGTCAGGGATCAGGCTCTGAAGGACGGGGTTATTTGCTATCTCAGCAAGCCAGTGGACGATGACATTCTCGAGCGATGCGTGCGCTCGGCTCTGCGGTCGGGTACGCCGATTGAAGATAATTCATGAGTCGTTGTCCGCCGGCAGGGTAAACTGAAATACAGCGCCGCGAGGTTCGTTCGCTTCCGCCCACAACTTGCCTCCATGTGCTTGGATGATGGAACGGCATATCGACAACCCCATCCCTGTTCCACCGGACTTCGTGGTGTAAAAGGCGTCGAAGACTCGATCGAAATGCCCCGGATCAATGCCCCGCCCCGAATCCCGTACGACTACGAGGGCGCCGGTCTGATCCTCCCTGGTGCTGATCAATAGCTCTCTCGCCCCTTCCTCAACCAGGCCCATCGCTTCGGCCGCGTTCAGGATCAAGTTCAGCAATACCTGTTGCAGCTGAACGCAATCCCCCATAACCGGAAGCAGTCCATCCGCGAGCCGGGTTTGGACCGAAACGCTGTTCCTGTGAATTGCGCTTTGCGCCAGTACAATCACTTCGTTGATAGCCGAATTGAGATCAAAACGCTCCTTTCGCAGAGGCGCTTTCTTGATGTGATCACGCATCCGTCCGACGATATCCTTGGCGCGGTCAGTGTCCCTCACGACGCAAGCAAGCGCTTCCCTGGTCTCATCCAGATTTGGCGGTTTCATCTCCAGAAAGCGGATCCCTGCGCGGGCGTTGTTACGAGCGGTAGCGATCGGATGCAGAATTTCGTGAGACAGCGAGGCCGCCAATTCTCCCATCATGCTCACGCGGTTCATGTGGGCGAAATCCAGTTCGAACTGACGCAGCTTTTCACGTTCGTCCTGCGCCCGCCTTCGCTCCGTCACATCGACGGTTGTGGTGATAACCTCAGCCAGCGCGCCCCCGGGCGAAAACACATGATAGCTGGTTCCTTCGACCCATTTGATTGTTCCATCGGGTAGGAGAAGTCTGAACTCGGCCACGAAGTCTCTCTTTTGTTGCACGGCCTCCTGAACCGCGCCCCACACTCTGTCGCGGTCCTCTGGGTGAATACGTTCCCAAATACCTTGCCGACTTGGCAGGCCCTGCGACGGATCAACCCCCCAGATCCTGTAACTCTCGTCCGACCAATAGAGGTAACGCATCGTTGTGGCGTTGTAGATCCAATAGCCGGTGCGGCTGAGTCTTTGTGCCTGGCTAAGCGCTTCCTCGACGCGCTTTCGCTCCGTCAAATCGAGCACGAATGCAAGGCCCTCGTCGCCTCCTTCCTTGAACAGAGCAGCGCCAATAAGCACGGGAACGCGGCTGCCGTCCTTCCGAACATACTCCTTCTCGAAGGGTCGAACTATTCCGGCTGAGTTCAGTTCTGCCTGAGTCAGTATGTCCCGCTCGCGCCATTCGGGCGGGGACAGCTCGGTCCAGCGCACGCGGCCCGAAACCAAGTCCGCACGGTCATATCCTACGATGCGTAGAAACGCGTCATTCGCTTCGAGGATCCGTCCTTCGCGATCGGCAATGAGGATCCCAATGATGTTGGCGTCGACCAAACGCCTGATCTTCCCTTCCCGATCCGCGAGGTCGTCATAAAGCCGCGAATTTTCGAGCGAGATGGCCGCCTGCGACGCAAGCACCTTCAAGACTGTGACGCGGTCGGGTGTGAAAACGTGGGCCGCCAAGTTGTTTTCTAGGTAGAGTACGCCGGCCAGTCTGCCTTGTTTGAGCAACGGCAGGCAGAGAACTGAATGGGCGTGATGCTTATGGATGTACTCATCGGCGGAAAACGGGTTCGCGGCGGCGGCATCGTGGATAAGAACGCTCTCTTTTGTCCGGATCACGTAGTGTAGAATGGACTCCGGTAGATTTGCAGCGGTTACACCTGCTTGTCGCTGACCGACGGTCACCATATCATTGCTGATCGTGACTTCCGCCTCAATCCGGTACCCATCGCCGACCGCAAGGATCAACAGACCTCGCCCGGCACCCGCGTACTCAATCGCCGTGCGCATCAGCGTGTCGATCAGCTTTTCCAGGACGATCTCGCCCGACACGGTTTGCGAGACTTTGATAACCGTAGATAGATCCAGTTGTTCGACGGGTGCCCCGATCGTGCTTGTGGGGCCTGCAACTGGCTTTTCCTTCCTGAGGTGCGGATACAACTCGTCGAGTTGGCGCACCTTGCCGTCGGCTCCCCAGCGGATGTATCCGTACCGCGCGTCCCGCAGATAGGCATGTGCGATCTTCTCGAACCCGCGTGCGGCATAAAAGCGTGCGGCGACTTCATTGGCGAGCGCCTCGTTGTGGACCAAGCCATGCGTGTGTGCCGAGCGGATAGCGTGCTCGTAAAGATGTTCGGCATCGAGCGCGCGGCCTTCGATCCGGGCGATCTCCGCCCCGACGAGTGCGGCGCGGTTCTCGAAGTTGTCCGGGCAAGCCATCGCCCAGACCTCGAGCTGTCGGTGGTGCGCAGCCAGTGCCTCGACATGCTCCTGCCGTTGGCCGGCCGCCGCGGACTCGCAGGATGTCGCTCTGGAGAGCGCACTGTAAAAGTGATATTCCGCGCATTCGAAAAAAGACGCCGATGTCGGCTGCAGCTGTTGCGCCCTCAATGAGGCCTCGAGGGCACCCACATAGTCGCCGGCAAAGAAACGTGCCTGCAGCTTGCGGGTCCAATACGAGCCCTCGGCCAACGCCAGATCCGGGTTCTTGCGGAAACGAGACTCCAGTAGGAGTTCGTTGAACTGCCCATCGTCAAAGCAACCGAAAATCGGCGTCAAGCCGCGGAGTGTCCGGATCAGCCCTAGCTGGCCGGCAATGGAGTCAATCGCAAAGCCGAACCGCATGTTCCGCGCGAACGCAAGACCATGCTCGACCTCGACCTGCACGATATCGAGCGGATCGCCCGCCGCGAGAAGATACGTGTTCAGGTGGGTGTAGTAGTACGCCGCAAAAGTGAGGTCACCTATCTGGTTTGCTGTCTCAAACGCACGTCGCAGCAGATCACGACCTTCCCGGACATGTCTCGTCCAGAACATGAGTAAGTATCCAAAGTTCAAATAGGTCCTGGCTTGGAAGCGCTTTAGCCCGCGCTGTTCGACCAGTTCATAGCCGAGACGGCCGAATCGAAGTCCCGCCTGGTAGTCGCCGAATTCCGGTCCAGCAAGCCTGGCAAGCACTGCATAGGCGTAGCACGACCCGTCACAATTGCCGCCCTCGAGACTGAGATTGACTGCTCGACAGATGACCATCGAACGTAGTTTCGCATCTGTATAGTGGGCCGGCGGCCCGAGCTTCGTCAGCACATCAAGGGTCGCGAGCGATACGGGATCGCTCATCAAAGGTAGATCAATCAGGGTTTCTATCGCGCGGGAGCCGAGTTGGGACCAGATCCGGTCATACTCGCACCTTGCCTCGTCTTCCGACGGGTGCGCCGACCAGTCAACACCCAGGTGGCGGAGATAGTCGAGACCGACTGCGATCGCGCGACTGCCCTGATCCAGGGTCGTGTAAAGATCCACCTGCAGGCACGTCACGCGGGCTCGTTCGATCGTCGTTGCGGCACGGGCCGACAGCATCGCCAGGCGCTGCTCGGCTTCCGCCAGTGCACCAGTGAGGAATTCACATTCGGCCCGGTGCAACTCCAGCTCAAAGATCAGGTCGTGCTGGCGCTCCCAGGAGTCCCCTGGCAGCAGTGCTACGCCGGAGACTAGGTAGTTCAGCGCCGAGGCATATGCCGTCGAGGTCTTTGCGCGTTTACCTGCAATGAAGTTCAACTCAGCGACCCGCTCAAGCTCCTCAGTTGACGTGATGAGATGCGAGCCGCGGTTGAGCTGATTGACGATTTCGAAGATCGTCTCCTCCAACCTCTCTGGGGGGGTCTGCGCTGCGAGCAGCATCCCTATTCGGAGATGGGCTTCGGCACGCGATTCCTCCGGAATCAAGGAGTAGGCCGCTTCCTGGACACGGTCGTGGAGAAACTTGTAGGAATCCTCTGAACGAAAGATCAGCCCTGCTCGCACCGCTTCCCAAAGCTGCCCGTGCATCTCCTCCCCGGAGTCCTGGTAAGCGATCCGCAACATGGCGGACCCTGCGTCGTTGCCCAGGCAGGCGAGCTTTTGCAGTGCGTTCCGGGTTTCCGCGGACAGACGGTTCAGCTTCCCCACCATAAGGTCCACCACATTGTCGGTGTAACCTTTGGCGTGAATGCGATTCAGTTCCCAGCACCATCGCGCCTCGTCATAATCGAAAGTGAGCAATGCTTCGTCTGCGAGCGCAGAAATGAACTGAATAGCGAAAAGCGGATTTCCGGTTGTCTTTTCGTGAATCAGCTGTGCCAGCGGCGCGATTTTCTCCGGTTCGCTGTGAATGGAATCCGCGATTAATTGTCCCAGATCTTCACAGGATAAGGGCGCCAATACGATGTCGTGTAGTATCGCTCCGGCTTGGCGGATCGCTTCAAGCTTGCGTGTCAGCGGATGGACGGGATCGACTTCGTTGTTGCGGTAAGCGCCAATCAACAACAGGTTCTGTACATCCGGCCGGGTCAACAGATCCTGAAGCAAATCGAGCGTTGCTGCATCGAGCCATTGGAGATCATCAAGGAACAGGGCGAGCGGATGTTCCGGTCGCCCGAATACACTGATGAATCGCCGGAACACCAGCTGAAAGCGACCCTGCACGTCCTGTGGCGGCAGTTCGGGGACCGGTGGCTGTTCGCCGATGATGTGCTTCAATTCCGGAACGAGATCGACAATGAGCCGAGCGTTCGGCTCGAGCGCCTCGAGCAGCGCCTCCCGCCATTTCCGCAACTCCGCTTCGGTCTTGCTCAAGAGAGGGCGGATCAGGCTCTGAAAGGCCTGCGCAAGGGTGACGTAGGGGATGTCGCGTTTGTACTGATCAAGCTTGCCCGACGCAAAAAGACCGCGGGGCGGAACAAGCCGCTTATGAAGCTCGTTAACGACCGCGGATTTGCCGATGCCGGAGTATCCGGAAACGAGGACCAACTCCGGCCTGCCGCCGGCAACGATACGGTCGAAGGAGGCAAGCAGGGTATCGATCTCGGCTGTCCGACCATACAATTTCTCGGGGATCAGCAGCTGATCCGGAGTGTCATGTTCCCCGGGCGGAAATTCGTCGATATCGCCTCGGGTTTCCCATTCGGCGAGGCAGCGCCGTAAATCGATCTCGGCGCCTGTAGCCGTCTGGTAACGCTCCTCGGCAGTCTTGGCGAGCAGCTTCATAATGATCGCAGAGACGGAGCCTGGGAGGCTCTTTAACCGCTCGCTGGGCGGCGCCGGTCGTCTTGCGATATGGCAGTGCACCCATTCCATCGGATCGGCCGCCGTGAAGGGCAGCACGCCCGTGAGCATCTGGTACAGCGTGACGCCGAGGGCGTAGAGGTCGCTGCGGGCGTCGATCGAGCGGTTCATCCGCCCGGTTTGTTCGGGTGCCATGTAAGCGAGCGTACCGGCGATGGTCTCGGGCGGCTCGGGCGCCTGCCGCTCGCGGGACAGGCGCGATGCGATGCCAAACCCGGTGAGACGCACGTGTCCATCCGCGCAGTCCACCACGATATTAGCTGGCTTGATGTCTTTGTGGATGAGCCCGCGCTGATGAAGCTTGCCCAAGGCTGAGGTAACGGCGATAGCCAGGCACAGGAAGCGCGCTACCTCCATGGGCTCACCGAGCAAATGTTCGAGCGGCTGGCCGCCTGGATCATCGAGCACTAGCACGGTCCGACCGGCGTCGCGCATGAGGGCCAGCGGCCGCACCGCCCATGCCCCGTCGAGTTCATCCTTCAGCTCGTATTCGTGCGTGAGACGATGGAGTCTTGACCGGGACGGGTGATCGGCGGCAGGAGCAACGAGCAGGACGGCGAGCCGGTTGCCATTGTCGTCCACTCGCCAGCCGCGGCTAAACACGCGCTCGCCATCCTCCCACAACACCTGGGAACTACCATCCGAGTATGCGACGTTCAGCGACTGCCGCACCATCTGTCAGACTCCGGCGTCGGGCTTCGGCCTGAACTCGGCCAATCAAGCGCTTCGCGCGCCACACGCGCGGTTTCTCCCCCGCCGGGAGAAATCGTACTCCGTCGCCCGAGAAATGCCAGCCGATCCCCGGTCCGACCGGATACGGCTATAGGGATCCCCCTCGCAGAAGCCGGCCTTATTGCCGCGAAATTCGCCGGTAAAGCAAATGGATCGAGAGTTCCGCTCGATCGAAATCCCCGTGGAACGAGCGCCGCTCTCTCGCCGCAGAATCCCAGGCGCGCCCCAGCCGTTCCGATAACGATCGGCTATCAACTCCATGGCGAGAGGTGACTTTCCTTTCAACTGGCTTGAACACAATCTGCAACCAATCGCCCCCATCCTCGATACCGGCCGAAGTCGGCGTTCTGTTGAACGATCGTAGGCCAGGAGGTCCGAGATGCGTCGATCGCTTCAGGGCACTCCGCCAGGGTGAGCACAATTGGATGGGCTGGTTCCAACACGCTTCGACCAGTCGCCCGAAAACCACGCGAGGGCGTCATGACGCTTCATATCTCACAGCGAGGCAAAGAATATTTGAGGACAGCGAAGACCTTGCTTCGCTCTGCCAAAGCCATGACGGACCACGTGATTGCGGCTCAGCTGAAGGCTCTTGCCGACGACCACGAGCGGCGAGCCAAGAAGGCGTCGCTCGACGGTGCAAGGGATTGCTCGATCCGCCGCTAGACTATACGTGAAATGCGTGAGCCGTCGAATAGGCGTCGCGGCAGCGGCCCAGCGGCTGCTAAGCTGGGGCTGCCAACGTCATAGCGCACCGCGGCCAACGCAGCTCATTCCGCCGCGGCCGCGGCCGCGTTCGGCTGAATTGGCCTGCCCTCGTTCGTGCCTTCCGCGAGGTTGCGCACCACGACATAGAAAATCGGCGTGAAGATCAGGCCGAACAGCGTGACGCCGAGCATGCCGAAGAACACGGCGACGCCGACCGCCTGGCGCATCTCCGAGCCCGAACCGGTAGAAACCACCAGGGGCAGCACGCCGAGGATGAAAGCAAACGAGGTCATCAGAATCGGCCGCAGGCGGAGCCGGCAGGCCTCAATGACAGCCTCCAGCCGCGACCTGCCCTCAAGCTCGATATCGCGCGCGAATTCGACGATCAGGATCGCGTTCTTGGCCGCAAGTCCGACCAGCACCACGAAGCCGATCTGGGTTAGGATGTTGACGTCCTGACCCATGATGCGCACCCCGATGGTGGCCGCGAACAGGCACATCGGCACGATCAGGATCACCGCGAATGGCAACGTCCAGCTGCCATATTGCGCTGCCAGCACCAAATAGACGAACAGCACACAGATCGGGAACACATAGAGGCCGGCATTGCCACCCATCACCTGTTGATAGGACAGGTCGGTCCATTCGAGAGAAAAGCCGCTCGGCAACGTTTCGTCGGCCAATCGCTTGATGGTGCTGAGCGCCGTGGCCGAGCTTACGCCCGTCGCCGGCTCACCTTGTACCTCGGACGTCGAGTAGAGATTGTATCGCGCCACACGATCGGGTCCCGAGATGTCCTTGAAGTCAACGACGCTGCCGAGCATCACCATGTCGCCGGCGGCGTTCCGGGTACGCAGCCGCGCGAGATCGGAAGTCTCCTTGCGGAATGGGAGATCGGCCTGCGCCGTGACGTGATAGGTACGTCCGAACAAATTAAAGTCGTTGACATAGGTCGAACCGAAGTAGGTCTCGATCGTGTCGGTGATGTTGGCGATGGGGACCGCGAGCTTCTGCGCCTTGACACGATCAATATCGACAAACAGCTGCGGCGTATTCGCCGTGAAAGGCGAGAACACCGAGGTCAGATTTGGCGACTTACGCGCGGCGGCGACGAGCTCGTCCGTCGCCGCTGCGAGCAGCTCGGGACCGCGCCCTTGTCGATCCTGGATGCGGATGGCGAAGCCGCCACCGGTGCCGATGCCTGGCACCGCGGGCGGTGGAATGACGATGATGAAAGCGCCCTGGATCGCCGACAGCCGCTTGCGTAGATCGGCCGTGATCGCGTTGGCCGTCAATCCCTTCTTCTGCCGCGCCTCCGGCTCGTCGAACACCGGGAACAGCGCTGCGGCATTGCCGGCCTGCGTGCGCGTCGCGCCGGAGAACCCGCTGAACGCCCCGACACGGACGATACCTGGCGTATCCAGCGCGATCCGCTCGATTTCGCGCACCACCGCAGCGGTCCGCGCCAGCGACGCGGCGCCTGGCAATTGCGCCGAGATGATGAGGTAACCCCGATCCTGCGCGGGAATGAAGCCCTGCGAGGTGGTGGCGAGTAGCCAGCCGGCGCTGCCGATCAGCCCGAGATAGATCACAAGCATCACCACCGTATGCCGGATCACGAAGTCGGCGGTGGCCGCGTAACCGCGCGCTAGGCGATCGAAGATGCGGTTGAACAGCGCGGTGAAGCCGTCCCAGCCGCGCGCAATGACGTTCCAGCGCGCCGGCGGACGTTTCTCCTCGTGTGGCGTAAGAATCTGGGAGGCCAGTGCCGGCGACAGTGTCAGCGAGCAGAAGCAGGAGATCGCGGTCGCGACTGCGATGGTGACGGCGAATTGCTGGAAAAACTGCCCGGAGATGCCGCCCAGGAAAGCTGTTGGCACGAACACCGCGCAGAGCACGAGTGCGATCGAGACCAGCGCGCCGCCGACTTCCTCCATGGTTTTGAGCGCCGCCTCGCGCCGGCTCATACTGTGCTGGAGATGTCTCTCGACATTCTCGACAACCACGATGGCGTCGTCGACCACGATGCCGACCGCGAGAACCAGACCGAAGAGCGTCAAATTATTGATCGAGAATCCAAGCGCGGCCATCACCGCGAAGGTGCCGACCAGCGACACCGGGATCGCGATGATCGGGATGATCGCAGGCCGCCATCCCTGCAAGAACACCAGCACCACAATGACGACCAGCGCCATCGCCTCGTAGACCGTCTTAATCAGCTCATGGACCGATTGGGCGATGAATTCGGTGGGGTTGTAGCCGATATTGTAGTCGAGCCCCTTCGGAAAACTCTCCTTCAGCTTCGCCATGGTGGTGGAGATTGCCTTCGCCGTGGCGAGCGCGTTCGATCCGGGCCGTTGCGTCACCACCATTGCGACGGCCGATTTGCGCAGTATGCGGCTGCTGGTGGCGTAGGAGAGCGCACCGAGCTCGACGCGCGCGACGTCGCGCAGACGTGCGGTGCGGCCGTCGGAACCGGCCTTCACCACGATGTCCTCAAACTGCCCGATATCTTTGAGGCGGCCAGTGAAGACGAGGTTCGGCTGGAGCGCGCGATCGGCGATCGGCGGCTCAGCGATCTGTCCGCCGGTGATCTGCAGATTCTGGGCGCGGATCGCCGCCAGCACCTCGCCCGATGTCAGGCCGACATCAGCGATCCGGTCGGGATCGAGCCACACTCGCATCGAGTAGTCGCGCGCGCCGAACATCTGGATGTCACCGACGCCGTCGAGCCGCAAAAGCTGATCGCGCACCTGCAGCAGCGTGTAGTTGGAGATGTAGAGTTGATCGAACGAGTCGTCGGGCGACAGCACGAATACGGCCATCAGGATGTCGGGCGAGTTCTTGCGGGTTACGACGCCGTTGCGCTGCACCTCGTCCGGCAGCCGCGGCTGCGCAATCGCGACGCGGTTCTGCACAAGTACCTGCGCCTTGTCGAGGTCGGTACCGAGCTTGAAGGTGACGGTGATGGTGAGCTGGCCGTTCGAGGTCGCCTGGCTGTAGAGATACAGCATGTCCTCGACGCCGTTGATCTCCTGCTCGATCGGGGCTGCCACCGTGTCGGATACGGTCTGCGCTGAGGCGCCGGGATATTGCGTGGTGACGGTGACGGTCGGCGGCACCGCCTGCGGATATTCCGAGACCGGCAGCGTCTGGTAGGCGATCGTGCCGACGATCACAAGCACGATCGACAGTACCATCGCCAAGATTGGCTGGTTGATGGAAAGCCTTCCAAGATTCATGGCTTCGCACCCGCCGGAGTCTTGTCGTCTGCCGGCGCCTGCGCCATTTTCGGTGTCACCTTGGCGCCGACGCGGGCACGCTGCAGCCCGTCGACGATGACCTGATCCCCCGGCATGAGGCCCTCGCGAATCACGCGCAGCCCCCCATCGAGCGACCCGAGTATCACCGGCCTTACATCTACCGTGTTGTCTGCCTTGACCACGAACACGATCTTGCGCGACTGGTCGGTGGCTATAGCGGCGTCCGGAATCAGCAGCGCCTCGTAGGGCGACGAGCCGATGATCCTGACGCGGCCAAACTGCCCCGGGAGGATCGAGAGATCCTTGTTCGGGACAATCGCGCGGCTGCGCAGCGTCGCAGTCGAGATGTCCAGTCGATTGTCGAGGAAGTCCATCTTCCCCACATGCGAGGGCTTTGTCTCGCCGGTCAGCGTCACCTGCACGGGATTTGACGTATCGCGCGAACTTGGCCGCTTGCCTTCGAACCACAGCCTGCTGTTGCGCTGATAGGTCGCCTCGTCGACGTCGAAATAGATGTAAATCGGATCGAGCGACACGATCGAGGTGAGCAACGTCGCGCCGCTATCGGCGCCCTGCACGAGGTTGCCGGGGGTCACCAGATGGCGACTGACGCGGCCGGTGATCGGCGCCAGCACATGGGTGAATTCGACATTGAGCTGCGCGGCCTTCAGCGCACCCTCGGCCTGCGTCTCGGCCGCATAAGCCGCCTGCAAGGCCTGACGGCGCTGATCGACGACCTGCACCGAAACTGCGCTGGTCTGGACCAGGTTCAGCCCACGGTCGAGTTCACGCTTGGCAAGCTCTGCCTTGGCCCGCGCGTCGTCGAGTTGGCCCTGCGCTTGTGAGGCGACCGCCTCGAACGGGCGCGGATCGATGATGTAGAGCAGATCGCTGGCATGAACGATCGCACCGTCTGTGAACTCGACGCTGTTGACGAAGCCACCGACGCGGGCACGGACCTGAACCTCCTGTATCGCTTCAAAGCGGCCGGTGAACTCGTCCCAGTCAGTGACCGTGCGCTTGACTGGTTGCGCGACTGTAACCAGCGGCGGTGCAGGCGCAGCCTCCTGCGATTGTGCCTTCTTGTCGCAGCCCGCGAGCGCCAGCGCGAACAGCAGACCGATCGGTGCGACGAAGCGTCGTGGAAAGCGATAAAACGAACCGCGATCGAGCTGAGGTGCCGGAGCCGGTTGCACCATTCTATCAGTCATACTCACTTCCGTCTCTCCAAGAACCCAGCGCGATGATCTAGATTACGTCGTTGCTTCGCATATCGACCCACTGCGCTCTCGAGCTTTCATCGTGATCCGCGCTTTGATCGCAGAACCGCAGGTTTAGGCTCGACGATGCTTTGGAGAATGGCCTTGCAATGCCGGCGACGGAAATCACCTCTCGCCATGGACTCGATAAACGGTCGTTATTGCTGCTCGCCGCGCGAGCGCGATGCCGTCGCGAGGAATGCCGCAGGCCGCGTGGCACTCGAAACCGCGACGTCTTATTCTGCGGGAAATTCCCAGTCGCGCTCGGTCAGAGCCGGTAAGATCAAACATACCCGAAACAGCCGGACCGAACAGAGAATCAAGCAGTAGCTCCCGCGCAGCGGCCTTCATGTTCGCGGGTGTGCCGGTAGCTAAGCCGACGGCCGCTCAGAGAGGGCCGTCATACTCGCCACGCGCCGGATAATCCCTGGCGATAGCGAAATCGATCGCTTGAAGCAATTCCGAGAACAACGGACGTGCGAACGGCATTGTTTGAACAGCGCCGTAGTACAAAGTACCATCCGGTCGGACGAGGAATACGCCGGGCTCCGAAAACAGTGACGGCTCTTCGATGTTGATCGATGTCTTTCCACGCGACGACGAAATATAGAGACCCCACTTGCGAGCAACCGCCAGCGGCAGTGAATATCCGAATCGCAAGCTGGCGCCGACCTTGTTTGCCATTTCCTGAGCGCGCTCGCGAACGTCAGAGCTGATAGCGATGACCTTTGTACCGCGACGCTCATATTCGGGTATCAGCGATTCCAGCTCGCGCAGATATTTGAGGCAGACCGGGCAATGGAGTCCGCGATAAAAGCATATCAGCGTAAACAGCTTCGGCGCGTCGGCAGCAAGATCAAATTCGCCATGAGCAAGGGTCGGCACGCGCAGTTCGGGAACCGGTCGACGAGGCAGCAGCATTCTCTTCTCCGCAGTGTTTTCCTAAGTACGTCGGGAATTCCGGCACCCGCCGATCGCGCACGAGCCATCACTCCGCCCCGCCCTGCAGGGTGAAACTACGTCGCCGACCTTCAATTGAGAAATGTCCGACCGTTATGATTTCCATTCCCGCGCGTTGTTTCTCCGACCGAGACTTCGCCTCGATGGAAGTCAATGCGTTGTCGCGAGCGGAAGACCGTCAAGCCCGGCGCGCGGGTTCACGGATTTTCTCGTCGCGGAGCTTCGGCACCGACTCCCGAAGCATTCCCGGCGGTTATGGACATGATAGCTTTACCCGAATGGTTGCCGGATTTAATTGCTGAACGCGCCGGCCGGAGCGGACGCCGCGCTGAGACCTCGCGCTATCTGCAAGACTTGTTCTGCGCTGCCTGCTTGCGTTCACGCTCGTCGAAGCCGGTGGTCGATCATTCGAACAATCGGGACCTAGTCATGACCAAGATCCGCGAAGTTGTTGTCGCAAGCGACCCCACCAATCCTGGTGCACTGGTATGCCGTGTCGGCGGCTCTCATTTTACTGTCGGCGGCCCGGATGGCGTCGGCCGCATTTCTTCTGGTCCCAATCCTTACGACCTCCTTAGCGCATCTCTCGCCGCATGCACCGCTATGAGCATTCGTTTTCAGGCTCGACGCCAGAGACTTCCGCTGGAGCGGCTGGAAGTGAGCGTCAGCTTCCGCCATGGCGCTCTGGGCGAACGAGACTCGTTCGCACGCACCCTCGTGCTGGAGGGAGAACTCGATGCTCATCAGCGCGCGCTCCTGCTGGAAGCCGCAAACCTCTGCCCCGTTGGCAAGATTCTCGGCATCGGCGCCGCTATCAACACGCGCCTCGACGCTACTGCTTCCGGCCACAGCCCAAGCACTCAGGCCAGCTACGAGGATGATCTGGCTCAACTCCCGATCCCGAATATCACTCCGGATTGAGCGTCTCTCGTGCGGTCGATCACCGTACCGGCGCATCGCAGCCGATCAAACCCGCATTGCAGCTCTTTCTTGCGTCCTCAGTGCCCGGAAATCATCCCTCGCGGGGCATTCGTCCCGACGTTCACTGCCGACGCGCTTTGATCTTTCGCGTCGATGGCATCGATTCCATAGCCACAGGTCATTGGACCGTCGAATTTGGCGATCGTATTTTTGGTCGCCCGCAAGGCAATTCGGAAGATGACGACATACCACACACGAGGAGGTTGGCGATGAGGGCAATCGTCGTGGCGGACCAAGCTGCGGGAACGGTCGGGATGAAGCTGGTGGAGCGACCCGAACCGCGGCCAGCAATAAACGACGTCGTCGTTCAAGTTTATGCGTCAGGATTCGTTGGAACCGAGCTGTCGTGGCCTTCGACGTGGACCGATCGCCTCGATCGTGACCGGACACCGTCGATTCCCGGGCACGAGTTGGCCGGAGTGGTCACCGCTCTCGGATATGGCACGACGGGCCTGTCGGTGGGACAGCGGGTGTTCGGCCTCGCGGACTGGTATCGCGATGGCACACTGGCCGAGTATGTGGCGATCGAGGCACGCAACCTGGCGCCGCTGCCGGGCGACGTTGACTTCACGGTGGGCGCGAGCCTGCCGGTCTCGGGTCTGACCGCGTGGCAGGGATTGTTCGTGCACGGCCGCCTTCAGGCGGGGCAGCGCGTCCTCGCGCACGGCGCGGCCGGCGCAGTCGGGTCGATGGTGACGCAACTCGCGCGTGAGGCCGGCGCCTATGTCATCGGCACCGGACGCGCCGCCGACCGTCAGAAGGCGCTCGACTTCGGCGCGAATGAGTTCGTCGACCTGGAGAACGACGCTCTAGACGACATCGGCCCGGTCGACCTGGTGTTCGATCTCATTGGCGGCGACATCAGGAAACGCTCCGCGCGCCTGGTTCGATCCGGAGGAACGCTGGTGTCCATCGTCGGGCCGGCCGAGGCGCGGCCCGCCGATGGCCTGGCGGTCGACTTCGTCGTCGAGTCCGATCGTGCCCAACTGAGTGAGATCGTCCGGCGGGTTCGCGACGGGCGACTGCGCACGAACGTCGGCCACGTAACGACACTCGAAGATGCCGTCGCCGCCTTCAATCCAACAAAGCGGATCGGCGGGAAGACGATCATCCGCGTTCGTCCGTGACCGACCCACATTCGATGCACGCGGCCGTCACGTCCTACCAGACGCGCCGCAACCCAGGAAACTACCACGGCCCCCGGGCATGAGATGCCAGACGGGCTCCATCCCTGCGGCATTTCGAGCAAAGAGAGCGAAAGCACTCGTTATCTCAAGTCATCCCCTAACGCACAGGAATCACCATGACCAACAGAATCGCCATGACCAATGCCGTCATCGAATGTATCCTGAGCCGCAGCTCCGCCAAATACTACGACCCTGCCGCCACTTTGAGCGATGACCAAATCAGCGAGCTGGTGCGAATCGGCACTACTGCGCCGACATCCTTCCATTTGCAGAACTGGCGCTTCATCGCGGTACGCACGCCTGAAGCCAAGGCTCGGTTGAGTCCGATCGCCTGGAAGCAGCCGGCGATCACTGAAGCCGCCGTTACCTTTATCATCTGCGGCCAGTTGGCTGATTCCAGTGTAATTCCGGACCGCCTGGCGCCGGTGGTGGAGGCGGGTATCATGCCGGCAAAGTTGATACCGGATTGGGAAATCCCCGCACGCGATCTCTATAAGGACTACCCGCAGCGCCAGCGCGACGAAGCAGTGCGCACCGGCGCCTTCGGTGCGGCGGCGATGATCTATGCGGCCCGATCGCTGGGCCTGGGTTCGACGCCGATGATCGGTTTCGATGCCGAAGCGGTGCACCGAGATTTTGGATTGGCCGAGGACGAAGTCCCGGTCATGCTGCTGTCCGTAGGAGCGGAGCGTCCGGGAAACTGGCCGCAGAAGCCGCGTCGCCCGGTGGCCGATGTGTTGGACCTCATTTAGTGATCAGTGAAACCGAGAACCTGCGAAGATTATGATGCCAAGAATTACAGCTCTGAAGCCGGAACAAGTGCCGGCGGATTCGAAACCGACCCTCGATATGTTCACCAAGAACATCGGGTTCACCCCAAATATGATGGCGACATTCGCGGCAAGCCCGATCGCGTTCAACTCATGGGCCGCCCTGCTTGGCTCCTTGAGCAAGGCGCTAGACGTGAAGACGCGCGACAG
The DNA here is from genome assembly GCF_040547725.1 of Bradyrhizobium sp. LA2.1. Lineage (NCBI taxonomy): Bacteria > Pseudomonadati > Pseudomonadota > Alphaproteobacteria > Hyphomicrobiales > Nitrobacteraceae > Bradyrhizobium > Bradyrhizobium sp. LA2.1. Next base: position 285,749 of record NZ_JBEPQI010000010.1, read on the forward strand.
CATCGGCCTCGCTGTCTCCGAAGTGAATGGCTGCGACTACTGCCTGACGATTCACAGCTTTACGGCCAATCATATGGCCAAGCTGCCCGCCAATGAAATCACTCTCGCTCGGAAGGGCCATGCCAGCGACCCGAAGCGGGACGCTGCCATCCAGTTTGCGCGTAAAGTCATCGAGACCCGCGGCAAGGTTAGTGACGCCGATCTGAAAGTCGTCCGCGACGCAGGCTACACGGATGCGAACGTCATCGAGATAGTCGCGCTGGTGGCCATGTACTCTCTGACGAACTTTTTCAACAACGTGTTCGATCCCGAGAAGGACTTTCCTGCCGTTGCGCCGGCTGGATCGATCTGAACTCAATCCATTCGCATCTACGATCTCTGAGGAGCCTCTATGATGCGAGCATCACGCAAGGCTCGGACGCACCCGGGAAGGATTCTTGGGAACGCGTCCGGGCTTTTGGTTGGCGCGAAGACTGTCGCCGTTTGTCGCCACGGCGCCAAAGCTCCTCGACAAAGCACTCAAGGGATCGCTCCAGGCCGCCAGATCACCAGCGAGAACGATGTCGTCGCCCCGTCGCACAAGAAGGTGTTCAAGGCGCGTGTCTATTTCATCTGGAGGACCACCATCGCGCCGGAGCGGCGCGAGCGTCTCAATCGCGCGACCGCGGAGGCGGACGCTTCAGACTTAAAAGCTCCGTCACGTCATGCCGATCGGCTGCGGATGAGATAGCAATTTTCAGCCATTTTCCGTCTGGGTATGTTCGGGCTTCATCGTAAAGCTTCACCAGCTGCGAGCGCCACCCGTAACGCCGCGCCTCAAACTTCTCTCGCTCTGCTGCCCCCAAGACCACCTCGACCGAAAACAGCCTGTATTCCGGCAGGAAGGTGCAGAATGCCTTGGATTTCTTGTAACGCAGGCACCAACCACGCTTCTTGCCACGATAGAGCCAATCCGGCACGAAAACATCGGGGTAGTATGCCTCGATCCATTTTCGCAGCTCGGCCCAATGCCCGAACGCCTTCGGCCCGATCCAGTCTCGGACAGTGCTGTCGTCGGGCGATGCTGATTTGTCGGTGATCCTGTCGCCGATCTGGGGGGACTGTTCCATGCCGCTTTCCTTTACACCGCAACTCTCACGTTGGTTTCGGAAGACCTGGTGTGCCGCATCATCGGCAGATCAATAGCGAATGAGCCCGAACAGGCCGAATAATCCGCCCGCGTCCTGCCAAAGCTCGACAACCTTCCATCCGCCGGAGCGGGCAAGCCGCTCGAAGCTCTCCGCAGTATATTTTCGGGAGCTCTCAGTATGAATGCTTTCCGACGTTCTGAAACTAAACGCGCGCTCGCAGAGGGTAACGCGCTGATCGCACACGCTGACCAGATGCATCTCTACTGCTTTCTCGATCTCGTTCCAGCGCGCCACGTGCTTGAACCGCTCTAAACAGAAATCGCCGCCCAGTTCGGCGTTGATCCGCTCAAGGAGGTTGAGGTTGAAAGCGGCTGTCACACCGGCGCTGTCGTCGTAAGCACGCAGAAGCGTATCTACGTTTTTCTGGAGATCGACACCGATGATGGCACGTCCGTTTTTGCCTAAGTGTCGCCCCATCTGCATCAGCAAGGTCTTCGCCTCGCTCGCGTTCAAATTCCCCATCGTCGAGCCAGGAAAAAATCCTGTCCTGCCGCCGCTGGAGCCATCGAACGGAACCTCAAATGCATCCAGGAAATTGCGCTCGATGGGGCGGACCCAGAGCGACGGGAAGCGCGAAGCGATCCTCCTGGACGTTTCTGCAAGGAAAGCATCGGCGACATCGATCGGCACGTAGCCTCGCGGGTCACGCAGGCCCGCCAACACAAGCTCCGTCTTAACGCCGGCTCCCGCACCATACTCGATGAGAACCGCGCCAGGCTCTACAAAATCGGCGATGTCACGCTGCCGCTCTCGCAAGATCGACGTTTCGGCTCTGGTCAGATAATACTCATCCTGCCTCGTTATCTCTTCGAAAAGTTCAGATCCACGCTCGTTGTATAACCAACGGCTCGGCAGCGTCTTCACATCAGCGGATAAGCCGCCGACGACGTCTCGGGCAAATGCATTTTCAACAGCGTCGATGCGGTCATTCACGTGAAGCATATTTTCCGCTTTCGGTGACACGGCGGATAGCGGCCGAGGCAAACTCGCGGCCGATATCTTCACCGTGAATTCGTGCCAGGCTCAGTGAGTACGTTACTTGAGGGGTGTCGTCAGAGGGTTGTCATTGGTGTCGAGGACAAAAACAGCGAGCAGCTTCGCCGGCTTCGTCTTGCTCGCGTTGCGGCTGATCGAATGGGTTGCACCCGGCGGCTCCGACCAGCCTTCGCCTGCCCGATAAATGCGCTTCTCGCCGTCGTTCACCTTCGACTCGATCGCGCCCGAGATGACATAAGCGTAGATGAAAGCCGACTTCGCGTGGGTATGGGGCGGGGATGCCGCGCCCGGCGCGTAATCGACCTCCAGGGCGAGCAGCGACTTGCCAGGGACATTGGGAATGGCCGCCTCGAGTTTCTTCGCGACGGTTTCCGCTTCGCGATCATGGGCGCGGATCGGGCCGGCTATCGAGAAGGCGGCGCAGGTGACAGCGACAATGGTTCGGATCTTCATGAGTTTCTCCTTCTGCCTAGAGCTTGGTATTCGTTCTTCATTGTTCCCTCTCGACCTTGCCGGCCTGCTGATTGCCGACACCGAACGGTCAGTCTCGCGGGATGAAGTCGACGTGGGGCCCCGGCTCGATGATGAACACCGCGAGCGTGGCGAGAACGCAGGCGACGGCGGCGACAACCATCGCCATGTGGAATCCCCAGAACAGCTGAGGACCGCCTTGCTGCAGCACGCCGCCGAGCAATGCGATGGCGAAGAGCGACCCGGCGCGTGAGACTGCGCTGTTGACGCCAGACACTGTCCCGACTCGATCGGACTCGACGGACGTGAGGACGAGGGTCGTCAACGGCGCGATCGCCAGGCTCATGCCAAGCGCCAGCAACAGGATGCTGGGGAAGATGTCCGCCCAATAGGTTGCGTTCGGACCGATACGGAGCGCCATGATGCAACCCAAGGCGACGACGGCGCTGCCGGCGAACAATGGCAGGCGCCTGCCAGACACGCGGCAGAGCATACCGGCGAGCGGCGAGACCACCGTAATCAGCGCTTGCAGAGGAAGGAAGGCCAGGCCCGCCACCAGCGTCGGCAGGTGCGCGCCTCGGATCATCACGAACGGGATCAAGGTTAGCATGACCGTGAACGGACCGTAGAGGAGTGCGGTGAACAGGTTCGCGCCGACGATCGACCGCGAGGCGAAGAGCGACGGGGGCAACATGGCATTCTCGCCTAGCCGCCGCTGTGTGACGATAAGGCCGGCTAAGCCGCCCAGACCGACGATCAGAGTGATGAGCAGCCAAAGGGTTGGACCGGCACCGTTGGTCAGGCTCGTCAGCCCCGCGCCCAACGAGCCGAGCCCGACTGTCGAAAGGACCGCGCCATAGACGTCGATCCGGACGTAGCTGGTCGAGGAGTCCTTGGGTATCCACGCCGTGCCGAAGGCCAACGCGCTGGCGACGATGGGCAGGAGCATCAGAAAGGCCGTCCGCCAGGAGCCGTGATCAATGATCGCGCCCGCGATCGCGGGCGCGACGCCACTGGCGACCGCTGCGGCGGCGGACCAGATGCCGATCGCACGGGCTTTCTTGTCGGCGGGAAAGGCCCGCCCGAGCACGGAAAGGCCGTTGGGCAGGATCACAGCTTCGCCCAAACCTTGCAGGAAGCGGCCGCCGATGAGCAGCGCGAAGCTCGGCGCGAAAGCAATTACGGCCGCGCCCAGGCCATAGAGAGCGATCCCCGCGAGGAATATCCGCTTCTGTCCGAACCGATCACCCAGAGCGCCGCCTACCAAGGTCAGGGCCGCGAGCGGAAGGAGCTCGGCGTTCATGACCCACTGCAGATCAAGCGGCGACAGGCGCATGTCTCGGCCAATCGCCGCGAGCGCGACCGTGACGACGGCGCCGCTGACGAACACGAGGCAGCTGCCCAGGCTCAACGCGGCGAGCACCTTGGTGCTGCCCTGCGCTCCGACGGCCTTAGGCTCGGAGAGCGCCAGGCCGCGATCGGTCAGGGTCAGGGACGCGCTGCTCACGACCTGGCCGTCATGTCAGGTGGCGCGCTTCGCGGCGCGCGGGCTCATTGGCCGGCAGCCGAAGCCGAACTGCCGTGTCCGTTCGCGGATCACTTTTCGCAACATCAATTCAACCTCAAGCAGGCTTGCCATGAACCGCCGTCGCCTCCTGCCCGCGCCGCGCCGCCGGAGGCCACGGCCGAGCGACGCCTAAACGTGGATGCGTGCCGTGCTGACGAGGAGCGCGGAACCGTTCTCCGCCCCAAGTTCTCACGGGCGAACGCGAACGATTGTCTTCCCCTTGCGTCGCTCGGTCCGATTGAAGGCGGCGATGGCGTCATCGAGGGTCGAGACGGTGCCGATGTTCGTCCGCAGTCGTCCGTCCCGCAGACGCTGGACGATCTCACCCAGTTGGGCGCGATCGGACTCGACAACGAAGTCGATCGCCAAGCCGTCGGCGGGCCGCGCCTCGGTCGGCCCGGCGATGGTCACCAGCGCTCCTCCCGCTCGAATCAGGCTTGCGGACCGCTTCGCGATGTCGCCGCCGAAGATATCGAAAACCAGATCGACGCCACCGACATCTTTCAGAGCGTCGTTCTCGAGGTCGACGAACTCATTCGCGCCGAAGTCGAGCACCGCCTGACGGTCGGCAACGCGTCCGGTGCCGATGACGTAGGCGCCGGCCTCACGTGCGAGTTGCGTCACCATCGAACCGACGACGCCAGCCGCACCGTGCGCAAGGACGGTCTGCCCCGACTGAAGGTGGCCGTGCACGAACAGTCCTTGCCACGCAGTCAGACCCGGCATCGGCAGGCTCGCGCCCACCGTGAAGTCGACGTCGCCCGGCAGCGGCGCAAGGTTGCGTGCCTCGACGGCCACATACTCCGCCAAGGTGCCGTCGCGATACCAGTCCGTCAGGCCGAACACCCGCTGTCCCACTGACAATCCCGTCGCGCCATAACCGAGAGCGGTGACGACTCCGGCCAGCTCGTGCCCAGGGATCGACGGTGTTCGGTTACGATCGAGGCGATCGGTCCACATCGGGGGCCACGTCAGCTCATCCCAAGTGAAGCCCGATGCATGAACTTGAACGACGACATCGTTTATCGCTGGCCGCGGTTCGGGCCGCTCCACCAGCTTCATCCCGGCCGTTCCCGCGGCCTGGTCCGTTACGGCGATTGCCTTCATGTGAGTTGTCTCCTCAGTTATTTGCTCCTTTGCTGGATACGTTCCAGCGACAAAAGCCGGTTCGGCATCGCTTGCCAGCGACCATGGGGTAGTTCCGAAAGCGAAGATGGGACGGCGCCTCCACGATCTCAGTTGTCCAGCCCTCGACAAAATCCGCGAGCGGTACCCATTGATGGCAGCGCGGAGTAACATTCTCCAATAGCCGGCATGTATGGTTTCCATTGCAGCGGGGAATAGTGGTGCGACGGTCTTCTCTGCCATTGGTAAATCAAGGCAAGTTGCGCACGCCGCGACGGCATGCCGCCGCGCGGCAAGGCAATAACGATTATCTATCGATTTTATGGCGAGAGATAATTTCCTTCACCGGGGTCCGACCGCCACCGTATGAGACGGCTGTCGGAACCACTTTCAACCCAAAATAAGACTCGAATGACCAATCCTGCGAACCAGAGACGGCGAGCGTGTCGCAACGAGGCGCAGCCGTTTGTAGAGGGATGCAGCCGCGGCGTTATCGACGCAGAACCTTGCCCGCGAGAGCTCGGTCGGGAAGCGCCGCCTCGGTGCCGGCGCATGGTACTCGCGGCCTGTGTGCTCGCGTCCTCGATGGCGTTCATCGATGCGACAGCGTTGCCCGTTGCGTTACCGAGATTGCGCTCAGATTTGGCGGCGGACCTTGCCTCGGTTCAATGGGTTCTCAACGGGTATATGCTGGCGCTCGCCTCGCTGACATTGATCGGCGGCGCCCTCGCGGATGTTTATGGCAAGGCGCGCATGCTCTGGTTCGGTTGCGTGCTGTTCGGTCTGACATCCGCGGCTTGCGCGATGGCGCCTTCGCCCGCCTGGCTGATCGCTGCCCGCGTCGCGCAGGGGGTAGCCGCAGCGATCGTTACCCCCGCCAGCCTCGCCCTGATCGGGGCCACCTATCCGCGCGCAGAGCGGAACCGAGCGATCGGCGTATGGGCCGCAGCGTCGGCTCTCACCACCGCCGGAGGTCCTGTCCTGGGCGGCTGGCTCACCGAGACCTTTGGCTGGCCATCCGTGTTCTGGATCAACCCGCCGCTCGCGCTCGTGGCAGTGGGAGTTCTGCTGGTCTTTGCGCCGAAGGATGGTCGCATTCAGCGCGGATTCGACGTGATTGGCGCCGCGATCCTCGCTTCGGCGATCGGGGCGCTTGCCTGGGCGCTTAGCCAAATCGGCCGCGGTGAAGTTCAGGCCGCCGCGGACGCTTCAGCCCCGTCGGGCACAGTGCTCGTGATTGTCACCGGGCTTGGCATTATCGGGCTCGCCGTCTACGCGCTCTGGGAGCGCGGAAGCGAACACCCGATGACGCCACCTCGCTTGGCGGAGAACCGCGCCTTCCTCGGGCTGAACGTTGTCACCCTGATGGTCTACGCGGGGGTTTCGATCATGTTCTTTCTGCTCCCCTTTGAGCTCATCGATCGCCGCGCCCTGTCGTCGACCGACGCTGGGCTCGCATTCCTACCCTTCACGCTTGGCGTGGGGCTCTTGTCAAATCTCTTCGGCCGGCTGGCAGACAAGATTGGCGCGCGGGCCATGCTCATCGCGGGACCGCTAGGTGCGGCACTCGCCTATATCCTGATGGCGCTTGGCGAGAAAGAATCCCTGATGCTCGGCGTGATCGGACCTATGACCCTACTGGGCCTGTCCTTCGCTGTGCTCGTGGCGCCGCTCACCGCGTCGGTCATGTCGAGTGTGGATCAGGCCGACGAAGGACTCGCCTCCGGCATCAACAATGCGGCGAGCCGGATTGCGCAGCTCGCCGGGGTGGCACTTGCCGCCGGCGTCGCGTCTTTCTCGTCCGGCTACGAAGTCGGCCTCGCCATAGCCGCCGCGACCTCGATCGGCGGCGCCTTTGCGGCCTCGATGACCCTGACACCGGTCATGGCGAAAGCGGACGCAACTTAGAAAGCACGGAATTCAACCGAATTCGATACTTCACTAAATCTGGCAGACACCCTGAACTTACCGGAAGCCGTGTTCAGCGGAGCGTCATGGCTGATCGTTGATCTCGAGCCACGAGCTTTGCGGCGACTTGTCGCAAGCCACGTTTGTCTGCAGCAGCGAGCACATGGCGCAGATATCGCCGGACGACCTCCGACGAGGTGCTGCGTCCCGCATTTGGACGCTATCTGAACCGACGAGCGCTGCTGGTAGCGACTCCCGTCAGAGCGAAGGCCATTCCGGCGACCAGACAGAAGACGGCGCCTTGGTCTCCGCCCAAGCCGAAGATCAGCGAGACCAACGCGGAACCAAGTGACCATCCGACGTAGCGAGCCGAGGCATTCATCCCACTTGCGGCCCCGCTGCGCCCTACGGGTCCAACCGTCATCATCGCCGTGTTGTTCGGGGTCTGAAAAAGACCAAAGCCGATACCGGAAAGAGCCAGTCGCCATACGACATCCCATCTCGCCGGAGATGTCGGCAAGAAGATCATCAGGAGCAAACCGACCGCCAACAACGCCAAACCAATGCTGCAGATCACCGAAGCGGGGTGGCGGATCGTCAAGCGGCCGGCAATTGGGGCCGTGACTGCAGTCATGAACGGCCAGGTTGTCAGAAGAAGACCTGTTTCCACGGCCGAAAGATGCATCCTCGTCTCAAATAGAAACGGCAAGGAGACGTAAGCCAGAATTTGTGCGGCATAGGAGCAGACGGATGTCCACACCGATAGGGTAAACAGAGGTATACGGAAAAGATCGAATGGCAACATTGGCATAGGGTGCCGGAGCTGTTGTCGAACGAAGAGACTGAGACAGAAGAGACCTGCCACGATCTCTCCCGTCGCAATGCGCCCATCGCCAGTACCCAGCGTGCCGACACCGACGACGAAAAGCCCGAACGCCAGCGCATTGAGAGCGGTCCCGATCAGATCGAGAGAGCGCGCAACCCGAACGTCTGGTGGTGCAGCAGCAATAAATAGCGGAACAGTGAGGCCGAATGGCACATTCACCAAGAACAACCAGGGCCATTTTGCCACGGCAAGTACTGCCGCCGCGATGGTGGGGCCCAATGCTCCAGGTATCGCCACTGCTAATGCGACTAACGCGAAGCCCTTGCTGACCATGTGATGCGGATAAATCACGCGTACAAATGCCATGCCGGCCACAGAAACTCCAGCTGCCCCGGCACCCTGAATTAGGCGCGCACTCACCAGCATCGGCAATGTTGGAGCGAACGCGCAACCCAACGACGCGAAAACAAAAATGGCCAGGCCGGCGGTATAAACGCGCTTCAGACCGAGTGATTCGACCAGACTTGCAACGGGCAACAAGCAGACCGTTGCCGAAAGCTGATAGGCATTCACGACCCAAACGGTCGCGGCGTCACTACTTGCGAATGAACGCGAGATGTTTGGCAAGGCGATATTCACGATCGCGCTTCCGAGGGAACTTAGACCAAGTCCAAGCAAGATGCAGAGCATTACCCAGCGGCGCTGAGCCGCCGTCAGACCGTCGACGCCACCCATCAGTATGCAATTTCCGGCGTGAACCTTGAAGGCTTCGGCTCGTGTCGCGCACCGCGCCTGCCGCTCACGAGTAGTCACCTCCGCTCTGCTGACTGAGGTTGCCGAGGTAGTCGCGCTTCCCGATCTTCGCTCCGAGGTGCCGAAGGATCGCGTGCGCAATCGCGATGTGGAAGAAGAAGTCGGGCAGCACCAGGTGCCGGATGTAGTCGTCGCCACCGAACCACCCGCGCACGATAGGCGGTGTCAGTTCGTATGTGCGGGACTGCGCGTTGTCCATCTCGTCCGGCCGCACGTTTTGCAGGAAGCCGCGCGTCTCGAGGAGCCGCCCCTTCAGTGCCGGGTACATCATGAGGGTGTTGTGGGGAGCAGGCGCGTCGCGCTGCATCAGCTTCGCCATGTGGGCGTCGACCTTATTGCAGCTTACAGAAATCTGCTCTCCGAAACTCAGCATGTCGGACGCGAGCCGCTCGCCAAGGATCCTTCCAGGCTCATATCCCTTGGTCCGCTCGAGTGCTTGGGCGTGGTCGAGATAGTCGTCCATCACGTTCACTCCGTGCACCATGACAGGGACCGTGATGTCATAGACCGAGAGGGACACGTCGAACTCCATCCGCTCGTTTTTACTCTGAACGTCAGTCAGTGACGCAGCACGGGATATCCATTCACATAAATCCAGTCCGTGGCCGTGGCAGGCAGGTGGCACCCCTGGCAATCGGAACGATAGTCCGTCGAGGTGGTTTTGAGCGGCTTGTCCGCGTCGAACCACGACCATCCCCACCCGTCGCCCCACAACGGGTTGCCGGGGTGCGTTCCCTTACTGTCTCTCACCATGACGAACCAGCCCTTGAGCTTGTCGGCGTGGCTTACCGTGCCGGTGGTCATCTCGTTGGTCGAAGTCGCGAAGACTTCCTTCACCAGAACGGCGCCGTCCGGAAAATGCCCCGTCTTCCGGTAGGCGTCGATCACCCCCGGGGATGCGTACACGGCGTGGATTTCATTCGAGCCCTGGCCGCTCTCAGCCGCAATCGCCCAGGTGCCGAGCGCTTGGTAGAGGGTTCGGTAGTCCGCCGGCACGCGCAGGTGCCCAGCGCCGTCTACCACGTTCGCGGTCGGGCCGGCCGGAGCCGCTCCGTTGATCTGCGCGAGCGCTGCCACCGCGCCGGTGACCAGGGAGACGGCAACAGCGAGGCCGATAATCCTCGATAGTTTCATGGGGATCTCCTCTACCGCTCGCGCGCTGTGCACTCTGATCCAGTGAAACGGCTTCAATCATTGCTTCAATCGCTGTGTGGCCAACCGCGCGCTCGGCCTAGCCAGCCCTAAAGATCGGACTCGGCCGACAAAATTAGAAATTCTCTTTGGACATGTATTCGATAAGCAGAAGATATCGTCGTACGTGAGCGCTGTGAGCACCGACCCGACCGTCTTACGTCGTAGTAGGCAACTGCGAGTGCGCGGTCGTCGAAGGGCACTTCAAACTGGCTCATCGCCAGGTTTGCCCGGATATTGCTCCCCACCTTCTACTGCCCTCACTCGGACGTGGAAGCGGCCTGGCGCAGCGAGGCCAGGATTTGCGTCGGCTCCTCTCGTATCGTGAAGTCCGGCTCGACGAATGCGCTGCGGATCCGGCCTTCCGCGTCAATCACATAGGTCGCGGGAATAGGTAACATCCACTCCGGTGACCCGTGCCGGGCGCCGAAGTCGAATCCTAGCCCGGAATAGTGCGCTTTGGTCTCGTCGGGCACCCGGAACAGCACGCCATACGACATGGCAACGCCATAGTCGACGTCGGAGAGCACCTTCAGGTCCAAGCCTAGGCTCCGCTTGAGCTGCCGCGGGAAGTCCCTCGTCTCGGGTGTCACCACTGCGAGGGTCGCACCGATGCTCTCGAACTCATCCTTTGCAGCCTGCAGGGCGCAAAGCTCAGCGGTGCAGAAAGGACACCAGCCGCCTCGGAAGAAACTCAGGACGAGGGGTCCTTTGCGGCGCAGCCGTTCGGAGGAGTGGAGACGGCCATCAGCGTCCGGCAGGAGGAAGCTCGGCGCGTCATCTCCAACCTTCAGAGCGTGCGATGCCACGTCTGTATCTCGGAGCCAGCGCACGAGGTGGTTGTATGACTCCCAATCCGCAGCGCTGAACGTCGTCAACAACTCGGTGCGAATCCGGGCGAGTGTCTTGTTGGTTTGATTTAACATCGGTTGGGAGTCATCGGGCTGAGGATCGATTGGCTGGAAGCGGCTGGCCGTCGGCGTGCGTGTCGTGGTCATGCGGGCGCCCTCGACACCACCGGGACCGCTGCGTGCGGCACGCCCCGGTCGGGGGCTTCGACCGACCAGTCGCGAAGCCGCGCGACCTTGACGAATGCGTCCAGCGCCGGGGAGTAGCGGCGCCCTTGTACAGCCAGTAGGCGTACCTCCCGTGAAACCAGGTTGCCTTCGAGCGGGATGGTCTTGAGCGTCGGAAGGCGCGGCATGTGCTCGGGCGCGAGCATCACGCCAAGGCCGGCCGCGGCCATGTGCTGCAGGTGCAGGTCGTGACCGCTGCAGTGGCCAAGCTGGGGCGGGCTCTCGGGGAAATACGATTTCTGGATCTTCGGGGCCACGTCGCAGTCGGCGCGTTCGAGCAAGATGGTCTCGCGGAGGTCGTCGATGCCGATCGAGGGACGATTTGCGAGCCGGTGCGTCGGCGCGAGAACCACAACGTAGCGCTCCTCGAACAGCGACCAGTCATCGATGCGGGCGGGCACATCCTGCACGTCCCCAACCATTGCGACGTTGATCTCACCCTCAAGCAAGAGGTCGACGAGCTTCTTCGCCGCGCCCTCGCGCAGCTCGACGTGAAGTCCAGGAACGAACTTTGCGATCTCCGCGATCGGATCGAGGACGAGCGACGCCGAGATGGAGGGGGCAAGGCCGATCTTCAGTGGCGCAACGTCCTTGCGTTGGAACTCCTGGGCTCGGCGACGCACCGCCTCTGCCGAGGCCAGTGTGCGCTCGAGCATCGGAAGGACCTCCTTTCCAAGATCGGTGAGTTGGGTGAGCTGGCGTTCGCGGTAGATCAACTGGCCGCCGAGTTCCTGCTCGAGCTTCTGCACCCCCTTGGTCAACGCGGGCTGCGTGACATTGCACTGCTCGGCCGCGCGGGTGAAGTTGAGCGTGGACGCGACGGCGAGGAAGTAGCGAACCTGATGAAGCTCCATGGGTTGTTATGTTCTCCGTCAAGGTGCGACTGTCGATAGAGACAAGCCTTTGCAATCGACGGCGTGACAGGCACGTCGCGATCATGGGAAGTAGATGCGACTTGCCTGCGCAGGTTGGAACGGCTCGGCCTATTGATTAGGACGCACGGACACGCTTTCAGGAGTTTCTGAGAGCCAGGTTAGTGCATGCGAGATGGGCGAGTACCGAACGGGCGGCGGCGCCGCCGCGTACCCATGTTCGTCACCTTCGTCAGTGCAGAAATCAATCGTGCGACAGCTAGCGGAGCAAGCCTCAACGATAATTCGTCAACCGCCAATCGTCTGTTTCTTACCAAGCCTGGCTAAACGCGAGACTGGGCGGCAGTCCGAACCCAGAGTCGAACTCTCGTGGCAGCATGGCCCTTCCCGACGGAGCGGCGTCAGGCATGGAGGGTCTCGCCGCCCTTGGCATCTTCGAAGTATTGAGGTGCCTCGCGACGGTCGTATTTCCCGTAGTCGCGCACGATCCGCACTCTACGAACCCTTGCCTTGTCATCCGGCGCGGAAGCGTCCTCGTAAGCCTGCGCTGCGGCGGCGTCCTTCCAGGACATGAGCAGAATCAGGTCGCCAGGCGTGAGCACTGCTTCGAAGATGTCCCAGGACGTGAAGTCGGCGGCCCAAGGGTTCAGTCCGAGCCACTCCGCGCAGTCGTACGGATTGTCGGTCTGCTTCCACTCCGCGGGGCGCGTCGCGTTGATCAGCGTGACTGTCAGCCCCTCCCCGACTTCGGTCTCATCGAGCCGCTGCTCCCTGAGGGCGTAACCCATGGGCACCTTATTGTCGGCAGTGATCTGACCGACGCGGAGGTGGTAGCCTGCGAGTATTTCATCGCGGCCCTTCTGCTGGACCTCGTGATGGCGCATGCGGATGCGCCAACGGACGAGCGACTTCTCGTCCCGCCAGTTCGAAAGCGAAAGGATCCAGCCCTCGCGTGTCAGGCTCTTGTAGCGGATGTTGTCGACGAAGCCCTCGACCTGCTCCAGCTCGGGGCGCAGCATGTTGGCGTTGTCGAGGTAGTTATCCCACTTCCCTTTATGGGGGAGGGCTTCGAAAATCACGGAAAACATAGTCTTATCTCGTTCCTAGAGTGCCGCGATGTAGTCGATTCGGTGTCGAAGTGGCCCGACCATACGTCGCATTCACGGTGATTCGCCGGATGGGAAGCCCCCGCGGGCGCGTTCCCGCTTTTCCGCATCTCCGGCCTTCCCGCCACACCGCGGTAGTCACTGACCGCGGGGAGTTTTGGATGACGGCGTGCGCGTGATCCGCGTACCGACAAAGCTGCTCCGGCCCCCCGCATCGTCGACACACGGGAGAAAGAGGCGGACCAGCGTGCCACCACCTCGCTCGCTTTCCATACTGATCGCACCGCCCCGTCCTTCGGCGAAGCGCCGAACCTGGGCGAGTCCGATGCCGCTGCCGCCGCCAGCCGCCTTCGTCGTGAAGTACGGAAGGAACGCCTGCGACAGGACCTCCTCAGACATGCCCTCCCCCTCGTCGGCGACGACAATCTCAACGAACCCGCGGTCCGCGCTAAACGGCTCGACATTCCGCGCCGCGACGGTGATCGTGCCGCCGGCCGGCATGGCATCGTCTGCGTTTCGGCAGAGATTCAGGAGCGCAAAGTACAGCTCTTCCGGGTCGGCATTGAAGGTCCATAAGTCGGGCGCGATCTCGGTGCGGACAGTGATGTCCGGGCGCAACGCCCAGTCAAGCGTACCCGCGATCGCTGCGAGACGACTGCCTGCGACAAAGCCGTCGATCGACTTGCGGCATGGTCGCGCAGTATCGAGGAACTGACGGCTGAGCAACACGCCTCGCGTAATCGCTTCCTGCATTTTGCCAACGATCGCCGCTCGATACGCGGCATCGCTCTGGCACTCGAGCAGCCGCAGGCCGCCGCCGATCACGGCGAGAAGGTTGTTGATGTCGTGGACGACGAACGGCGCCACGTCCCCGATCGACCTCTCGCCCTCCGAACCGCGGGCGAAGGCCGCGCGGCGCGTGCTGGACCGTGGGGCGGTTCGGAACAGGACCCCGGAGATCTCGCCGTCGCCCCCGACGAGCGGAATCTCCACGCGTCTGGACGCGATAACACCGCTGCCGTGATCGCTGACGCTCCGCATTCTCACACCGAGTGGGCGCTGCACCCCAAGCGCGACACCGGCGCAGTCCGCAAGCACGACGACATCCCCCGGCAGAGGGCTCTCGACCTCGCCGGGAAAGGAAATGTCGGATGAATATTTGATCAGCATCTGGGAAACTCCTGGCCTGCGATCGTCCAACGGGACGCCAAGTTCGGCCCGTACACGCGGGCGGGCGACGATGGCTCGAAGATTGGCTCCAGCACCGAAAAATGGAAAATCACCTCTTGCCATGGAGTCGATAGCCGACCGTTATCGGCACGCCGCGGCGCCCAGGCTGCAACGCAGCGCTGATCATCATGCTAAGCCAGAACAAGCAGCAAGATATCGATCGCAAGGCCGCGGAGAACGACTACCGGATCAATGTAGGCGAAGCTCAAATTGCTGCATGAGAAGATCGAACAACTGCATGAGAGCGAAGTCCTGAAGCCAACGGAGGCCATCAGGATGCTGACCGATCTGCTCGAGCAGTCAACGTCGGATGCACGCGAATCCGGTGCGGAAAGCGAACCGCCATCATGACGGACAGCTATTGATTTCATGGCGTGACGTCATTTCCAATTCGCCGCACGGAATTCCATGCTTGCACGGTGCCGGGCTCATCCGACGCGCAATCAGGAGGTTACAATGTCAGTTCACAAGCCGGTTCTCACGGCGCCGCACGGCGGCGAGACAGTGACCTCGAGCGGAGGCTCGAGCGTCGAAATGAAGGTGGAGAGCAGCCAGTCCGGAGGCGAATATGGCACTGTCCTGTGGACAGTGCGGGCCGGGGAAGAACCGCCGCTGCACACCCACACGCGCGAGGACGAGCTGCTATACGTGGTGCAAGGGAAGCTAATCGCGCGGGTCGGCGATGCCCGTATCGAGGTGGGGCCAGGCGCCTACGCGGCTCTTCCCCGCGGTGTGCCGCATACGATCGAGGTGGTCGGCGACCAGGCGACCCTGCTGCTCAGCTTCGTGCCGGGTGGGTTGGAGCGCTTCTTGGTCCCCCGGAAAGGCGAGCAGCCCGATCCGGCTGCTTTCGGCCTGACGTTCCCCTAGGGGCGGGGACGGCGGCGCGCGGGACATCTGGAAGAAGAACTCTTGCCGATCGCTGAAGCTCGTCCTGGTCGAAACGGACGCGATCTCCATCGCCGCCGCGTGCGTGGCGCGGTTGCGGTGGGTGGCGTTCTTGACGTAGCCGACCCGCGTCGAGACGACGCCGGGCAAACGCCGCGGAAAATTGCGCCGGCCGTCCCGACATCGCATAGGGTGCACGCGCTTCCAATGTCGCGAGGAGTGCCGAGGCATCCTGGCCGAAGCTTCAGTCTGCCTTCGAACAAGCTTCGGCAAAGGCGGGGTTTCCGGCGACCGCTTGCGCGAGTGCTCGCAGAGGGAAGCGCCGTGCTCCCGCCGCGGCGCCAAGCGTCTTTCAGTCATTCCGATAACGGTCGGCTATCGACTCCATAGCGAGAGGTGATTTTCCTTTCGACCGCCATGGACTCAATCTTCGACCGATCGTCGACCGGCCGGGAAGGCGTTCTCCAGCACACCGACTTCTCGGCCGCCAAGATCGCCGTGCGCGCCGCGCCGCTTCCTTACGGCGGTCGTTGTACTGCCTGCTCTGAGGAGTTCCGTGCCGGGAGCTTAAGAGACGCAGCAACACACCGGCTGACAAGTACATAGCCCGCCGTGTCAGTGCGGGATCGTGAACGGGAGGTCTTTCGATGATTCTGCCTACCGGTGCGACAGTAGCTGTCGCTGACGGCGAGACGATCCGCCTGTTCCACAATACAGGCGTGAAACCTGGGGTGCACTTGGTCGAGATCACGGCGGCTCCGCCTCAGTCCGCCCACTCGGGCTCGGGTGCGCGGCATCGTACCGGCTCAGCCAACCCCGACGGGAGGCGGCTCGTCGAGGACGACTTCGCGGCAGCGGCGGCGGCTTTCCTGAACAAGCTCAGCCTGGACGGGACCATAGAACACTTGGTCCTTGTCTCCGACGCTAGAATCCTGGGCGAGATGCGCAAGCACTTCAATCGCGACCTGAGAGACAAGATCTTAGGGGAACTCGCGAAGGACTTCAGCCGGCGTCCGCTCGAGGACATCGCCTCACTGATCGCCGACGCCTGACGCACCACCGCCGACCGTAGAGCGAACTTCGCCCTTCGTGACGTAAGCGGTTAACCACTAAACCACACTTTGAGGTAAACGCCATCCACCCGAAAGCGATGCCCGTTGTTTTGACGGCGCCGGGTGAAGTTGAGACTTGGATGAAGGCGCCTTGGGATGAAGCCAAAGAACTTCAGCGTCCGCTTGCAGACGGCGCGTTGCGAATCGTGGCACGTGGCGTGAAAGAAGATTTGGCCGCAATATAAAACTCGTCGGGGAACGTCCCAACGCCGAACCCAAGGCCGCCGCGCGGAAGCTCCTCGAGCTCGCCGCCATAAGCTAACCTCTCGCCGGGAAACGGACCGCGCATGGGAGGGTCCGCGCAGGTCCAGAGAGGCATGGCAGAGATCCAGAAATGAGCGCGAGGCATTAGCGAGGTGACGTCGTTGCACTCTAATCGCCAAGGTCGGCGGAACTAACATGATGGGCACAGGTTATTTTCCAGTCCGCTCCGGCCAATCGGCGGGCCATGTCCGCTTGCGCGAGACTCTATTCGATCGGCAGCTTCACGCTCGGCCTCTCTATGATATCGCGCTCCCCTTCCCGCGTCTGGCCCCTCTACGCCGTCAACTTTTTCATGGCCGACATGCAGTCGGGCATCGGGCCGTTCGTGGGCGTATTCCTGCAGGAGCGTGGTTGGGCCACCGGATTGATCGGCACCGCGATGACGATCGGCAATGTCGCGGGCATGCTGGTAACGACACCGATCGGCGGCTTCATCGATTCTAGCCGCAACAAGCGGCTGTGGGTCGTCATCCCCGGCATCTGTGTCGTTCTGGCATCCGCAATCATCCTGATCTCACAGAATTTCTGGGCGGTGACGTTCTCGCAGGTTGCGCAATCGCTGGCGAGTGCCGCGATTGTGCCGGCAGTAACCGGCATCACGCTCGGCATCGCTAATCAAAAAGGCTTTAATGCGCTGAACGGACGCAACCAGGCATTCAACCATGCCGGCAACATGGTCGGCGCGGCGCTGTCGGGCTATCTCGGTTACAAATTCGGCTACGTGACCGTGTTCGTACTCGCCGCTATTTTTGGCGCCATCGCGGTGGCTTGCGTATTGATGATCCCGGCCAAGGCGATCGACGATCGCGCCGCGCGCGGCGGCAAGGAGGACGATCCGGATAGCCCGCCGAGTGGTCTGTCCATCCTGTTCAAGCACAAGCCGCTGCTCGTGCTGGCGCTGGCGCTCGCGATCTTCCATCTCGGCAACGCCGCGATCGTCCCGCTCTATGGCCTTGCGGCCGTCGCAGAAGCACAGGCCGACGGTCCGAGCTTTGTAGCAATCACGGTGGTGATCGCGCAGGGCGTGATGATCGCGACATCGCTAGTCGGCATGCAAGTCGCGGGAAAGCGCAACTACTGGCCAGTGCTGCTGGTCTCTTTCACGATGCTGCCTGTTCGCGGCGTGCTCGCTTTCTTCGTCATGGGATGGTGGGGTGTTGTACCAATGCAGGTGCTCGACGGCATCGGGACCGGACTGCAGACTGTCGCTGTCCCGGGCATGGTCGCGCGCTCGCTCAACGGCAGTGGCCGCATCAATCTCGGCCAGGGAGCCGTGATCACCGTGCAGGGGATCGGCGCAAGCCTCAGTCCCGCACTCGGCGGCTGGATCGCGCAATGGATCGGCTACGGCCCGACCTTCCTGCTGCTCGGCTGCTTTGGGCTGGTGTCAGTCGCGCTGTGGCTGGTGTTTAGCCCGGCCGTCAAGAATTATTAGGGATTGTCATGACGAGGAGCGCGCGACGAAGCAGTCCAGACTGCCTAAGCGAAGGGCTTCTGAGCAAGTCGTGCCTGCGCATTAAATAGGTTTCCAGGTGTGACCTAGCTGAGCTGACATTGCGCTGCGACCGAGCTGCGGTAGCTTGTTGATCACCGGGGATGGCTGCATATTTCACTTAATCATTTCACCCGAATTTTTTTGAGAATGAGGTCGCAGCAGTCCCCCTGGGTGCGGCCTTCGTTCTAGCACCCCAGCCGCCACACTATTTTCATTTTTTGTCGGAATCAAAATGGTGTCGTTGTTTCATTCTTGAGGACCGCATTCATGACAAAGGAAAATTGCTTAGTCGTTCACGCGGCTGGAAAACGGTTGGATTTGCTGCGCGGAGAGGCTGCTCGCATTGCGAAGGGCAGCAAATTGGGGTGGTGGACCGATCGCGCAGACATCGGCACTCGCTTCTGCTTTGAGGATGCAAAGGCGAAGGAAGCCTTTGCGTTGATCTGCGACAATTTCGGCATTCGGTGCCAGGACGGCTAGCTTAAAAGATGCCTGCGTCGGCCCTACTTCAACGTAATGCTATCGACCCGCTGGCATGGTCGACACAAGTAAGCGTGTACTGCGGGCAGGCTAGCAATCTTCGGAAGTGTAGCGAGATACACCATCGGTCGCCTACATTCTTGGCAGATGAGGATAGGCGGATTGTCCTTGTTGCGGCGGCCCGTCATTTCCTCGCTCACTTCAGAGCGCGGCAACATAGTTCTGGATGACGCCGAGCACACCTCCGTTGAAATACCGAAGCCTATCGAAATTCGGCAAGTTCAACGTGAGGCCCTTCGCGCAAGACGGAGGACGTTCACGAGACGTAAAGCACGCGCGCTAACATCGCGGCGGCATTGTTCACAAATGGACCATGCGTGGGAATGGATGCAGCCTACCCTCGCTGAGCGTCGGTTGGATTCGCCTCCGTTCCGAAGCTCAAGCGGCCTCAGCTATCCCCCTTCAAAAGCTGAGGTCGCTTGCTCCGTCCGAATTGCGACACTAGAACATCGGACGAGAGTCGATCCACGCGGGAATTTAGGCGTTAGTGCGGCTTTGCCGGCTGCTGGTTCTCGGGCCGGACCGTCTTGTTGCTGTCTGGCATTTTGTCTCGACCCTGATCTCCATTGTCGTCTTTGCCGCCAGAAGTGGACGTACCACTTCCGCTACTCGAACCAGGCGACATGCCAGTGGTGCCACGCGGGTCTCTGCTCGGCGCCGTCGAGCTGGCTGCCGGGTCACCATTGACCGCCCCACGTCCGCTTGGTGAGCCGGCGGGCTGCGCCGACGCAGCAGCAATCGAGACAGCCAAACCGGTTGCTAATAGTAGGATTAGTTTCACGGCAAACTCCCAGGGTTGTCGCGCTTAACCCGCAGGAAGTCCGATCCGTTCCAAAGACCTAAGCCGGCGCAAGCTGAAGAGGGATCAATGACCGTCTTCGTCTACGTGAACACCGCCAAACAGGTCGGCGACGTCGACCAAATCAAGGTCTTCGCCAGTGTCGATGCCGCAGAAACGGTTCGAGGAGAATGACCCCTAGGGGGTGGCATTTGAGTACGACGTGATAGGGCTGCCGGCGTCGTTCGTTCTCGCAGACGCAAACACTCCCAGCGCTTACGCACCGGAAGCGTTTTTCCAATCAACGAATTGGTTCTTGCAAAGTAGATCCGTACGCGCCACGCCACACTGCGCGAGCCCTCTCATGAACGCCGCGATGGAGAGCCTTTCCGAGAGTCCGAGAGCATCCAAGCGCAATCGGCCTTTGGCTATCTCAGGCCAGTTGAGTTCGGGCGCACGTTGGGAATTATCTCAACCGGGTATACGTCAACCGGAAGCGGCACATTGCTGGGTCTCCAATACGACGCGGTGAGGAGCAGCAAAAAAGTCGCTCGTGCAGCCATATACTGTGCCGCTGGTCGGCTGCGCTCAGTACCCTGCAGGACGATTTTACCCGCTTCGCCAGAAACACACCAGCGCCAGCCGCGACCGCGCCGTGTGATCGAACTATCAAAGACAGGAAAATCCACATCGCTCATGAGACGCATACTCCAAAAACGACCACCTAAAATAGCCACATTACTCAAGAATTTTAAATGGGCTAACTTCTTTGTGGCTACGTAGTTCCTCCTCGCCATGCGATTGCTTGAAGCTTAAAGTATTTTTCGTGCGTCTCGTAGTCCTTCGTTCAATTGCTGGTCTCTCGGCGAAGACCTAAATCGGCTCTCTGGAAAGCCCGCAAGTCATGTCATCCGCGTCGACTAACAAGATTGCGCTTTTCATCGATGGCGCGAATCTTTACGCGACGGCGAAAGCCCTGGGCTTCGACGTCGATTACAAACGCCTGCTGGAGGAATTTCAGAGCCGCGGGAAACTGTTTCGGGCATTCTACTACACCGCAGTCATCGAGGATCAGGAGTTTTCCTCGATCCGTCCCCTGCTCGATTGGTTGGACTACAACGGGTTCACGGTCGTCACCAAGGCGACTAAAGAGTTTGTCGATGCATCCGGCCGCCGCAAGATCAAGGGCAACATGGATATCGAGCTCGCGGTGAACGCCATGGAGCTCGCCGAACACATCGACCAGATGGTGCTGTTCTCGGGCGATGGCGACTTCCGCTCTCTGGTCGAGGCCGTGCAGCGCCGCGGCGTGCGAGTCACGGTGATTTCCACTATCGCCAGCCAGCCGCCGATGATCGCCGACGAGCTGCGCCGCCAGGCCGACGTCTTTACGGATCTCGTCGAGCTGCAGCCGAAGCTTGGCCGCGTCCCATCCGAGCGCCCTGCCCCACGTGATCGCGAACCGCGGGGACACATGCCGAAACTCTTACAAGAGCCGAAAGGAAACGACCCTCCTGGCTAGTAAGGGTCGCCCGCATCGATGAATTTGCGGCAGAACCACTTCAATAGAACAGCATTACCGACATCCAAGCAGTCAGCGACGCGCATAAAGCCAATTCCGAGATACGGCAATGCCTGGCGCATCCCAGACGCGAAAATATGCTGCCAGCTTCGCATTCCTGCCGGCGACCGACGCCGAATCTGCGTCTGCATCGACCGGCGCGGAACAACTAGCGCCGAAGGCCAATTGAGGACCTGCCAAGCATCGCCGCCGATGCTGGCGGAGCAGCCCCGGTCTACTTGCCCCCAAGCCCCCCAACCGGGGCCGTCTCCCCGACCTTGAGAAACGGCATGTGAGGATTTTACAAGTACGGCATGACCAAGGGCGGAATGATGAAGCCTGACGCGTCCGGCCAGGGCGGCTCTGGTCCCGGCAGCGATCAGGCCGGCCCCAAAGCAACAGGAAGTAAGCCTGGCTCCTCCGGGGATTTGCTTCCCAGCCGCGTTGTCTTACCCCGGCAACGCGGCTGTTCTTTTACGACCGGAGTCGCGCGAGTGCGCCACCTGGCGGGAAACGTCTGGATCGAGGAACCCTTACGCACGCCTGGCATTGAAGTGGCGAAGAGGAGGACTTCGCATGAATGGAATTATCTATCTCGTTGGCCTGATCGTCATCGTCATGTTCATTTTGTCTCTACTCGGTCTCAGGTAGACGCCATGGCCATTGAACCAATCTCCGGGATCGCATCCGAAACAGCCACCGCATCCAACTTAACCAGGCTCTGGGGATTGCAGTGGACACCCATCGTCGTTGGAGCCTTCGTCGCTACGAGTTTGTCCCTGATACTGATCTCCTTTGGAACAGCGCTTGGACTGGGCATGGCCTCCGCTGCGCCGACCTGGAGAGATGCTTCCGTTGCGCTATGGCTGTTGTCGGGCGTCTACCTGATCTTTCAGTCCCTCATCAGTTTTGGCTGCGGCGGCTATTTTGCCGGGCGCGTGCGGCCGCCTTACGCTTCCGCGACCGATGACATCGAGACGCGCGACGGACTGCATGGCGTTGCTGCCTGGGCGCTCGCGGTCTTAATCGGAGCTGTTCTGACCGCGCTGATAGCGGGTGCTGCAAACCGCCCGTCCGCAACGACTCAACCGCCGTCTGCT
Source organism: Bradyrhizobium sp. LA2.1 (assembly GCF_040547725.1). Lineage (NCBI taxonomy): Bacteria > Pseudomonadati > Pseudomonadota > Alphaproteobacteria > Hyphomicrobiales > Nitrobacteraceae > Bradyrhizobium > Bradyrhizobium sp. LA2.1. Next base: position 307,858 of record NZ_JBEPQI010000010.1, read on the forward strand.
ACCGAACCGTCGATCCTAAGTTACGAGCTTGATCATCTCTTCCGTGCGCCCCGGCGGCCGCCGAACGTTGATCTGACGGGTGAGCGTGCTGAAGCCGCGCGAATTCTAGCAACTGCTTCGAGTCACGGCGGCGTCCTCCCCGAGGATCGCACCTATCTTGTTCAGCAGGTCACTGCATTGACCGGGCTCGCAGCGACGGACGCCGAGAGGCGAGTTGATACGACGCTGGCAAATGCAAAGAGCGCGATCTCGAGGGCTCGTGCGGCAAGTATCATCATCGCCTTCTCGGCGGCTGCAGCGTTGCTGTTCGGGGCCGCGGCGGCTTGGGCTGGTGCAGAAGCTGGAGGCCGGCATCGCGATGGCGAGCCGATTTCCGAGTGGATGGCTCATTCCAATCGATGGCACAAAAGCCGCGTCGCGGATCCCCGGCCACTACCTTAACCTCATTTTTCCGCACAGGGTGACAGGCTGGAAATCCTGTGACCTTCCGCTGCGCCGGTTGTCGGGGTGGTGAATTCATCGCGACGCGCGAAGTACGAGATCAGTTTTTGCCGCGTCGCTCGCTTTTCCATAGCTCTCCCGCCGAACCTTTAAAACGTAGGAACGATCGCCTCTCGATCGCAGTTGTCGTGCGTCAATGTTTCTAGGAGGAGACGACGATGGAAACGGAAAGGCGTGAAACAGGTACGCTGATCGGTAGCGACAAGGTCGAAGGCACAGCGGTCTATGGGTCCGACGCCCAGAAGATCGGTTCGATTGAGCGCGTCATGATCGACAAGGTCAGCGGCCAAGTGTCGTACGCGGTTCTCGGCTTCGGTGGCTTCCTCGGCATCGGGGACGATCACTACCCCCTGCCCTGGCAATCGCTGAAGTACGACACAGGTCTTGGCGGCTACCGGACCAATCTTACCGCCGACAGGCTTCAGGGCGCGCCGAAGTACGGCAACGACAATGCCTGGGACTGGAACGACCCGGGACGCGCAAGAGCGGTGAACGACTACTATTCTGGGTTCTGACGGTTACCGGCAAGCCCGCTTGCGAGAGCGGGCCTGCCGCGCCGGTCAACGCGCCTGCTGTCGGCAGAAGCGCTCCACCCGTCAGTTGAAGGAGTCGCCAGTGCGATGCTCGTCGTCGAGGACGACGCCTCATACGCGAGCTCGTCGTGGAAACTTGGCGGGAGGAAGGATACGACTACGCGGCGCATGGCGCAGAGGCATTGGCGTGGTGCGGGCGGCAGGTTGTCGACGTTCTGATCACCGACGTCAGGTTGCCCGGCGGCATCGACGGATGGAAGATCGCCGAACATTCTCGAGAACACGACCCCGATCTACCCGTGATCTATGCGACCGGTTTCTCGCCCGTCACACCCCGTCTGGTGTCCGAAAGGCTAACACCGCAGAAGCCCTATCATGCGGACGACGTCGTCGGGGCCGTCAGCCGGGTTCTGCGGATCGAGCATAGGGGCCCTTGCAGTTCCATCGATGGCTCTTGATGAAGATCAACGTTCTTGCTAGGCCGAGAACCAGGCCGTCTGACGAGGCGCGCATGTCACTGCTGAAGCCGAGCCGCAAACGAACCGCTGCGTCAGCCGCGGTCCTTGAGCAAGTATAGGCCCGAGCGTTCCGACCCCACGAGTTGCGAGGCCGTCTGAAGCAACTGTTCCTGCGTAAAGGGCTTCGTCAGCACCATCGACCGAGCGAAGCTTTCCGGCAACGCCTGACGCCCATAACCCGTCACGAACACGAATGGGACATTCCGCCGAGTGAGCGCCGCAGCAATCTCGTCTACGGGTTCTCCCCGCAAATTGGCATCAAGCAGCACTCCGTCGAACGAACCTTCCTCGACCGCCCGAAGCGCGTCCTTCACCGAACCGATGGGACCCTCGACGTTCACACCGGCGCCTTCCAGACCAGCGACGATGTCGAGCGCAATCAGGGGCTCGTCCTCGACGATCAGGAATCGCTTGCCTTTGAGCGGTTCGGCTGGTGCGGCCTGACGCATGCTGCGTGGACTACTTGACGATGTGGACCGGCCGCGCTCTTCCGGCGCAATCGATTTTTCCGCGCTGAGAGGCAGCGTGATCTCCCAGCGTAAGCCCTCCGCCTCCGCGGACACGTGAGAGCTTCCACCCTCGCTCTTCGCGGTCTGTTCGATGAGGTTGGTTCCGAAGCCGCGTTTGAGGGGCGATTTGACCGGCGGCCCGCCTCGCTCGCGCCATTCCAGCCGCAGCTTGTCGTCGTTCACCGCCCAGCCCACGTACACAGTACCCTCGGGCTTCGACAGGGCGCCGTACTTGACCGAGTTGGTGCCGAGTTCGTGCAGCATCAGTGCCACGTGCAACGCGACCTGCGGCCCAAGCCGTACCGGGGGACCAGAAGCTACCACACGAGAAGCATCGTGCGCAGCAAGCTGATCGCGCAGAATGTCGAGGAGATCCGCGTGCTGCCAGCCGGACTGACTGAGGAGCCCGTGCATACTCGAAAGCGATTGAATGCGGCCGCCGAAACTCACCGCGAACTCGGCCGGGTCCTTCGCGCGCCGGAGCGTCTGCTGGGCGATCGCCTGGACGACCGCGAGCATGTTCTTCACGCGGTGGCTGAGTTCGCTGACCAGAAGGCGCTGCGTCTCGTCGTGCCGCCTTCGCTCGCTGACGTCGCGCGCGGATCCGAACCATTCGACGATCTCGCCGTCCTCGTCGAACACCGGAACGGCTCGCGAGTGCACCCAGCCCAACGTACCGTCGATCTGCTTGACCTGATGCTCGAACTCGAACGGTGTCTTGGTCCGGATCGCCTCGTCGATGGCCGACAAGACCTGCGGCTGATCGTCCGGATGAATGTACGTTTCGAGCCAGGTCTTGCTCGGGCTCTCCGTATCGCGGACGGAGTCCTTGCCCTGGAGGTTGCGCATCTCGCTCCAGTCTGGACTCATGCGATAGACAATGTCCGAGGTCGCGGTGACGAAGGCGCGGTACCGTTCTTCGCTTTGACGAAGGCTTTCCATCACCTCGCCACGCACGCTTGCGATCTTCAGATGCGCGTCTACGCGCGCCAGCAGTTCTCGCGCAGTGAACGGCTTCACAATATAGTCGTCCGCGCCGGCACCGAGGGCCTCGACCTTGGTCTGCTCGCCCGCACGCGCTGAAAGCAGGATCACTGGCAGTGACCTGGTGCGGGGGTCTGCGCGTAGCCGCATCAGCAATTCCATCCCGCCAATCCGCGGCATCATCACGTCACTGAGCAGGAGATCGGGCAGTTTTCGGGAGATTGCTTCCAAGGCCGCCTCACCGTCCGGCACCGCGTGGACGCGGTAATGCTCGCCGAGAATGCGCGTCAGATATTCGCGCATGTCGGCGTTGTCGTCCGCCAGCAAAACGAGCGGCCGTTGCGCTTGAGGCGCAGCAGCCTGTTCCACGGGCAACGCGACCTCGATGATCTCGTCAGGCACGGCCGAGGTATCGGGAAGCCAGCGCAGCGCCTCTTCAACGAACGGCCTCGCGCTCAGGCCCGTCGAGGCTTGCGTGCGGACGCCGCCGATCTCGTCACCCGGAATGTCGAGCCTTTGCCAAGTTCGCTTTCGGCGGTGACCTCGCCGCCGTGTAGCCTCGCAAGCTCCTGCACAAGCGCAAGCCCGATGCCCGAACCTTCGTAGGTCCTGCCCCTCGCACCCTCCACGCGGTGGAAGCGCTCGAACAGCCGAGGCAGCTCAGCGGTCGAAATGCCGGTGCCGGTATCGGCGACGACGAGCTCGAACTGCTCGTCTGCCTGTCGCAGGGACACCTCGATCGTACCTTCGAATGTGAACTTGAAGGCATTGGACAGGAGATTGAGGACGATCTTCTCCCACATTTCCCGGTCGACGAAGGCGGTGTCCGAAAGCGGCGGGCAATCGACGACCAGTGTCAGACCAGCCTTCTCGATCGCCGAGCGGAATTCGCTGGCAAGATGCGCCGTCATCTCGGCGAGATCGGTCGCCTCATAGACGGCCTGCACGCGCTCCGCCTCAATCCGCGAGAAGTCGAGCAACGTGTTGACAAGTTTGAGCAGGCGCAAGCCGTTGCGGTGGACCAGGTCCATCTGATCGAAGTACGCGGCCGGAATCGTCGCTCCACCAGACTCGCGATTCATCTCTTCGAGCGACCCAAGCATCAAGGTCAACGGCGTGCGGAATTCATGGCTGATGTTGGAGAAGAACCGCGTCTTGCCGCGGTCGATCTCGGCGAGCGCCTCGGCTCGCCGGCGTTCGGCCTCCAACTCCCGCTGGTTCTGTTCGGCCCTGACCCGTTCCGTGACGTCCATGCCCGTCGGCACGACGACGACCACGCGGCCGGACGCGTCCCGCACCGGCATGCAGGCGAAGTCAACGATGTGCTCCGAACCGTCACCCCAAAAATACAGCGACTCGCCGCGGAACGGCTCGCCGGCTGTAGCCTGCTCGACGGCGTGACGGACCCACGCCATCACCTCCTGCGACCGATTCCACCAACCGCACTCCCAGAACGGGCGGTCGAGGACGTCCGCACGCTGGAAGCCGCAAACCTCGAGGGCCGACCGATTGATGTCGAGGACCGTCCCGTCCAGGCGGAGGCGCGCGGCGAACAGGCCCTGGTCGTAGACTGCCTGGAACTGCTCGGTAACCTCCCGCAGTTGACGGTTGGCCTCCTGCAGCTCTTGCGCCCGCGGCATGACTTCGAGCCGCATGGTCTCGTCTGCAAGCGCGGCCACGCGGTCGCCCCGGGTGATGTCGGTGACGTCTTCGACCCGGTGCATGATGTATTGAGCCCGCCCGTCCGGTCCGATCACCGGAGAGTTCAGGGGCGACCAGTGCCGTTGCTCAAAGTCGCCGCCCGGTCCGCGGACGTCGTACCTCTGTACGGCCATCGTATCTGGTCGACCCCCGGCAAGGACTCTTTTGAGGGACGCGCGGAGGTTCGTGATTCCGGTCGCAGACGGATCTTCGGGGTTGTCCGGGAAGACTTCGAACAGAGGGCGACCTATGATCGCATCGCGTTCCGTGTGAGTGGCCCGAAGGTAGGCATCGCTGGCGTCCAGGATGGGGAAAGTCTCGTCGGCGCCGAGGACAAGGAATAGCGCGGGAGAGCTTTCGAAGATTTTGCGATAATCCACCATGACCAGCCGCGCCCCGTTTCAGAGTACCGAGCGATACCCGAAAAAAGAAACCTACCGGCGAAGCATACAATCCTACCGGTGATGCTAAAACTGAGAGATAACCGATTGTCTGGATTCAGGTTCCTTCGGGCCTGTTGGACGGGCAGCCCGATGCGGCCGTCACTGGCGCCGATCTTCGGCGCGCAAAACTCGGTTTTCGTGGCATCAAGCGGAAAGATGACAGGCCATACCCGGCACCCGCGTGCCCCACGACTGCTGAAGATGCGCAAGGTCCGCGAAACGTGACCACCTCCGGGTGCTGTCTCCTCCAACGGCTGTAACTTATGGCCGCGAGCCCCTCAATGTATCGGCACAAAGTGCAATAGCGAAACACTGAGGTTCTGCTTGTCTGGAGCGCGCCACGCCGATCTTTCTCAGCCCCAAGCTTCCTAGATTGGCGAGGACATGCAGGGCCCCCGTGCGGTCTTTGACCTCGCCGGTGCCGGTGGTCGCGAGATAGTCCTAGACGATGGACGGAGCGGCAGACCGGCAACGACGTTTGGAGTTGGGTCGCTGGTGAACAGAGCATGCTCCGGCGCTTGAACTTGCCACCATGGTGAGCGGCTCATTCGATGATCTCAGCCAATTCTGCCACCAGACGTATCTGATCAGTTCGTTGGTGGCTTTCGCGAAGGCGTGTGGCGCCTGGCGCGGAGCTTAGGCTTTAGCACAGGGCGAGGCAGCGAGCGTACGCCGGGGCCCGCTCTCCGATATTGGGCAGGAAACGGCCCGTTAACTCCCAAAGCCCATCATTATCCCGACTAGCGCATAGTCGATATCAACGAACTCCCACTGGAGCCGTCGCTGAACCCAACCCGGCGACGGCACTTTTGTTGGACCGATGGACTATCGAGCTTTCACAAACGACAGCATCACGATGATGTATGAAAGTGTTCGCGGCGCTCTCGCGTCGGACGATGCTCAGAAGGCTGCCGGAGAGAAACCGCGCTTCCAAGTTCGCGAAACGTCTAATTGGCGGGAGCATGCCGCCAATCTAGAGACCGAAATGCTTCGTCGGGGCATGTTCTTCGAGATTATTGATTGGTCCGAAGATCAGGGGCGATTGCCTGTCTAGTTCCGCTTTACGGAACTTTAATAGGACGTTGCCAACGTTGAGATGATTGCAAATCGTCGCGGAAAGCCTGAATGCGATTCTCCGGAAACTCGAAAGGCCATCCTCGATATCGTTTCGGACGATCATCGCAATCCGCTGGTCGAATTCGCCGCCAGGAATTCCACGGCCAAGGTCAGCCTGGAGAACAACAAGCCGCTCTACCTTTTCGGCGAGAAGATCGTGACGACCTCCAGGAGCAATCAGAAGCACACCTTGCAATGCAGCGGCGCGATTTCAGTCACGGTGGGTGATGTGAAGGCCTCGAAAGAGATCGAGTTTTCCGTCCAGAAGGCGACAGACGGCAAGCTCTCAGTATCGATCACGCCCTTTCAATTCTAGGGCGTCGCGGGTCGCGGCGACGTCCCGCCAATGTCCAAGGCCGCAAGAGTCGTTCGACCGCGGCGCCAAGCGCAAAACCGGCAACGACGTCGCTTGCCCAATGCGCAAGCAGCGAGATCCGCGTCAGCGAAAGTGCGACCGCGATAGCACGCACGGCGCGACGCCGCGCTGGCGGCAGCAGACCCGCTGCGGACGCCAGTGCACCCATGTGGACGGCATGACCGGATGGAAAGGCATCGCGTGCCCGCCCGGAGACGGGAACGCCATGCCGGTGGCCGACGATTGTCAGCCGATCAGGTCTGGTCTGGTCGAACGCGGATTTGAGGATATGCGGTAGTACGGCCGTCACCAGTGAGGCCGTCAGAATGTGATTTGCGAGTGGGGCCTGCTGCGGCTTGCGGAGCTGGACATAAAGCCAGCCTGCCGCCGCCAGTGCGAGCAGCACATGCTCGTCCGCGCCCCAAGTGAGGGCCTTGGAAGCGTCCTCGACCTCGTAGTCGGTGTGAGCCGCGATCTCATCGGCGATCGCGACATCGATCCGTGTAGGTTTGACTGTTACGAGCGCCATCGGTCCAGGCAGGGGTCCAAAGCTGGCGACATGTTCTCCATGACAGTTTTGTAAAACTCAGGACCGATGATGGTTCCTGAGCTCAATCGTCTGCCTTCAGCGATTACGGCTGTCCTGATCCGCCTGCCGAGCCATAAACCTGGCCGGTCGCATAACTCGCATCCGCTGCGGCGAGCTGCACATAGATCGAGGCGAGCTCAGCGGGCTGGCCTGGGCGGCCGAGCGGCGTCATGCCGCCGAACTTCTCGAGCTTCTCCATCGTAGCGCCGCCCGAAACCTGGAGCGGCGTCCAGATCGGCCCCGGCGCAACGCCGTTGACCCGAATGCCCTTCGAGGCGAGCTGCTTCGCCAGCGACTTCACGTAGTTCATGGTCGCCGCCTTGGTCTGTGCGTAATCGTAGAGATCGGGTGAGGGATCGTAAGCCTGCTCGGACGTCGTGCCGATGATGCAAGAGCCGGGCTTCAGATGCGGCAGTGCTGCCTTGATGATCCAGAACGGTGCGTAGATGTTGGTTTTCATGGTCGCGTCGAAATCCTCCGACGAGACGTCGAGGATGGAGGTGCGCGTCTGTTGACGAGCGGCGTTGTTGACGATGATGTCGAGACCGCCGAGGCCCTGCATAGCCTGCTCGACCAGCTTCTTGCAGAAGGCTTCCTCCTTGAGGTCGCCGGGAAGCGCAAGGCCGGTACGGCCTTCCTTCTTGATCAGGGCGATGACCTCCTGTGCGTCGGGCTCTTCCGCGGGCAGATAGTTGATGGCGACATCGGCGCCTTCGCGTGCATATGCGATCGCGGCCGCGCGGCCCATGCCGGAATCGCCGCCTGTGATCAGCGCCTTGCGGCCGGCGAGCCGCCCGGAGCCCTTGTAGCTGGTCTCGCCGTGATCGGGACGCGGCTCCATCTTGCCGGCGAGGCCGGGCCAGGGCTGTGACTGCTTCTTGAATGGTGGCTTCGGATAGCGGGTGACGGGATCGACCAGGTCCTGCTCGGCCATATCAGTGTTTCCTTTCGCTGTTGAAGATGCCAGCGAAGCCGCGGCGAGCGTCGCGCTCGCCGCGCGGACGATTTGCCGGCGGGATACGGAAGTCTTGTCTCGATGTGCCATGAAGGGCTCCGCGACTTTGCAGTTTCAACCAGCGGAGCGGAGTATCGTTGCTAAACGAGGGCGCCGGATCCCATTTGAGGTCCACAATCCCTCAGCTGCGCCGTCACGTAGGGAACGCCACAACCTTTGATGAGTTGCCCTTAAGGTGCCCGAGCGTTTGTGGGAGCGTCCTATCTTTAGAGATGACAACATCGAACAGGACGACCTGCGAAGCCCATATTCGCCGTGGGCCAATCTACCACCCCCGAACATCAAGCCTGTGACCGAGAGTTTCCGCTGCGATGTGCTGATCGTTGGCGCCGGCATCACCGCCGCTCTGGTCGCTGAACGCCTGACCCGGCAGGGCCGGCAAGTGGTGGTGATCGATCGTGAGCTGCCGAGCCTCGGTAGCACGGTTGCAAGCACGGCGATGCTGCTGTGGGAAATCGACCGTCCGCTTCTCGAACTCACGCAGCTCTACGGTTTTGAAAAGGCAATTCGCTGCTATCGCGCGAGCCACGGTGCAACGCGGGCATTGATGTCGCTCGTCGCGCATCATGGAATTCCCTGCGAGATGCGGCCGCGTCTTTCGCTCTATCTTGCCGTGGGCGATAGTCCAAAACTCATCAACGACGAGTATGCAGTCAGGTCCCGCGCCGATTTGCCGTCACACTTGCTCGACTATGCCGGATTGCTGCAGCGTTTCACGGTCGGCCGGGCTGCCGCGATCCTGTCAAGCGATGCGGCCGACGCCGATCCCGTGCGACTGACGCGCGGCCTGCTCGGCATTTCTGTCAAGCGCGGCGCTCGTCTGCTCAAAGCCGATGCGATTGCGTTTGACGGCAGCGCATCAGGCGTAACTGTCGGTCTTGAGGCCGGACTGTCGGTTGAGGCGCGCAACGTGGTGCTTGCGACCGGTTATGTGATGCCGGACATTGTGCGACCCAGAGCCCAAAAACCAGCGTCCAGTTGGGCGATCGCAACGGTCCCGCAGCCACACAATCTCTGGCCTGAGCAAGCACTGATCTGGGAGGCGTCTCAGAACTATCATTATGCGCGTACGACAACGGACGGCCGGATCATCGTGGGTGGTGAGGATGATGACACGCTCATTCAGCCACACGCCCGCGATGCAGCGACGCCGGACAAGGTGAAGGCGCTCAGGGCATATCTGAAAGCGCTTTGGCCGCAGGCATCCGGCGATGTGGCCTTCAACTGGTCGGGCGCCTTCGATACCACCAGTGACGGGCTACCCCTGATTGGGAGAGTCCCTGGTTGCAAGAATGTCTTTGCTGCTTTCGGCTACGGCGGGAATGGCATCACATTCAGCTTTCTCGCGGCAGAGCTGATCGCCACCCTGCTTTCGGGAGGCACTTCACTCCTACTTGATGATTTTGCGATCGACCGTGACATCGTCGGCTGAAGAATAGAGCTGGGCGTGAGGACAGGCCGGCTGCACCGCGTTCACGCAAGCGATGGGCCAGAAGGTGACGTAGCAGGATGGTGAGCACGAAAGCGGCCGCCAACTGAGGCGGCCTTACTCACTCTTGAATTCCGCAATCTTTCGATCTTGACACCATAGTTCTACGTCGCACCCGTCAGCTAAGGATCTGGCGCGCTTCTTGGCTTCGATTTCGTCCTCGCACAATAGATCGATGCGAAGCTCGATATGTCCGTCGAGGCCCATAATATATGCGCGGTGCCCTTGTTTCTGCTGCCCGTCCAATGCTTGAAGCCCGTATTTTGAGTTACTGCGTGTTCCGTTCATGCATACACTCGCGTTTTCAAATCGTTCGATGAGTCGAATTCATTGATCGATTCCTCGGTTGGCCTGAGACGGCCTTATTCCTCCGGGGGTTGTAGGCCCGGCGACGTTAGCCACCCGTCTATATGAGAAGCGGTTTCGTGCTGCCGCAGTTTGCGTTCTAGGAGATCACGCCGCGGTCCTGGCGGCGTATTTTCCAATTCCGCTATGATGCGGGTTCTTTCCACGTTCAGATTGTCGTCAATGTGGGATCGTGGGCGTCGTCCCATGGCACTCTCCTTTCCCTGCGTGAATTGGGCGGGAGCGCAACCGGCGTTCTCATCACCGATCAAAGCACGGTGCCGAGCGGTGAGGGAACCAGTGTGCACCCGGAACCAGAGCGACGCCAGAACAAAAGTTAGCCCAGCAAACGTCTGCCGGGGTCAGAAGCCGACTTCGGGCCATCGGCCGGGATACGGCTGCTATGGGCCTTGGCGGATGATCCGGCCGATAAGGCACGTGGCGAGACGAGGAAAATCGGGCGGCGGCATACCTGAAAACAAGGAACGACTCTCCGAAGCTCGAATTGGCTCTTTGGGATAAAATTGGCCCGGCGGTGCTGCCGTTTGTGCCTCCTGTCCAAAGCAGGACCTGCGCTCTGGGAGGTTTCGTGATGGCCCACCCAACCGAGGAGCAGATACGGAAACGCGCGTTTGAGCTGTGGGAGCAGGCGGGCAAACCCGAAGGACGCCAAGACGAGTTCTGGGACCAAGCGCAGAAGGAATTACAGGGCGCAGAAGAGCGTGGTGCGCCCAACAAGGGGGCCGACATTTAATTCCGCTGTCGCCCTTTGGCAGCGCTCCAATCTTGGTTCACCGTGCTCTGGCGTTAGCCAAGCGGGAGCATGCTCCGACCATGCGCTGAGGTGGGTTACTCGAACGTACGCGCGTCGCATTTATTCGCCGCCACCCCCGTCTCGCGCAAATGTCCGAGTTGGGTCATAAGCCGACCTCACGCCAACGGTCCCAAAAACGTCAGCTTAGGGCCAACAGGGGAAGCAGCGCGGCTTGGCCGTTCACTGAACAAGCGCGTCCTGATAGCGTCCGGTGCGGCCAAAGCCTGGAATGCCTCAGCGACAAGATTAGCGGAAAAGCCGCCGCCGGGTTGAGCGCGGCGACGGCTTCTTCTTTACGCACTCAGATGGCGGCGACTACCCGTCGCGTCGCATGAAGGAAACGGTTAGCGGGCGCTGCGACGCCATCAATTGGATGACGTTCCTGTTTGCGCAATTCATCGACTAGACGTTCGAGGTACGGCGGCAGAGGCGAGGCTCCGAGAGATAAGTTCTGCTGCAATCTGTCACCCACCTCGTCACAGATCGACCGGGCAGTCTGATGATCGATGTGGTCCGATATTCTGCTGGTCGGTTCCATATCGCGACCTTTCGATTAGGCCCCACGATTAACTCAAGTGTAAGCGCGATTTTCTCCGCACGGTGACGCCCGCGCTTTTGACGGATGGCCTTCGTATCGAGGGCGGCATCTGACCCGTTCAGGCAGC